>JACZJI010000104.1 GCA_014860665.1 Bacteroidales bacterium | reverse complement strand
AATATTTACTATCTGCTAGCATTCCAGTTGAGGAAACCGATTCCTCTTTAGAAATCAAGCCCATGGATTTAATGATTTTCTTGTCCATGTTGAATTATTTTGTTGTGATTCATGCGAATATAAGAAATTATTTGGCAGAATGATTATCTATTTGTAATAACTATAAATTAGGAGCCTGAAAATGTGCGGTGCTGTTTTGAAAATATTCTGAATAATTACTTGTGAGTATGGCCTGAGTAATTTTTTATGTTTTTAAAGCTTTTTAGGCACAGATGATGAAATTATTGGGACATTTGTTATTCGATTTTTGGGGGTGTATTTCGGTTCGATGCAATGAGTTTATAAACCAGATAAGAAAAGGTCATTTTATGAAAAAAAAGAAATTACCGGTTTTATTGATTAGTATGTGTTTTTTTTTGTTAGAAAGTGTTCCCGCTGTTGCGCAGATTGCCAATGCTGTTCCTGTTTTTCAGCGAGACGAGAATAATCACTGGGTTGATTCAGTATTCCGGAAAATGACCCCAGAAGAAAGGATAGGACAATTAATTTTTGTGGCTGCATATTCTAATCGCGGGTTAAAACATGAAGTTCAAATCACGGATTTAATCAGAAAATATAAAATCGGGGGGCTGATCTTCTTTAGTGGTACGCCAGATAAACAAGCTGCACTAACAAACTATTATCAGTCCCAATCGAAAGTCCCGCTTTTTATAGCTATGGATGCCGAATGGGGTTTAAAAATGCGATTAAAGCATACTATTCACTTTCCTTATCAGATGGCACTTGGTGCGATTAAAAACGATTCCTTGATTTATGAAATGGGCCGGGAGATTGGCAGGGAGTTAAAGCGTATAGGTGTTCAGATGAATCTTGCACCGGTAGTCGATATCAATAACAATCCGAATAATCCGGTTATCGGTTTCCGCTCTTTCGGAATGAACAAAAGAAATGTGGCTGAAAAAGGAATTGCTTATATGAGAGGTTTACAGGATGCCGGTGTTATTGCAACGGCAAAACATTTTCCCGGTCACGGTGATACGGGAAAAGATTCACATAAAACTTTGCCTGTAGTTCCTTATAACATTCAGAGGTTAGATACACTCGAATTATTTCCTTTCAGGAAGATGATTGATGCTGGAGTTGGCGCTGTCATGACGGCTCATTTGTACGTTCCGGCACTCGATCCTACACCACACTTGGCTTCATCATTATCAAAACCTATTGTCACAGATCTTCTTAAAGATAAACTAGGTTTCAAGGGATTGGTTATTACAGATGCGTTGAATATGAAAGGTGTGACAAAATATTTTCCTCCGGGTGTAGTGGAAGTAAAAGCACTTCAGGCTGGAAATGATATTCTTGAGTTTACGGAGAATGTTCCGCTTACGATTCAATCTATCAAACAGGCTTTGGCAAAAGGAGAGCTTTCCTGGGAGCAAATTAATAACAGTTGCAAAAAAATTCTTGCTGCTAAATACTGGGGCGGGTTAAATCATTATCAACCTATAGATACTACGCACCTTCGTGAGGATTTAAACACATCTCAAGCAGAAGTCCTGGACCGAAAGCTAATAAAAGCGTTGTTAACTGTTTTGCAAAACAGAGATAGTGTTATCCCGGTAAATCTGTCTGAATACAACAAAATAGCAGTGATTTCCATAGGGGATTCAGTGGAAACTCCATTTCAAAAGATGTTGAGTAATTATACTGATATTGACAATTACTATTGGGTGAAAAGTGATTCTTCGAAAGATAGTGCGCTTATTTCTAAGCTTCGAAATTATGATTTGGTTATAGTTGGTTTGGACGAAAAGAGTCCTTTTCCCACAAGGCATTTTGGTCTTTCTCCTGCCATGCTTCAGTTTTTTCAACAACTCATGGAAAATCAGAATAATCTTGTAGCTGTTTTGGGAAATCCGCTTTCAATCAATAAGTTGAAAGGAATTGAAAAAGCTAAGGGAATTGTTCTTTCTTATCGGGATGGCCGTTTAGCTCAACAGTTGACTGCACAGCTTATTTTCGGGGCAATTGGAGCTGAAGGAAAATTGTCTGTCCAGTTAAACCAGTTCTCTTTGGGTACAGGTATTAATATCCCGGCTATCGGAAGACTGGCCTATACTATTCCAGAAGAAGAAGGTGTGAATTCTGCATATTTAAATCATGAGATAGATTCAATTGTTGATTATGGTCTACAACACAAAGCATACCCCGGATGTGAAGTGTTGGTAGCAAGAGATGGGGCAGTTATTTTCCATAAAGTATATGGCTATCACACATATTATAAACGAGTAAGAGTTGATGATAGTGACTTGTATGATTTGGCTTCGATAACCAAAGTAGCAGCTGCATTGCCAGCACTCATGAAATTGTATGATGAGAAAAAAATCAATCTTGACGTCCCGTTCTATGAGTACTGGTCAGCTTTTAAGCATTCAAATAAAAGAAATATAACACTCCGGGAAATTCTTGCACATCAGGCTGGCCTTGAATCGTGGATTCCATTTTGGAGAAAGACTGTAAAGACCAATGGAGAGCTTGAGAGGCGCGTTTTCCGAGGAGACTCCTCATCAAGGTTTGATCTTCCGGTTGATGGTTACATGTTCATGAATAAGAAATATATCAAAAAGATATATAAAGAAATAAAGAAGTCACCTGTAATGAAACATCCGAAATATCTTTATTCGGGACTGGCCTTTTATCTCTTCCCACAAATTGTCAAGAATATGACTGGTGAGGATTTTCAAACCTATTTGAAGACTAATTTTTATAAACCTTTAGGTGCTAATTCATTAACGTATAACCCGTATGAGTATGACCCTATGCCTTATATTGTTCCCACAGAAGTAGATACTTTTTTCAGGAAGAAACCGATTCACGGATACGTACACGATGAGGGAGCAGCAATGATGGGCGGAATTTCCGGTAATGCAGGTCTTTTCGGAACAGCCAATGACCTGGCCAAGCTGACGCAGATGTATTTGAATATGGGATATTATGGCGGTGTACAATACATTGCTGATTCGACTATGAAAGAATTCACCAGCATTCAGTATCCTGAAAACGGCAACAGGAGAGGGCTTGGTTTCGACAAACCCCTGATTGGCAACGATACGCTTCCTGAGCTAAAGAGCTATCCCACGCTGGGTTGCAGCCCTGCCAGTTTCGGGCATTCGGGATTTACCGGCACATTTTTCTGGGCCGATCCGAAAGATCAGGTACTCTATATCTTCCTGTCTAACCGGGTTTATCCGACGCGTGCCAACGACAGGATTGTACAGTATAATATCCGTACCAACATTCTGCAGGCTGTCTATGATGCAATAGACCGGTACAAAGACAATAAAAAAAGACCCTAAAATCACTCCAGGGTCTTTTTTGAAACTAAAAAATTAGTTGATTAATTCAAAAAAAATTATTTTAAAGCAAACTTGATAGGAATGTTATAACTGACCCTGACAGGTTTTCCCTTTTGTAGACCGGGAATCCATTTAGGCATACTCTCAATCACTCTGACAGCTTCTG
>JACZJI010000103.1 GCA_014860665.1 Bacteroidales bacterium | reverse complement strand
ATACTATTCTATCCAGGCAACTCATTTATTTCAATGAAATTTAATCAATATAAAGAATTTAAAATCAACCGATTGTTTCAATTTCACTATATAAAACCCTAACGCCCAATCCTATTAGGATCTAAAAAGGGCCTAAGTAGGATTTCAAGAATAGAAATGATAAATATCACGTTGCAGGAAACTATTCAAAATCATCAAATGACTCAGCTATTTCCTAAATCCTCTAATACATTTCCATGGGGATATACGCTCTCAAGCCTCTCTGCTTAAATCAGGACAATGCCAGTGGATATATTCTATGAATTCGATTTTTGAAATAACGACATCCGGGATGGACTTACTGACTTATGAGAAACAGGTTACTAAATGCAAAACTTATCTGCCAGACGGCAGATCAACAATAAACCGGGTACCCGCATTCACCTGACTTTCCACCCTGATGGTGCCCCCGTTCTTGGTCACAAAATCTTTGCACAGCGCCAGTCCCAGGCCGGAACCACTTTCACCATTCGTTCCATTGGTGGTATGGGTATTCTCCATATCAAAAATTTTACCCAACCTTTTAGGTTCAATGCCAACACCTGTATCGCCAACGGTTAAACGAACCCTGGACGTGTCCTTTTCTGATGTAATTGTAACCAGACCACCCCTGGGTGTGAATTTTATGGCATTGGAAACAAGGTTTCGTATTACTGTCTCAATCATTTTGGAGTTTCCCTTGACATAAACATCCTCATCCTGTTGAAACTCCAGACGGATAGATTTTAACAGAGTCAGACTCTGAAAGAATTTAATATTGGAATCAATCAACTGATTCAAATCGATGACCTCTTCTTCAAATTTTGAAATATCTACAGAAGTGTTAGCCCATTCCAGCAAATTCTGTAACAGGTGGAATGACGACTGGCTCAGAATCTCCAGATTTTCCATGACTTTTAATCGCTGTTGCTCATCCAGATCTTCCTGATTATTCAACAAATTCACAAATCCCATCAGCGTTCCCACCGGGCCTCTCAAATCGTGCGTAATAATAGAAAAGAACTTGGACTTGGTCTTTAACTGTTCTGCCAGTTCCATGTATAGTTGCAAGTTTACTGCTGACAGGAACCCAAACGTAAGTGCCGTCATCAGCCCCCCTGCCAATCCATAGGCAATCATCCAGGCATAATCTATTTCATTTTGCTGAGGATACATTGCTACAAAAGCCATACCCGCTATTAATACGGTGAGAAAAGCGATAAAAGAAAGCGCATTCAACCTGAAGATTTTTCTCAGATATTTTCTTTCGGCATCCAACTGTAACATTTCGTAAATAGAAATGGCACTAAATATAACGAGTACCAAAATGTGCAGGACTATCCTAATCCTCCTGGATGGTAAGAAATGAAAAAAGACAAGAGTCTGAACAAGATCGAACAAAGGAAAAAAGATAACGACCCATCGCTTGATCTCTTTTTTCTTAAAACTCCAGATCCCTGCCAGATAAACATACAAACCAAAAGTAACAAACAGGGTAGTTTCGGTATGAGACATAAAATCATCAATGGGAGTAATCAGCCGTAACATAAGGCCAACACCTATCAGTAAATTTCCGACAGCCCAATATATAGGCCCCTTTACACTTTTGGCACTGTTGTGAAGGAACAACATGTATAGTCCCATAATTACACTAATGCCTGAAGCTATGAAAATGATGATGTTAAGACTGAGGGAATCCATATTTTTTTTACAGGAAAATATTATGCAATATAATAAATCAACTCGTAAGTGTGCAATATTATTGCCTAATACCCCTAGAAAATGCAGTTATTATTTATAAAATACAGATAAACAGAATCCTAAACAGAAAACAAATTTACCATTCCTCAGGATTGCACGCATTTTCCTTTTTCCATTAATTTCTTCCCTTGCAAACCCTTTTTTTCTTTACATTGTCAATCATTTTACTTCCAATCTTATTGCATACCGATTGCCTTTTTCGTACATTTGTGAAAAGAGCACAAGAAGATAAAAATTAAAAATTACAACCAAATGAACCCTTCGCAGAAACGGACCTACCTCCTGGTATTTATCTTCAGCATCGCTATGGGATTTCTTGAAGCGGTTGTCGTTGTATATTTAAGGAAAATATTTTACCCCAATGGTTTTGATTTCCCACTGGTAATACTTCCTCCGAAGATGTATTTTACAGAATTGTTCCGGGAAGCTGCTACCATTATTATGCTTATAACACTTGCGCTAATCGCGGGTAAATCCAGACTGGAAAAATTTGCGTATTTCCTGGTTGCCTTTGCTGTATGGGACATCGTTTACTATGCCGGATTAAAGCTTCTGGTGAACTGGCCGCCTACGTTCATGACCTGGGACATACTGTTTCTGATTCCCATCCCGTGGGTCAGCCCTGTACTGGCACCAATAATCTCCGCCCTAAGCATGATTGCGCTGGCTTTCGGTCTGACTCATGGACAACAGAAGATTCATGCTTTCCGTTTAAAATGGATTGAATGGGAGGTGCTGATTGTAGGTGCCTGTATTGTTTTCGCCTCTTTTACCTGGGAATATGCCTATTTCCTGCTAAGCATCGGAGTTCCAGGGACTCCCAGAACACAAATAAGCGCCATCCTTGCCCGTTTCTTTCCAGGCACTTTTCCCTGGAGCTTGTTTATTCTTGGCGAAGTACTGATTATTATTACCATTGTCATGATTTGGAGAAGAAGCCTGGCCGGGAATGAAAATTAAACGTGAAGCCAAAAGTTTATCCAGAAAAGGACTTTTATTAACAATTCTTCATTGAATTAAGAAACTTTAAAATTCTACAGTCGGTTTCTCTCAATATTAGCGAGGTATTTCTACTAATTTTGCAGAAAACAACGACAAAATACAGCATGATAAAAATAACAGAAACTCCCAGAGACGGAATGCAAGGGCTGATTCATTTTATCCCGACCAAAAATAAAATAAAATACATCAACGCCCTGCTGCAATGTGGATTTGACACACTGGAAACAGGCAGTTTTGTTTCTCCCCGAGCCATACCGCAAATGGCAGATACAGGTGAAGTTCTGAATAATTTGAAAGACAAACCCGCTACCACAAAAATCGCTGTGCTGGTGGCCAACGAAAAAGGCGGTACACTTGCAAAAGAATACGATATTGTGGACAAGATCTTTTACCCGTTTTCCGTTTCCCCCACTTTTCTAAAGAAGAATCTTAACACTACGCTTGAAAAGGGCGAAAATACAATCGACTTTTTACAGAATCTTTGTGTTGAAT
Organism: Bacteroidales bacterium; assembly: GCA_014860665.1. Taxonomy (GTDB): domain Bacteria; phylum Bacteroidota; class Bacteroidia; order Bacteroidales; family F082; genus Sulfidibacterium. Next base: position 1,778 of record JACZJI010000103.1, on the reverse strand, counting down.
GCAACAAAGAGCTGGTGGTATACCTCTCGCTGGCTTTCGGCAATCCTTACAGCGATGCCTGGAGTATCGATCTGGTTTCTGAGTGGATTCAAAAACTGATGCAAAAAGGCATCTATCACATCAAACTGGCGGAAACCATCGGCGATGTGGATGCAGAGGTTATTCAAAAGGTCTGTGCGGCTATTATCCCTGAATTTCCACGGGTGGAGTTCGGATTCCACACCCACTCAATACCAGGGAAAGGCACTCAAAAAGTCAACGCTGCCTTTACCGCCGGAATCCGTCATTTCGATACCGTATTGGGTGGACTGGGGGGTTGCCCCATGACAGGTCATGAGATGGTTCCAAACCTGGACCTCACAGAATTGCTGGATTTTTGTCATACCAAGGGTTTGAATTGTAATGTCAATGAAGGAAAGTTAGTACTCGCCAAACAAAAAATGGCAGGAATTATTTTTAAGCAATAAGGCTGATAAATTCTCTCTTCGGAGGGGTTTTGCTTGCCTCTCCGGCAGGCAGCGAATCAAAAAAAAGACGCCAAAATACAATGCGTCTTCACATCGTGGTAAGCAAAGAATAGCAAAACTTTTACATGAGACCCTCGGGGGCTTCTGACTTCAGTTTTCCAACTTTAGGCATTCATGGGCACATCTCCCCTACAGCCACCCCAGTATCACACCGAAAATAAGAATAGCGACCAGATCAACGGCATAGATAACACCCGTAGTCTTGATTTTGGACCATACTTTTTCCATATCGAAAACCCAGTAAGAAACCACAAAGAAAGTCAGGTAGCCGAAAATAACGATAAGAAACGGTGCTGATACATTCCACCATGAGTAATCCCAGGTAAGGGCCCCCACTGCATTGAGCAGAACCTCGACAATGACGCAGAAAACAGAGTTAACAAAGGCGAAAAACCAGCGGTTTGGAATTCCCAATATCTTCATTTTCTTGTCTGCTGGTAACATTTTGGCAAAAGCAATTCCGGCAATGGCGAACATAAACGAAATCTCGATGTTCAGTCCAATAAGGATTTCAAAGGCTGATTTACCCGGCGCACCCCATACTGGTGCATAGTTGGTAAAATGAAATACCAGTGAATTCCAGATTTCGTTGAACCAGTCCATACCCCAAAAGGCAAGACCAGCAAAAACAAGACTCCAGTTTTTCCGTTCGATTTCTACGGCATAAACATATACTACAAAAGCAAACAAAGGAATGACATACCACTGAAAGGTACCGCCATCACGCAGATGCTGCAAAGCAGCAAGGGCTGATTGTGTGGGCATAAGGTCGGGTTTTTAAGTGAATAATGAGCTAAGTTATAAATTATTCGATTTGTATTACGAATGGCTTAGATCACGTTTTACCCTAAGAGATGACAGATACATCGACAGGAAATTAAGTTTTTAAACTGCATTAACACAAGCGAATGCACCAGTCAAATACATTTTGACTGTCAACAATGCAATGACTTTTTCAAATTCTCTACAAAAATAAAAGCCACCCGGGGACAGCTTTCTTTGAATAAAACAAAATGCGCATCCGGTTTATTAAACTTAATATTTGAAAGAGAACTTATTTTATTAAATTTGAGTAAGTTTTAACTTATTAACCAGAAAGTTACTAAGAAATAATTTTATCAGATAAACTAATATCGCTTCTTTTAATGAAGACAGACACCCTCATTTTTGCACGTAATTGACCTCTGACCTGATGAAACGAACTAACCTCGCACACTATGAAAAAACTATTATTTACTCTGTTAATCGTAC
>JACZJI010000102.1 GCA_014860665.1 Bacteroidales bacterium | reverse complement strand
TAAAACAAAAGAAAAAAGTGAAAAATGAAGGTCAATGATCAAAGTATGACAAGATTCTCACGGCATTCCAGCCCAAAGGCCAACCCAGAGATGCCTCAGAATTAAACGCGTTCTTTTACTTTTTATCGTTCAACTCTGAGCTGGCATTGAGAAATTGATTTGTTGACCCTAATTGAATAGCCGGCGTGAGAGTCTTTTGAATAAAAAATTAGTCTCAGGATGGGTTTAAGGTAATCCGTTTTCAGGATTCAGAGGTGTTGAATGATTTACAAAACGTGAAAAATGTGTTGGATGGATATGTTGATGAATATGAATTGGAAAGAGAAAAGGGTGAGTAATTCCTCCCCCAACCCCCTCCAAAGGTGGACATCGGACACACTATAACACTTTCTGCCTTGGCGTAGAGGGAGATTGCTTCGTTCCGCTAAGGCTCCCGAAAGCTTTCGGGACGCAAAATCTTGATTTTTATTAAAATAGCTGCGATTTTGTTTAAAAATAGTTCGCTGATAACGAACAATATTGTATATATTTGTTCTTTGGAAACGAATAAAATCAAATCAATTTCATGATCAAAGACCGGTTAAAAGAAATCATGTATGATCAAAAAGCGGTTTTCAATAACAGAAAGTCATTGATACCCCGTGATGTTGATCTTGAAAAATACATTTCAACAGGTCAGGTGGTCATTATTACCGGTATTCGTAGATGTGGCAAATCATCTTTACTATATCTTATCAAGGAAGAGATGAAACTGACGGAGGCCGAATACTGCTATTTTAATTTCGATGATGAACGGATTCTGCCTGACAGCTCAATTTTTGAAGAAATATTTACCCTGCATATCGAACTTTACGGAAAAGAACCTGTCCTGTTTCTTGATGAGGTTCAGAACATAAACCACTGGGAAAAGTTTGTAAACCGGATGTATGAACAGGGGATTAAGGTTTTTGTCACCGGTTCCAACGCAAAAATGCTTAGTTCCGAGATCTCCAGCAGCCTGACCGGCCGTAACAGATTGATAGAATTGTTCCCCTTTTCCTTTTCAGAATACCTGCGGTACCTGGGACACGAATACGATATGGAGCAGATGATCCCTAAAACAAGATCCTTGCTTCAAAAGGATTTTAACCGTTATCTTGAAACGGGAGGATTTCCGCTGGTGGTGAAAGAAAACGACCCGGAACTTATCAATGCCTATTTTCAGGATATTCTGTACCGCGACATTGTTGCACGTTACCGGCTCAGTCAGGTGAACGAAATCCGGCAGATCGGGCTCTATTTTGCTTCCAATGCGGGGAAAATATTTTCATATTCCACTTTACAGGAGATCACCGGTATTAAAAGTACAAGTTCTATCAAGGATTATTTGTATTATTACGAACAATCCTATCTGTTTTTCTATCTGAAGAAATTTGATTATTCCGTGAAAAAACAGATGATGAACCCGAAAAAAGCCTACACGATAGACCCCGCCTTTGTGCACCGGCTGGGATTTAATTTCTCGGAAAATAAAGGAAGGATACTTGAGAATATTGTTTTCCTGGAATTACTGCGGCGCAACAACGAAGTATATTATCATTCAGGGAAAAAAGAATGTGATTTTCTGATTAAAGAAGGAACTCGAATCACAACGGCCATACAGGTGGTGTTCCGACTTCATCTGGCAAATTATGAAAGGGAATATCAGGGATTGGAAGAGGCAATGACCCTGTATCAGCTTCCCTCGGGACTGTTGTTAACAGACCAGGTGGATGAAGATATCAACCTGCCTCAAGACGAAAAGATTAAATTGATGCCCGTTTGGAAATGGCTCCTGTCATGAGTGGTGAAGAATGAAGAATGAAGAGTGAAAAATGACACGGTGACGAAGTGACAAATACAAAGGCTAAAGTACAAAGGGAAAAGGGTTGAAAGTCCAAAGAAACATTGAATATCAACGCCGGAAGTATTCCCCTCCTTGGAGGGGCAGGGGTGGGTCAATTTGGTGAGTGGTGATTGGTGAGTAGTGAGTGGTTTACCCTGTTTGCCCCGTAACGAAGTGTGCTGAGGTGGAATCTGCGAAGCTATTCAACAGGGTGAATAGTGAGTAGTGAATAGTGAGTGGTGAGTAGAAGGGACAAAGTGAAAAAGTGACAAGGGGACAAAAGTTCAAAATACACCCAGATTGAATATCAACGCTGAATGTCCCCTCCAGGGAGGGGGTGCGATGGGTGGCGGGAAGCAGGGGGAGGACAATCTGCTGAGTCGTGAATAGTGAGTGGAGATTGGGGTCTTCGATTAAAGAAATCAAATTCCGAATGAGATTCCTTCGTCGGTCGCCTCCTCGGAATGACGCATTCTTCGATAGATGATTCAGGTTCATTATAAATCAGTGTACTATTGGGAAAGTTTAAAGGCAGAAGGCAGAAGTAAAAAGGCAGAAGTTTCTGGTTCCGTTGAACAACATTGAACGCGAAAGCATTGAACAATATTGAACTATTTTGAACATCAAACGCCTAACGTCAACAGCCGGAAAAGAGACAAAGAGAGAGATGAGAGATGAGAGGGGACAAAGAGACAAAAGTTCAAAATACACCCAGATTGAATATCAACGCTGAATGTCCCCCGCTGGAGGGGGGTGCGGTGGCAAGTGCGTGGCAGGGGGAGGACTTCCGGATTTCCAGTCCTGAAATAGGTTGACATATAAAACCCGGCCCTGGCGTACCGGAAGATGGCCACGCCCTCGTACCTCGGGCTCGCCAAATCGTAACATTATAAATCTGTGTACTATTGGGAAAGTTTAAAGGCAGAAGGCAGAAGTTTCTGGTTCCGTTGAACAACATTGAACGCGAAAGCATTGAACAATATTGAACTATTTTGAGCATCAAACGCCTAACGTCAACAGCCGGAAAAGAGACAAAGAGAGAGATGAGAGGGGACAAAGAGACAAAAGTTCAAAATACTCCCAGATTGAATATCAACGC
>JACZJI010000101.1 GCA_014860665.1 Bacteroidales bacterium | reverse complement strand
AAAGGCCGTCCCAATCGCGAGGAGGTACGACGAAACGATCTCAGAATGAAACGAACAATATGTAAAAAAAGAGATTGCTTTGTCGCGCCACCCATAGCCTTCACAAAGCTCCGCGCAATGACGCACGTTTCTATACGGATTACCCTTAAGAAGTTCGCTGCTTAATTATTCATTTTCGAAGGAGGCACAGCCTGTTCCGATTCATCGGAAACTGAGAAATCCCCCAGGAAAAAGGGTTCTTGCCGGGGAGATTTCCCCCGCACTCTCGGCAGTTTATAACTGTTAAGCAGAAATATCCCGGGCGGCTTTGGATACCTCTTAAAAGCAAACTTCCCCACCAAAGTGGGGAAGTTCTCACTAAAATCCCTAAAAAACTCCCTGCTGAATTAAAAAATCTAAATCTCAATTAATTTTTAGTATTCCACTACCACCATGTCCCAATATTGCAAACCGGGAAGGGTGAAAGAGATACCGCCTGGTGTTTGTGTGAAATCCAGTATCTGTGGTACACCGTCCTGATAATCCGGTGAGGCGATCCATACCTTTTTCACGGTTTTGGAGGTTTGAAAGGATAGTTTAACATCGGCAAATGCCTGGGGCGTAGTCTGCGTACCATTGGTATCACGCCATTCCAGACTGTTTGCGCCTGCATAATTCAGCAAATGAATAACCTGTCTGTTACCCAGATCCCGTCCGGTAACGGCTACACTGCCCAACCGGGGAGGCCACTGATTTACTGATATTTTTCCGTCGGTGCAGGCCACAACTGGATTGTTGATGGTGCCTCCGTCGCGCAGCAGGTTTTCGTAGGCTACCATAAAATCGTAGTAATGTACCATGGCATCCCGCAGGTCGCCTTTCATCTGGAGGTTATTGTTCGGAAAATATTCCTTCCCCAGCATATGCTCACCCATTTCCAGATGGTCGCCACCAAAAGCAAAGATCACGGCATCGGTCATGATTACCCCGGGGGTGTTGAAATATCCCGGATTGTTGGCCAGATTGTAATCCATATAGGCTGTCAGGACGGTCTTTTTGGTGTTGTTGCTGTACGTATTATTATTCTCAATAATAGTGGCAAGGTCCTGATACCCTTCGTTGGGAGCCCAGACTTCCGTGTACAGAAAGTCCACCGGTGAAACGGCAATGTTTTGCTGTCCGAACTGATTTACGGCATTCATTACAAGACTCTTGTCCGGGCTGTAAGTCTTCATCGCTTTGATAAAGCTTTCGAAACCGGAAGGCAGGTTCACCTGCTGGCCTGAATAATTGTAAACCGTACCCTGATCTCCTAACTGGTCGATATGATAACCGTCGAAGTCAAAAACCTTGTACATATCATTGGTCCTGTCGGCGATATATTGCTGCCAGGCAGGATTGGAAGGATCAAGCAACCAGATATAACTTTTAAACATGGATGGGTCCAGTTTGAAAACTTTCTTGTTGACATGATTCTGGTCTGTATAGAGGTACCATGTATCGGAAACTCCTTCAGCTTCGGCATCGCTTAAGGCGCCGTAAGCCAGGTTATACGACATGGCTTTCATATTGCAGGCATGGGCCGCTTTGATGTATCCCTGAACCGTGGAAAGATAGACATCCCGCCGGGCAATTTCCTGCCACACGCTGTCGGGATTGTCGGGGGTTCCGGCCAGTGGATGATGATGTTCGTATTCCCAGTCGTAAAACTGGATTCCGTTGATGTGATACCTGTTCAACCCGTCAATGACAAAGTTGATGGCATCAGTCGTCATTTTAGGATACGACGACAGGAATCCGTAACGCGGAAATCTTGACCAGTCTGAAGATACATCTACACCTATGCTTGCGTAAATCACTTTCTGTCCGTTTACCAGATCATAAATGTCCACCATGTAGCCTGTATAGTCGTTATCAGGCACCTGCCATTGCCAGCTTGTTCCCGTAAGGGTGTTTTCAGCCAGGATATCTGAAAAATGCCGGTATTGTACTTTGGCTGTTGCGGGAAGGGTGTGGTCAATATTAAAAGTTACAATTCCTCCCGGCAAATAGCTTGCTTTATCGGTGCTGATCTTCACGCTGGTTACCGGTGGGGGCAGTGGCGAAGGAGGATTGTTATTCCCCTTGCTGCATGATGAGCTCAGAACAGAAAATATAATTAGCAGATATATAAACGCAGAACGTTTCATAAAGAATATATTACGAGAAAGTATAGAAAGGTTGCCCTTTTTTAAAGGGCAACCTTTGTTTCTCCCTCAGTGTTATTGTTTTTTGATACTTAATTTCATGGTCTGTATGTTGGCGGTGATGACATAGTTGCCCGGATCGGTGATGTTCCATTTATTATCGTCCGGTGCTCCGCCCACATGCCGGTACATGGTAGAGTCGTTGACCCTCATGTACATATCCTGACCCCAGTCGGTATTTCTGTTTACCGGGAACTTGAACTCGCCTGCCACCATGGGACCACTGTAGGTGAAAATACAACCGTCGGTAGGATCTTCGGTCAGGGCAATAGCCTTGTCGATGCTCCAGCCAATAGGGGTGGCGCTTCCGACAATGTAAAGCTCTGTACGGTTGATCTTGATGGTATTATCCAGGAGATTCAATGTCAAAGTATAGAATCCTTTCTTGGCGATGGTCCATTTGTTGTCATCCGAAGCGCCGCCGTGGTGCAGATACATGGTAGAGTCGCTGGCCATCATATACATATCCTGGCCCCAGTCGGTGTTGCGGTTCACGGGGAATTTAAATTGTCCTGCATTCAGCACGCCCTGATAGGTGAAGATAAACGGATTGACACTGTCGTGAACCAGCGGTGTGGCATTGGAAATATCCCATCCGTTGGGAGATGCATCTCCAACGATAAATAGGGAATCGTAGGGAGGCAGATCCATTTTCTGAACCTTTACCGAAAGGTCAAGCAGGCTAACCGTAACGCTGTACACTCCTGATGTTTTGATGGTGAACTGGTTGTCGGCCTGTGTGCTGTCAGTGCGGTAAACGATCTTTGTTGTATCGGCACCCTGGATATAAGCAGGCAGCATTTTTCCTAATGTAGTGATGAATTCAAAATTACCGGCATTGAACAATCCCCTGTAAGCGAAGGTTGTCGGGTCGGTTTTAGTGGGAGATAGGGCAACTGCTTTGGTGGCATCCCATCCTGCAGATGTAGCGTCTCCAATCAGATAAAGTGTTGTGCTGACAGGCTGATAAGGAGAAGCGCTGATTTCTACCGTTTTGGAAACATCGGTTACTTTCGGATCTGAAAAAACAGTGTCAACAACACGGGCTTCGAGCTGAACAACGGTTCCTGCCGGGACATTCCAGTGGTTCAGCAGATAGTCGTTGAATTCTGAAACCATAAAACTTTTAGAATAGGCACCTTTTCCCATGTCAAACTGCAAAGGATTGGCGAAATTGTCTCCTTTTTTGTCAATTTGAAGTAAGTAGGCGATGGATGAACCGGTTCCGTGGTTGGTTCCGGTAGTCCAGTTAAAAGTAAGTGCGGTTGTTCCGGCACTGGTTGCTGTTTGTACCAGCGCCAGATTGTCTGTTGATGATGTAACAGCCAGAGGCCCCGCCGGTGTTGACGGTGCCGGTAGCTTATCCGGCTGGCATGATGCAATCATCATTACAACAACAAGAAATGAAATGATGCGAAGACCGGATGAAAAATTGAATGGCAAATGATCGGGCCACATGCGAAAAATATTATGTTTTTTCATTTTATTATCGTTTTAAATGGTGATTAATAACCCGGGTTTTGAGCGAGGTTTGGATTGGCATCAATGTCCACCTGTGGAATAGGCATCACTAAGTATTTGGTACTCATGTTCAGCTTACCGATAGAATGGAGGAAGTTAATACCGTACTGACCGTTGTCAACTCTGATCAGGTCGAACCAGCGCTGTCCTTCGAAAGCCAGCTCCATGCGGCGTTCGTGCAGAATTTTTGCCTTCATGTCACTTTGTGAGAGTCCGTGAATAGCAGGTAAACCGGCACGGGCACGTACTTCATTCAATGGCTGTTCTGACGCAGTGGTTTGTCCCAGTTCATTGAGTGCTTCGGCATCCATTAAAAGAACATCAGCATAACGCAGTACCGGGAAATCTTCCGGACTGTCATCGTAGGAAGAAGCAACACTGGAAGGAACCAGGAATTTACGGACGTTATATCCGGTAGTGGACCAGGTGCTGTCATAATCCATACCATTAAACTTGGGGCATCCTTCGTAAAGGATGGTAACATCTTTACGTTTGTCACCGGGTTCGTAGGAATCTACAAACTCTTTGGTTGGCTGATTCCAGCCCCAGCCGCCACCGGCAACCATGTTGGAGCCACGCGGTCCCATGAAAATACTGGTCCAGGATGCCTGGTTCTGGTTCGACCAGAAACTGTAAGCTGTACTTCCTGAATATTGAATTTCAAACAGTGATTCTGTTGAGTTCTTTGTTGCAGGATTAAAGTTGTCGGCATAATTGGCATCCAGTGCGTAACCCAGTTGTCCTACGGAATCGCAAAGGTTAACAACCCGCTGCCAGTTGCCCAGGGTCAGATATACTTTGGCAAGCATGCCTTCTGCGGCACCTCTTGAAGCACGGCCCACATCGCTGCCTGAATAAGCATCACGGGTGGGAAGCAGTTTGATGGCTTCAGAGAAGTCAGCGATGATCTGATTGTAAACCTGTTCTTTGGTATTGCGAAAAGGACGAAGATCGTCGCCGGGATTCACCGGTTTCAGAACCAGCGGAACGCCGCCAAAATAACGAACGAGGATAAAGTAATACAAGCCGCGGAGGAAATGGGCTTCACCCAAAATGCGGTTTTTGGTGGTAGCATCGAAGTTAATGGCCGGAACCTTTGCCAATACCAGGTTACAGCTGAGAATTCCCGGCCAGGGGCCACGCCATAAGTCGAGTACTCCGGGATTGTCAGGAGCGGTGATAAAATTGGCTTCTTCCTGGGTTTCAATACCGTCGGTTCCGCCACCGGCACCTACAACGCTGTTTCCTGCGTAAATATCTGAAGTCCACATACGCATGTTATAGAGCTTGGGCCATTGCAAAGGCTGGTAAGCTCCGTTGATGGCGTTGACAGCATCGGTTTCCGTTTTAAAATAGTTGGCTGTATTGATGGAATCTAGCGGTGCTTTAGTCAGAAAGTCCTTTTGGCATCCTGTGACAGCGACGGCCAAAATCAAGATGGATAAATAGAATATCTTTTTCATGATAAATTCGTGTTTAATAATTAAAGACCAAGATTAACTCCTACACTAAAGGTGCGGCTAACCGGATAAACACTGTTGTCTATCCCGGTTACGCCCACTTCCGGGTCGAAACCTGAATACTTGGTGAATGTGTACAGGTTTTCAACAGAAACATAAACGCGGGCAGAGTTCAGATATAATAATTTCAGATCCTTTTTCGGGATGGTGTAGCTGAAGGTTACATTTTTAATCCTAAGGTAAGAACCGTCTTCGATGTATCTGCTGGAAGGACGGGAGTTGTTGTTCGGATCGTTATATACGGCACGAGGCATGGTGTTGCTTGTTCCGGGGCCGGTCCAGCGGCCTAAAACAGCAGTGGTCTGGTTGAAAGATGTGTACATACTTTCATCGTACAGACGGTTGGCATTAAGAATCTTGTTGCCGGAAACCCCTTGCAGGAATACACTCAGATCAAATCCCTGATATGAGAAGTTATTGTTCATTGAGAAGATAAACCTGGGGTTCGGGTTGCCTAAGAATGTACGGTCTTTGTCGTTGATAACACCGTCATTGTTCAAATCCAGGTATCTGATATCTCCGGGAGAAGTGCGGTTGTAAGGGTCATTTCCGGGGGTCTGAAGGGCGTGATTGTTAACATCGGCCTGTGTCTGGAAAATTCCGTCAGCAACATATCCGTAGAATTCGTTGATGGGAACTCCGGCCTGGATTAAAGCCAGATAGTAGTTCAGTCCGATACTTCCGGTCGGCATCGGAACGGTATCGTTGATGCTTACGACCTTGTTCTGGTTATAAGAAACGGTGACAGAAGTGCTCCATTTGAATTTACCGGTCAGGTTGTTGGTGTTGATTGTGAATTCCCAACCTTTATTCTGCATTTTTCCTGCGTTGATATAGGGTACGGTGACATCAGAGTACCCTGTTGTAATCGGCACTGCCATCGGAACCAGCATCTTGTCGGTATTTTTAACATAACCGTCCAGCGTGAAATTGATCCTGCCGTTAAAGAGGGAAGCGTCGATACCGATATCTGCCTGTTTCTGCTCTTCCCATTGTATATTAGGGTTGGGCATTATCTCTGGTACGACTGCTGAAACAGGTGTGTTGTTGAAATTATAGGCATAGGTTTGCAGCGCTGCAGCAAAAGAGTAGTTACCAATGTTCTGATTACCGGTGATACCCCATCCAGCTCTGATTTTCAGATCGTTTACGAAGGTGACATCTTTAAAAAAGTTTTCCTTTGAGATACGCCATGCAGCAGATACTGAAGGGAACATCCCCCATTTATTTCCGCTTCCGAAACGTGAAGAACCGTCACGGCGCAGGGTAGCTGTCAAAAGGTATTTGTCAGCATAGTTGTAATTGATACGTCCCATGTAAGAAAGTAATGACCAGCTGCTGGCATCACCACCCACGGTTGGGTTGCTGGTACCATTGGCCATCTGCTGGGTCAGGTCGCTAGCGAAACTCTGTACCGAACCGTTCAGAAAATGATAATTATTTTCCTGGGCGCTGGTACCGATCATGGCTGTGATATTATTTTTACCAAACTCTTTAACATAAGTCAGGGTGTTATCCCAGTTCCAGGTGATACTTTTATTGTACTGTTCGTTCAGCTCAGCATTGGGATTGGAACTGGAACCCCACTGATAGGCAGGAGCCCAGGTACGGGTGTTCCAGAAGTTACCCTGAAGCCCTACTGTAGATTTCAGTTTTAATCCATTAATGATTTCAAGTTCCCCGAAAATAGATCCGATAATGTTGTAACCGTCGGTAGTATTATCTACGGTTTTTGCCATCCCTACCGGGTTTACGATGTTGCCGTACCAGATGGATTGTCCGCCCGGACCTGAGTAAGTGCCGTCAGGGGCGTAAATGGGACGAACAGGCAAGGCAAGGAGTGCGTCCTGGATATTATAATTACCACTGTAGTTGTGGTTATAGCTCAAGGTAATGGCATTCCCGAATTTCAGGTTCTTTCTTATATCACTGTTGGAATTTAACTGGAGGGTAAGCTTTTTGTATCCTGTATTGATGACGATACCCTTCTGGTCGATGTAATTGGCAGAAACATAATAATTAGATGTTTTGCTCCCGCCGGAATAAGAGAGAGACATGTTATTTTCGGGGGCTTGCGTGAAAAGAGAGCCCAGCCAGTTGGTTCCTTTTCCGAAGGAAGCGGGATTGGCGAAGGCAGGATTTTGTGCCATGCCGGCATTGGCCATCATCTCGTTATCGAGGGTGGCATACTGCTCAGCATTCAGCATGGGAATCATTTTTGCTGCCTCCTGAATTCCGAAAAAGTAGTTCACATTGATGCTGGGTTTACCGGCTTCACCTTGTTTGGTGGTTATAATGATAACACCGTTGGCACCACGTGAACCATAGATAGCTGTTGCGGAAGCGTCTTTCAGCACCTGGATTGAAGCAATGTCATTCATGTTCAGCTGTCCGATTCCGCTGGATACCGGAACCCCGTTGATAACAAACAGCGGAGAGGCATCGTTTACGGTTCCCACACCGCGGATCAGAAAGGTAGGATCGTTACCGGGGACACCCGAAGAGATGATCTGAACACCGGCGGCTCTTCCTTCCAAAGCATCACCTACCGAGCTTACAGGAGTGGAAGTAAGATCTTTAGGTTGTACCACGGCAATGGAGCCTGTCAGGTCTTTTCTGTGCTGGCTTCCGTAACCTACTACGACTACTTCATTCAGCGCCTCAATGCTTTCTGATAAAACAATCCTGAGTGGCCCCGTACCGGTTACTTTTACATCGCGGGTGGAGAAACCGATATATGATACCTGCAGCACAGGATTTTCTACATTCGCGGACAGGGAGAACTTTCCGTTTAAGTCTGTCGTTGTGCCCAAAGTAGTTCCTTTTACCATAATAGAAACACCGACAAGAGGTTCTCCTTTGATGTCAACAACAGTTCCTGTGATAGGTTTGATTTGTTGCTGAGCAAACACGTTCGACGTGATAAGTATACAACATAACAGGAATATGCTGTATAGCCCTTTTTTTAAATATCCCATTGTGATTAAGTTTTTAAGTTTTATAAATATTTGTTCCTAAATCGTTTGCATAAAAAATGAAAATGAAATCCTCTGTCAGGATTTAAGGAGGTGAGTTTGCACAGTTCATGCATCCTCCCGATAGGATGAGAGATTGTTTAAACATGATGAGAAGTAAAGTTTTGGTTCATAGACAAATTTTTGTTTCATAGTGCCGGATATTCTTGTGCTGTAGTCTTTTTCACATCATGAATTTTTTAATTCTTATTTTCTGATGAGGATCGAAAGTGTCATGTGAAATCACTTCAGGTAAAATGCCCGGGATTTTTTATGAATTTTTTCAAATGTAGGTCTGAAAAATCCGAATAATTTTTGCAGTAGTGAAAATGTAGTGATTGTAAAAGGGTTAAAAAATTATAATACTTCAAATCAGTGGTTTAAATTTTTTTAACAAAGAAAAAAAGTAGTAATTCTGGAAACGTTTTCGGTGAAAAAAAGGGAGTTTTTTTGAGGGAGTAATGGAATGCTTATGGACGAGAAGGCCATCACTTTCCGTATATTCCTTAGGATTCTGATTGATAGGGAAACCGTGCCTGAAGAAGGCAGGCGTAAGGGTTTTGAATTATAAAAACGGGTATTTATCTAAAAGATTCTCATTTTCAGATTCATCGGGACTCTGTACTGAACGTTTTTTCATTAAAAAATCAATGGGACCATCTAAAATCACGTTATGAGATTCAGACAGCCCCACGATTATTAGTGAAATTTATTAAGAACAGCGTACTTGCCAAAGAGTGTTTTCTTTCAACTTGTTTATCAAAGGTATAACGGAAAATAGTCTTTCCGTTTTATATGGAGTGAAAATATAGTGAAAGCAAAGGGATATTTTTTACATCATGTTAAAAGTCAAACTATTGTCTTTTTTGAAAGTGTAAAAAAAGTAGTGATTGTGAAAAATATTTTCTCAGAAAATTGCCTGTGTGGCCGCTAGAGACGAAAAGAAGATCTGTTATTAAAGTTACTCCGGGATACTGTCAGAGCTTCGTCCCGATTTTCATTACCATAGTTTCGAACTCATCACGGGGACAGATGGCTTTGTTCCGGATTTTGGTACGGTAGTTATAAATGGTAGATAATGAGTATCTAAGGAAATGAGAAATCTTTACACTGTCTGTAATTCCAAGCCTGATAAGAGCAAAAATACGCAGCTCCGTGTTCAGCAGTTCGCCCGGTTTGGGCACAATGGCTTCGTCTTTAGCCAGTAACCGGTTAAACTCATCAATAAAATTGGGGAAGAGCTGCAGGAAAGTGCTGTCGAAGTTGGCATAAAACTCTTTCAGTTCGTCTTCAATAAATTCACCCGACCTGATGGCATCCAAAAGGTCACTCACTTTACCAGAACTGGCTGTTTTTTTCAGAGAATGGCGATAATCGTCAAGTTTGTCAATATACATAGAACACTGGTCCATATAGCGCCCGATATACTCTTCCTTGATCAGGTTGGCCTCGGTAAGGGTCGCGTTGGCTCTGGTCAACTGGTCGTTGGTGCTGAACAATTCCTTGTTTAATTCTTTCATCTGGGTGTTGGCCTGACTCAGTGTTTTCTCCATCTTCATGAGCTTCTTCATTTGCCGATACCCGTAAATCAAAGAGATCAGCAGGAACAACGACAAAATGCTGATACATATCAGGAAGAAATACAACTGCCTCTGGCGGGCATTGGTTTCCATCTGGTACGCTTTATTGATAATGGGCAGGATGCGGGAAATCTCTACTGTCCTGAGTCTTGCACTACAGAAAAGAGCATCCTCCAGCGAGCGCTTGATATATCTTGACGCTCTTCTGATATCCCGGCTCTCGTAAAGCATATAAGCCAGTTCGCGAAGCGAAACATATTCCTTTGTATCTGACTGCAGATCATAGATAGATGAAATGATCAGCCATTTCTTTTCCTCTTTCAGCTCTTTCTTCCCTTTGTAGGCCATAGCGATACTGTAAGCAATGATAGCCCTGTCGTGACCTTCCCTGGGAATGGTGGGGTAATAATCTTTCAGCAGCTTCAGTGCTTCGTCATATTTATGGTGTACAATCAGCTTATCTGATTTTACCATAATCCAGGCACTGGAATTCGGAGCATTCACAAGCAGCAACGAGTCACGGTATGCTTCCGTCAGGCGTGCGTAACGGGCTTTTTCTTTGGCTGCAAATGCATAATCTGCCAGGTAACCGTAAAGCGTACGGTAAATATAAAAAGAGTAGGCTTTCAGATCCGGAGAGTACTTTATATCGATGGTGTTCAGGGTGTCCATCGCTTCTTTATACATCCCTACAGTCACCAGCACAGATGCAATGTTCAGGCGGGCATCGTTAAGTTTTTCTTTATCATTCAGCTCTTTGGCTATCATGAGTTTCTTTTCAGCATAATACAGCGCTGTATCTGATCTGTAAGAACGATACTCATCAAAAAGCTGCCCGTAAATCGGATATTTTGTTGCCTCGGAAGGGGCTACCTTTAACAGTTCTCTCAAATGTCTGAGCTTATCTTCCTTGATGCGGTCGTATTTTGCCTGGTCGGCTATGGTATGGTCCAATACATTTAGCAAAGAGTCGATTTGATTTTCTCCGAAAGCAAACGAAACAGAGAAAAGTAAAACCAGAAACAAAAACCCTTTTGTAATTCTTTTGCTCATACCAACCCGGAATTGTTCTATTAATTATTTACGAATCAAATCACTTAAGAGTTACAAACATCTCTCTGAATAGTTTCAAAAACAATGTTATTACATGTTGTTGTGCTCTTTTTTTTTATCTGTGATGTATTCGTAAGTCCAGTTGTAATGTTTTAAAAAAGATGCAAGAACAGTATTCATTTCCTTTCGGGCATTCAGTGCTTTATGCAATTTTCATAACATCTGTAAAAGATTTTATGCCCGATCAGATAATCAATCTCCTGATTTGCAGGCCAAATTTAGAAAAGTTTTTGAATGATTAGGGGAGATTGCAAACCTTTTTAGTCTGTTAGATGATGCACAGTTGATAAAGCAGTTGAGTCTTATACAATTTTGATTTAAATGGCTTTTTTGACCAGCTGCTAATTCAATAACAAAATTTAACACCCTAAACCCCTCAAAAAACGCACTACATTAAAAAAAGCGGTACATTTGACCCCGAAATTTAATAATTGATTCTTCGGGGCAGGGTGACCCGTAAGCTGCAAAACAGCAAGCAGGAACTCCCGACCGGCGGTGACAGCCCGCGACTCCCGTTACAAACGGGACTGAAATGGTGAAATTCCATTGCCGACAGTAAAGTCTGGATGATAGAAGAATTGAGGGATCGCCGGGCATAGTCGTTATGCTCCGGTGTCTTTGGTTACGTTGCCCCGGATTGTCATTTGGGGTTTTTTTATGCAGGATATCTGGGAAAAGGTCGGTGAAGCTCGTGATGCATTTTATATGCAGCAGGCCATAGAACTGTCGAAAAACGGAATGGGTTTTGTCAATCCAAATCCACTGGTTGGCGCTGTTATCGTAAAAGACAACCGGGTAGTAGGTAAAGGCTGGCATGAATATTTCGGTGGCCCTCATGCTGAAATCAATGCCATCCGCGATGCCCGGGGCAACACTGAAGGAGCCACCATCTACGTGACACTGGAACCCTGCTCGCATTACGGTAAAACTCCGCCCTGTTCCCTTGCTATCATTCAGAATAAATTTGCCCGTGTAGTGGTGGGGAGTGTCGACCCTAATCACCTGGTTGCAGGTAAAGGGATAAATATGATACGTAATGCAGGTATAAAGGTGCAAAGCGGCATCATGGAAAAGGAAGTGCAGGAACTCAATGAGGTCTTTTTCAAATTCATCCGCACACGGCTTCCCTTTGTGGTGATGAAAACAGCGATGAGCCTTGATGGCAAGATTGCGACTGTTACAGGTGACTCCCAATGGATTTCCGGAGAAACATCCCGCAAACAGGTACATCAGCTCCGCAATCAGTATGCTGCAGTAATGGTGGGGATCAACACGGTACTAAAAGACAACCCGCTGCTGAACGTACGTGATGTGCAGGGAAAAATCAAAAATCCGGTGCGTATTGTAGTGGATTCCCGGGCCAGGATACCTTTAGAGTCGAAACTCCTCAATACCCCTGAAACAGCAGAAACAATCGTTGCGGTAACCAATCAGGCGCCAAAGTCTAAAATTAAAGCGATAGAGAAAAAAGGTGCTATAGTACACATATGCCCGGAAACAGGGGGCAGGGTGGACCTTCTTTTTCTTATGAAGGAGATTGCTGCCGGTGATATTGACAGTATTTTGCTGGAGGGCGGTGGAACACTGAATTTTGAAGCGCTGAAACAGGGTGTCGTTGACAAGATTGTGGCTTTTGTCGCACCAAAAATACTGGGAGGCACAGAGGCTTTCACTTCAGTGGAAGGTAAAGGCTTTGCTGCGTTGCAGGAAGCTGTGCAAATAGAAAATTTAAAAGCATGCCCGTCAGGGGAGGATATCATGCTGACTGGATATATTAAAAAGAAATAAAAATGTTTACCGGAATTATAGAAGAGACAGGAAGTATCCGGCAAATCAGTCGCGGCAGCAAATCCGTGAAACTGACCATAGAGGCTTCCCTTGTGCTGGAAGATACCAGGGTAGGAGATAGTATCAGTACCAATGGTATTTGTCTGACAGTGGTGGAAATGGACGGACGCTCTTTTACTGTGGATGTGATGGCAGAAACATTGCGCAGAACCAGCCTGAACAGGCTTACAACCGGAAGCCGGGTAAATCTGGAACGTGCTTTGAGATTAAGCGATCGCCTGGGAGGGCATTTGCTCAGCGGTCATGTGGATGGTCTGGGTGTGATTCGTGAAATTACAACCGAAGACATTGCCCGTGTGATAAATATCGATACGACACCTGACTTACTCAGGTACATCGTTGCAAAAGGTTCTATTGCTATTGACGGCATCAGCCTTACGGTGGTTGCTGTGGATGAACGCGCCTTCAGCGTCTCCATCATACCGCATACTGCTACTGTGACGACACTGCTTGACAAACAGCCCGGAGATGCGGTGAATCTTGAAACAGACATGATTGCCAAATATGTTGAGAAACTGTTATTTTCTAAAAACGACCTTCCCCGAAAAGACATCGAACAGGGTTTAGACTTACAGTTTCTGAGTGAAAACGGGTTTATATAATGACGATTAACAATAAAACAGATAAATCAAAACCAAAAATGAAAGAGTTTAATACGATAGAAGAAGCCATCGAAGACATAAAACAAGGGAGGATGGTCATCGTTGTGGATGACGAACGACGCGAAAACGAGGGGGATCTGGTGATGGCTGCCAGCAAGGTAACTCCGGAAGCCATTAATTTCATGGCCAAGCACGGAGGCGGACTCATTTGTATGCCTGTTACCGGAAAACGGCTCAGACAGCTTGAAATTGGGTTGATGGTGGAGAAAAATACCGACATTCATAAGACAGCATTTACCGTTTCAATTGACGCTGCTACCAGCACAACAGGGATCTCGGCGCAGGAGAGGGCACATACCATTCAAAAAGTAATCGACCCGGATTCCATGCCATCTGATTTTAATCGACCCGGGCATGTTTTTCCACTGGAATACCGAAAAGGCGGCGTCCTCATCAGAGCGGGACATACCGAGGCTGCGGTTGATCTTGCCAGGCTTTCGGGACTTTTCCCGGCAGGAGTTATTTGTGAGATTATGAATGAAGACGGCTCTATGGCAAGGGTGCCCGATTTGTTGGAATACAAAGAGAAATTCGGACTAAAGCTCATTACCATAGCAGATTTGATTGAATATCGCCGCAGAACGGAAATCCTGATTGAGAAAGTATCGGAAGCCGAACTGCCTACCAAATACGGTAATTTCCGGGCTCATGGCTATCAAAACAAAATTACCGGGGAACACCACATGGCACTTACTATGGGTGATGTAACAGATGGAGAACCGGTGCTGACCCGTGTGCATTCTGAATGCCTTACCGGCGACGTGTTCGGCTCCATGCGATGCGATTGTGGCGAGCAATTGGATGAGGCTATGAAGAAGATTGCCGACGAAGGAAGAGGTATTCTTTTGTACATGCGTCAGGAAGGTCGTGGCATCGGATTGCTCAATAAGCTGAAGGCATATCACTTGCAGGATGAGGGTATGGATACCGTGGAAGCAAACCATGCGCTTGGATTTCCGGCTGATATGCGCGATTATGGTATCGGCGCAGAAATACTGGCTGATCTGGGTGCCAAACAGCTCCGCCTGATGACCAACAACCCAAAGAAAATATCAGGAATCTCAGGTTTCGGCCTTAAGGTGGTAGAAAGAGTTCCGCTGATGATCAACCATAATGAAGTGAACCAGTTTTATCTGGAAACAAAGGTTAAAAAGATGGGGCATATCCTGACCAATTTAAAATAGAAGGACTTAATAAAAGGAAGTTTACGGGCCCGAGTCATTATAAAGGACGAATTTTTCCATACAGAGTCCTTAATAACTGACTTTAAATGAGTAATGATAAGGAAAAACAATATTAAATCAGAAATTAAATAATATAACATGAAAACAATTCAGGGAAACTTTAATGCAGAAAAACTAAAATTTGGAATTATAGTAGGGAGATTCAACGAATTTATTGGAAGCAAACTCTTGTCAGGGGCGGTAGATGCTTTAACACGCCACGGAGCCAGTGAAGAGCAGATAGAAACCGTTTGGGTTCCGGGAGCCTTTGAAATCCCGTTGCTTGCCAAGCGCATGGCAAAAAGTGGTCAGTACGACGCCATCATCTGCCTCGGTGCCGTCATTCGTGGTAACACTTCTCACTATGACTTAGTAGCAGCCGAAGTGGCCAAAGGTATTGCTTCTGTGTCACTGGATACTTTGGTTCCTGTGAGTTTTGGAATCCTCACCACCGACAACATAGAACAAGCTATAGAAAGAGCCGGTACCAAATCAGGTAACAAGGGCTTCGATGCAGCCATGACAGCCATAGAAATGGCCAATCTGGTGAAGCAATTTTAATAGAGTTTGTATTGGCAAGAAAAAGTGATTTAATCACTTAATTAGCAATAAGCAAACGGTTAAAAGGCTCGCGCAGCTAGTTTCAAAAAAAGAAATCTTTATAGTGTTTTCGTAAGATATTTAAAGAGAATTTAGTGATCGAGTTCAACACACTCACTCATTAAAACAGGAAAATATCAGAAATTAACGCATCTTCCGGAAATCATTTGTGAATAATTTACAATTAAAAGAAATTTTATTAAATTTGAGAAAATAATAAGGATCAAACCGAACGGTTTTTTCATATTAGCGCCAACATCAACGCCCTGTAGATGTGGCGCTTTTTTATCTGTCCATGATCAGAATTAACGTTACTTAAATTAAATACTTAAATATTAATGGTTTAAGTGTAAAACAAAGTTGCTCTGACGCATTCCTAATTTCTGGAATTTGGATATTGGTGTTAATAAGGATTTGTGATATTTATTGTGGTACATCAGGCTTCCGACTTCCATTTCTGATCCTTAAAAACTTGCTCCAATACTGAATCCAACCGGGACAAATATGACATCAATGGTTTCCAGCCCGACAAAGGGAATCTGTCCGAAAACCCGAAAATACATCCTGTCGGATTTCAGTGGCTGGAGCCGGTATCCTGCAATCGGATAGAGAAGATAGTGCTGCGCTGTATTTCCTACAATAACGGTACCTCCTAATCCGAATTCAAAGAAATGGCGCCTTTTTCCTATGTTGCCTGTAACATAATGCGGCAGGGTAAAATATTTTAAAGTGGGGGGACAAGGTCCGAAAATACATATCTGGAATTCTTCGTTATATCCCAACCCAAGATCAAATGCCAAAAAAGAAGCAGGTTTGATAAAAAACAGTCTTTCGTAATTGAAAGAAATTAAGGAAGCGTTTCCCAGAAAGGTTAGGTTGAGATTATCAACGGGCCTGTTGTTGACGGCATCGTTCCTGGTCTGAGCTGCCAGGATGACTCCGGATAGTACGATTAAC
>JACZJI010000100.1 GCA_014860665.1 Bacteroidales bacterium | reverse complement strand
ATATTATCTGGTGTTGTTTTTCTTCATCATTTCCATCCCATTCATCATCATGCCATTATTTTGTTTAACTGGTTTTACTTCTTTTGCATCCTCGATGGTGGCTTTGCCATAATTGTTACCCCAGGAGTTGAGAATGAAATTGATGACTGCCACCGCATCCTGAATATTATCCACCTGAGGAGGCATCGGTGTGGAATAAGTAACTCCGTTTACCGTGAGATGTTCATTTGATCCGTTCATAACCTGGTTAATCAGTCTTTTCTTGGAGGCTGATTTCAGAAAATCCGAGCCTTTTAGAGGAGGAAATGTTCCCGGAATACCCGTACCGGTCACCTGATGACAAGCCATACATTTACGGTAATAAATTTCGGCTCCTCTGTCATCCTGGGACGAAGCTCCATAGACATTCACAGTACACAGAAAAATTCCCAGTAGCGCTACGAGTGAAATTATCTTTTTCATGATACAATTTTTTAACTATTGTCTTCTTAATCTCAAAGCATTGCTGATGACCGAGACTGAGCTGAAACTCATGGCAGCAGCAGCAATGATAGGACTCAGGAGCAAACCAAAAACTGGGAACAATACTCCGGCAGCAATGGGTACGCCAATGGAATTGTATGCAAAGGCGAAAAACAAATTTTGCTTGATGTTGCGCATCACTTTATGACTTAACTCATAAGCCCTTACAATGCCGTTAAGATCGCCTTTTATTAAAGTGATTTCTGCACTCTGCATAGCAATATCTGTACCGGTTCCCATAGCAATGCCCACATTGGCAAGTGTAAGAGCCGGTGCATCATTAATTCCGTCACCCGCCATTGCAACCACATGGCCCTGCTCCTGTAATTCTTTTATTTTGTTGTATTTATCTTCAGGAAGGCAATCTGCCTGATAACCATCAATCCCTAATTCTCTGGCAATGGTTTTTGCCGTGGATTCATTGTCCCCAGTCATCATGATTACTTTCAGTCCGGCCTTG
The DNA here is from genome assembly GCA_014860665.1 of Bacteroidales bacterium. GTDB lineage: Bacteria > Bacteroidota > Bacteroidia > Bacteroidales > F082 > Sulfidibacterium. The sequence continues at coordinate 42,924 of JACZJI010000100.1, read as the reverse complement.
TGAAGTGCCTTCACTGCTTTATAGGAGGTTTCTTTAATCTGGTCGGAGACACTGATCATACCGGCAACCGTTTTATCGATGATGAGAAACATCACAGTTTGCCCTGATTGTTGCCAATTGTTGGCAGCTTCTTCCTGTTTTTCGGATAACCTGGCTCCAAAAGATTCGAGGAGTTTCAGATTTCCTAATCCTATGGTTTTCCCCTCCAGCTTTGCTTTGACGCCCATTCCTGTAACAGATTCAAAATCGGTAATAGCTGTAAGGAAAATTTTCTTAGCCCGGGCTCCTTTCACAATGGCTTCAGCAACCGGATGTTCACTGTTTTTATCTAGAGAAGCAGCTATTTGGAGAATGTCTGTTTCATTATATGATTCTACAAAAGAAACATAAGAGTTCAGACTGGGTTTTCCCTCCGTAAGCGTTCCTGTTTTGTCCACGATGAGTGTATCTATTTTGTTCATTTCTTCAATAGCTCCAGCATCTTTTACCAGGATTCCTGACTGAGCGGCCCGTCCGGTTCCAACCATGATGGACATGGGTGTTGCCAGTCCTAGTGCACAGGGGCAGGCGATAACCAGAACGGCGATGGAATTTACAAAGGCATAAACTACGGCAGGCTGGGGTCCCCAGAAATACCAGATGACAAAGGTCAGGACAGCCGCTGAAACTACTATTTGTACGAAATATTTGGCTACTGTATCGGCTAGTTTTTGGATCGGTGCGCGGGAACTGCTGGCCTTGTTAACCATATCAATAATCTGCGAAAGCAATGTCTCAGAACCAATTTTTTCGGCTTTCATTTTAAAACTTGTCTTCCCGTTTACTGTTCCCCCGATTACCGGGTCTCCAACTGTTTTATCATTGGGAATGGGCTCACCGCTTATCATACTTTCATCCACAAAAGCGTTTCCTTCCACAACAACACCGTCAACTGGAAGCTTTTCGCCGGGCCGGATTAGTATGGTGTCACCGGCAATTACTTCTTCAACGGGAATTTCTACCTCTTGACCATTGCGGATGACCTTGGCTGTTGGCGGAACAAGATTGAGTAATTCTTTTAAAGCAGAACTTGTTTTACTGTGTGCTCTGAGTTCCAGCACTTGTCCCATCAAAACCAGAGTCAGGATGAATGAAGCAGCTTCAAAGTAAAGATGAACAAATCCCTGTGCATCTTTGAATTGTGCAGGAAATAAACCTGGAAATAACATCCCAAGAACACTAAAAGAAAAAGCAGCGCCAACACCCAGAGAAATCAAGGTCCACATGTTGGGAGACCAGCGCTTTACAGAATTCCAGCCACGAATGAAAAAATCCCATCCGGCATAAAACACAACAGGGATTGTTAATATGAACTCTGTCCATCTCCAGAAGATTTCGGGCGCAACTTCGTTTAGATCGAAAAACATCCCCGACATGGAAATGAAAAGTACCGGTACAGACAGACTCAACGCAATCCAAAAACGCTTTTTCATATCTCGGTAAGCCGGGTCTTCTTCGCTTTCTTTACTGCTTTTTACTTCAGCTATAAGATGCATTCCACAGACCGGACAATCCCCCGGCTTATCATAGGTTTTGTCCCCTTCGCAGCGCATGGGGCAGAAATAGCTACCGCCACTTTTCAATTGAGAAGAAGGTGACATCTTCATATTTTTTGAAGTCATAGTATGTTGCCCGTTATGCATGTGGTGCTCATGCTTTGGCTTATCACCATCAACAGGCACAAGGTTCATTCCGCACACAGGACATTTTCCAAATTCATCATAAATCTTGTCGCCTTCGCACAACATAGGGCAGTAATATTTATCTCCGCTTTTTTGGGCCTCGGAGGTATCCATCTTTATCCCTTGAGGAGACATGGTCATATGTTTGTTATGCATGTGGTGCTCATGCTTTGGCTTATCACCGTTGACAGGCACAAGGTTCATTCCGCACACAGGACATTTTCCGAATTCATCATAGATTTTATCGCCCTCGCACAGCATAGGGCAGTAATATGTATCTCCGCTTTTTGGGATTTCGGAAGTATTCATCATCATCCCCTTTGGAGACATGGTCATATGTTTGTCTTGCATGTAATGATGCTCATGCGTTGGCTTTTCACCATCAACAGGCACCAGATGCATTCCGCACACAGGACAGTCTCCTGCTTCCTCATAAATCTTACCCCCTTCGCAACGCATAGGACAATAATATTTTATGTCGCTCTCTTTGATTATTTCTTCCTTGTTTTTGCCAGTCGAATTCATAATATTTTTCTTTTTAAATGTTTCTTAAAAGTTGGTCGTTTTTTGTTGTTCCGAACGGGAACTGGTTTTATTAACGTAAGTCAGCCGTCATCCTGTCGAATTCTTCTTTGTTGATCTCGCCACGAGCATATCTTCTTTTCAGGATATCCATCGGGGATTCTTTTTGAAAGTCTTGGTGATTTGTGTTGTGTCCCGAAATACTTACAATCAGCCAAATAAAAAGGCCCATGAGAATCAGTCCGCCAAACCATCCAAAACCCATTCCCCATCCTGACATAAATCCAAAGTGCATCATGATATTTAAATTTTAAAGTTCATCGTTTTATAATACTATTGAAAGTAGCAATGGCCGGTTCAGTCGCAGCAGGACCCTTTTGACTTTGAAAAGGGACTGCTTTTGCCGCTTTTTTTAGGTATCAGTTTGCTGAGAAATCCTCCTTTTCCCATCTTAGGGATGTCTTTGAAATTGAAAGAAAGATTCATTAGCTCCTGTTGAATCGAATCATAGCTTTGATCTTTGGTATCAAAGTCTACCTCCACAAAATCCAATCCAAGGTGAACCGATTCCATGCCGGTTAACCTTGAAAGATTTTGGTACAAATTATTGCGATCTTCCTGGGAGATGATTTCTCCGGAATAAAAACGCTCGGTTGCAATACTACTTTTCATGATCTTAAAAATTCATGACAAAAATAGTATGAGATGACTCAGAGGAGTGTTATATAATTTTGGAAAAGACTTGCAAGTTTTTTCCGTGAATGAGATATGTTCTCATTTTAATACTTAGAAAAATAATCTGTTACAGGTTTTCTATAACCCTTTCCAGTCTTTGACTTATATCCAAGGCAATTTCTTCCATCGATTCGTTTTCGAGCCCCTGCATCATAATTCTTGGGTCGATTGAAGAAACTTCAATCCCATTGTTTTTTTCCTGTAACAGGAAATTGCAGGGAAGAAGCAACCCGATTTTTTCCTCAGCTACAATTGATTTATGCGCATCAGCAGGACTACATGCCTGAACGATAAAGTATTTCCTGAAGTCAATATTAAGTTTTTCCTTGAAAGTTTTTTGAAAGTTTATTTCTGAAATAACTCCAAATCCTTCTTTTTTCAACGCATTTTTGGTCCTGTCTAAAGCTTCCTCAAAGGAAACATTGTGTAAAACCTTTGAAAAATAATATGTCATCTTTTTATTTTTTAAGGTTAATAATTTGAAAATTGTATACAAATTTAAGCATCAAATGAACTTGAAATGATGTTCATTTTGAAATTCAGTATAATCTTTTTTATGTCAAAAGTTATTATTATCTGAAAATTGAGAATGGTTATTAGATTATAAAGTATGATTAATATTGTAAAAAATGTCAATTAGAGATAAGGTGTAATAAATAATCCGCAAAAAATTGTATTTTTGAAATCATTGGAAATAATTAGTAAGACTTCTTTATAATTTGTTTGAATGTCAAATAATTATACTCTAATCCCTTTAATTTTACTGTTATTGTGTGTTGCTAAATTTTTACCGACAATTTGATGAAACCTGATGTATTGTAAGGAGTGATTCTGGAATTCGTTTTACATTAAAGGAAAAAGGATGTACAAAAATAAAGGTAGAAATTTTATTACAGGGGTTATCCTTTTAGTGTTTCTTTCCTATACGATAAAAGCATCGAATTATAAAGAACTCCGAACTTTTAAGAATTATTCGATTGCCCAGATAAAGACTGATAAAAACAAAGATTTTATTCCGGATATGTTGGGCGATACTGTCACAATCTCTGGCAGGGCAACCGTTTCTTCAGGATTATTATTAAAAAATCATTTACTGATCTCTATACAGGACCCGACGGGTGGCGTTCTGGTTTTTCAGCGCAATTATATTGGACCTGCTATTAAAGCAGGAGATAGTCTAAGAATAACAGGTGTGGTTCGGGAGTATGACGGACATGTGGAAATAGATTCGCCTCAGGTCGTTATTGTTGATACCTTAAGCAGGAAAATTCCAAAACCCCTTCATATGTCCTTTAAAAGTTCACGAGAACCCTATGAAGGAAAACTTGTCAATATAAAAGCGATCGTAATTGATAAAGGCAGCAACACGGCAGGAAAATATCTTATTGTTTCAGGGGCAAACGGAAGTAACAATACCATTATGGTCTTTGTTCAAAATCAGGCAAAGGACCCAAACATATTGGATCGTTTCTCAATTGGCGAAGAAGTTAAGATAACCGGGATTCTTATGAGATACGACGAAAGTAATATCGGAGAAGGAATATATGAGATTTTACCCCGGTCCGAGAAAGACGTTGCATTACTAGAGTACAGTGCCTCACATTATTTGACGATTTTAGGCATTGTAATAGGAATAGTATTACTGAGCCTTTTGATGAACTTCTTGTTAAGAAAGAAGGTTATCTCCAGAACCCGGGAGCTGCAGAAAGCAAAGGAGAGCGCTGAAGAAAGCGACCGTCTTAAAACAGCTTTTCTCGCTAACATGAGTCACGAAATCCGTACTCCTATGAACGGTATTTTAGGATTTACTGATTTATTGAGAGAACCGGATTTAAGTATTGAAGAAAGGGAGCGGTACATAGAAATTATACACCAAAGCGGACACCGCATGCTGAGCACTGTAAACGATATTATAGAGATTTCAAAAATTGAGGCTGGCCTTGTTACGCTTAAACCTGTTTCGATTGATTTAAATACAACGCTGAAAGATTTATTATCATTCTTTAAGCCGGAAGCAGAAAAAAAAGGAACGTCCCTTCTTGTTGAAAAAGTAATTTCTGAACAAAAAGCAACGATTACTACAGATAAAATTAAATTTGAGTCTATCTTGTCAAATCTCATCAAAAATGCGGTAAAATATACATATAACGGGGAAATTAAAACAGGATATGATTATGAAAACGGCAGGATTGTATTTTATGTAAAAGATACAGGAGAGGGGATTCCAGAGTCCAGACAAAAAGCAATCTTCGACCGTTTTGTTCAGGCAGATATTGAAGACAGAAAAGCAATGGGAGGATCAGGGCTTGGGTTATCCATTGCAAAGGCTTATGCAGAAGCGTTAGGAGGAGATTTATGGCTTGAACATTCTGCTCCGGGAAAAGGAACAGAATTTCGCTTTAGGTTGCCTTTAAATAATCTGCAGATTCCTTTACAGTTTAAAAGTGAAAAGGGACAGAAAAAAGCAGATGATTTTTCCAAACGCCTTAATGTTATGGTGGTTGAAGATGACGAGGTCTCCTATCAATACATGTATAAACTCGTAAAACATCTGACAGATAATATCTTTTGGGCGAAAGACGGCAAAGAGGCCCTGAAAATGCTGGAAGAAAATCCGGGGATAAATCTGATTCTGATGGACATGTTAATGCCTAATATGACAGGATTTGAAGCCACCAGGCGAATAAGAGAGTTTAATAAAGATATTATCATTATTGCTCAAACTGCGCTGGCACTTGCTAATGAGAAAGAAGAAATTCTGGCTTCGGGTTGTAATGACTATCTTTCTAAACCGGTTTTTCTTGCCGCCCTCAAAAATGTAGTTTCAAAATATTTTTAATGATATAGGATAATGCCAGTCTGGCATTTGGGTTTTTACTTGAGTTTCTCCAATTAACGTAATTGACAATAGACAAGAAAAAAAGAGCGCTTTCATGGACGATTGTATCTGATATCAGCAAGTCAGTAAATATTGCCTCAATGCAGGTTCACGTGTTCCATCCTTTAAACTCTTCTTTGTGTCAGCAGAATGTACACTCATAAAGGTTTTTGCGCTGAGTTTATTAACAACGATATGGGCAATCCGGTCTTTGAGATCACTCAAAATACTTTCATCTAATTGTCCCATTAATCATTCCGGTTTAAGCAGGGAATAAGTCCTATTTGAAATGCATATTAAAATGAATTAAAAACAAATAAAAGTCGAAGGTTAAACGTAGTTTATTCGATTTTTATTGAATGAACTTCGAGTAAATAACGAATGAACTTCGAATGAACCCTTGCTTTATATCGGAATTGAACAGGTCCGAAGGGCTATGCGGTGCTTTTGCTGAAGAATTCAATCTCTCCTCGTGTAATGATGATTTTTGTTAATTTTGTGCAGATTCTGCACAACTAATTGTTTTCCATGAAATTTAAGGAACTTAGTCTTAACGACACATTGCTTGAAGCTCTTTCTTATATGGGGTTTGAGGAAGCAACTCCTATCCAGGAACAAGCTATTCCCGCTATTCTCGATAAAAGGGATTTGATTGCCAGCGCACAAACCGGTACAGGAAAAACTGCTGCGTTTATTCTGCCGGTTTTAAATGCTTTGCTTGAAGGAAAAACTGCTCATATAACAAAGGCGTTGGTGCTGGTTCCGACCAGAGAGCTGGCAATTCAAATTGACCAGCAAGTCCAGGGCTTTTCATACTTTACAAATGCTGAATCTATTGCTATTTATGGTGGTGGGAGCGGTTCTGATTGGGACCAGCAGAAAAGGGCTTTGACTTCCGGTACGGATATTATTGTGGCAACACCTGGAAAACTGATATCCCATCTCAACATGGGTTATGTAAAATTTCAGGATTTGGAATATCTCATTCTGGATGAGGCCGACCGTATGCTTGATATGGGATTTATCGACGATATTCAGAAGATTATTTCCCATTTGCCAGATGAACGACAGACCATGATGTTCAGTGCAACGATGCCCGATCTTATCAGACAACTGGCTACAAAAATTCTTAAATCGCCGGTAGAAATTACCATGGGGCTCTCAAAACCGGCAGAAGGTGTTTTACAAGCTGCTTATCTTACTTATGAGAATCAAAAAACACGGCTAATCAATAGCCTTATTGGTGACAAACCTGATGTAAAAAGCATTTTGATTTTCAGTTCCACTAAAAAGAAGGTAAATGATATTGTTCTCGGATTACGGGGAAAAGATTTTATAGTTGAAGGTATTTCCTCTGATTTAGCTCAAAGCAGAAGAGAAGAAATTCTTTTAGATTTCCGTTCCAGAAAGATTCGGGTTTTGGTAGCTACTGATGTTTTGAGTCGTGGTATCGACATCAAAAATATCGATATTGTGATTAATTATGATGTTCCTGGTGATGCAGAAGATTATGTACACCGTGTGGGGAGAACCGCAAGAGCTGACACTTCGGGTTTGGCAATTACGCTGATTAACGAAGATGATATGTTCCGGTTTCACCGAATAGAACAGCTTATCGGCAGAGAAGTTATGAAATTACCGCTTCCTGAAAATCTGGGTCCCGGACCGAAATGGGAACTTAAAAATGTAAAGAGACCTGGTTTTAGGAGAAAAGGGAATCCTGGAGGCTCACAGAAGAACACATCCAAAAAGACAGGAAAGTTTCATTCCAGGAATTCAAATAAGAAAAAAGGATAGAGATTTCTTCACTAATACAGAAAACCTTCAATTACTTTTTTGAAGCTACCAACCCGTATTTTTCGATAGTCTTATAAAGTAACTCCCGACGAATAGGTTTTGTAAGATAATCGACACAGCCCGCATTGAGCGCCTTCTCTTTGTCACCGGAAATAGCATGAGCAGTTTGCGCAATGATCGGAATATCGGATCGAACCTGTTTAATTGCAGCTGTAGCCTCGTAACCATCCATTTCGGGGATGCTGATATCCATAAATACCAAATCAATCAATGGATTCCTTTTGCAAATATTCAGGGCCTCTTTCCCGGAAATGGCACGGATAATATTCAAATTCATCCTTTTAAGTAACAATGCCATAAGTTGAAAACTGGAATCATCATCCTCAACAATCAAAACGGTGTTTAATTTTTTATCGGAAACTTCGCTTTTATCGGTAGTTAGGTCATCCTCTGAAACACTGTCTTTCTTTTTTCTGTCTGGGATGGTAAAGTAAAAAGCAGCTCCTTTTTTATATGAAGAATCTATCCAGATGGAACCTCCAAGCAGGTCAGTCAATTTTTTAGCCACTGAAAGACCTATTCCTGCACCACCATGTTCACGCGTATAGGCATCTTCTATTTGTCTGAAAAGATCAAAAATAACCTGTTTATTTTCTTCAGAAATACCAATCCCTGTGTCTTTAACGAAGAAAGTAAAACCAGAGTGCCCGCTGTTGCTTTCATTAATCTGGTAGCCGTACTCTATATGTCCTTCACTTGTAAATTTGAGAGCATTTTTCAGAAGATTCAAGAGGATTTGTTTTAGCTTGGAAATATCAGTATAAATCAATTGCCTGGTATCATTAGACGGAATATTCAGGATGATGTCAACAGGAGTTTTTTTGAGTTTTTGCTGCTCAATCAAAATCATTTCATGAACATCATGAAGCAACTCCTGTAGCACAACTTCTTCTCTTTCTATTTTAGTTCTGCCAGCTTCAATAAGACTCAAATCAAAAAGCTCATCAACAAGGTTTAACAGATGGATACCGCTGTTATTTACGATGGAAGCATATTCGAAAATATCGCCAGAAATTGAGCCGTCTTTTATAAGATCCGAGAATCCGATTATAGCATTAAGAGGGGTTCTTAATTCGTGAGACATAATAGCCAGAAATGCCGACTTCAGACGGTCCGATTCTCTTGCTTTCTCTAAAGCTTCTATTAATGCTTTTTCACCTTTTTTTCTTTCACTGATATCACGAACCGAAGCAATTTCAGCTGGTATGCCACGCCATATCGTAGAGGCTGAGGCTATTTCTACAGGAATTTCTACACCTGATTTATTTAATAGTCTTGACTCAAAAATGTTAAGAGTATTTTTTCCATTAAACCTGTCGCCGATTCTACGTTCTATTTCTTCCTCCTTGTTTTTTGGCGCAAGGTCGAGGACACGCATTTTGTACAATTCTTTTTCACTATACCCTGAGATTTCTACAGCCCGATGATTTACGTATAGATATTTTCCATCTTCGTTACTGATAAAAATGGCATCAAAAGTATTGTTAACCAGATCTCTCAGGCTACTTTCGTTCTCTTCTAAATCAAGCTGAATCTTTTGAAGCTTTTTGTTGTTTTCAATTTTTTCTAGCACGGATCGTATAGTCTGGGGAAGTCGCTTGATATGGTTGGTTGTTTTAAGGACGTAATCGCTGGCGCCTTTCTTCATGGCTTCAACAGCAACCTCCTCTGTTCCGGTTCCTGTGACAATAATTACGGGAATGGAAGCATCATATTCTTTTACACGATCCAGCACCTGAAGCCCTTCGTAACCTAAGATGTTAAAATCAGTCAGTACTAAATCAAATGTTTTTGTTTTAAAAATCCGTTCAAATTCGAGATAGCTTTTTGTTTCTGTAACATCAAAACCCCTATCCATTTTTAGAGTATCCTGAATAAGGGCCCGATCCATAGGGTTGTCATCCAAATAAAGTATTTTGACGTTTTGTTTCATAATTTGGGTTTTACAGTTTCTGATTTTGTGGTTTCAAAAGAATAATTGTTGCTAACAGGCTTTATAAAGTTTAATGCTAAAAAAGATTCATTTACAAATAACTGAATCCTGGGAGACTTCTTGAAAACCATTAAATTTGCTATGGTTTTCTACCGGGGAGGTTCTACATTAAGGCTAAACCAATAATCGCTTATTTTTCTTACGACATCAATGAAACCGCTGAAGCTGATGGGCTTGACCAGATAACTGTTTGCTCCTAAATCATAACTCATTGCCCGGTCCCCTTCTTCACGTGACGACGTTAGAACGATAACGGGAATGCGTTTGACAAGGTTGGTGTTTTTTATCTCGCGTAAAACGTCCAGGCCGCTGATGCCAGGTAATTTTAAATCGAGCAGGATAATATCCGGGATTGGATATTTTTGTCGGTCGCTGAATTTACTGTGTCCAAAGACATAATCCAGAGCTTCCTGACCATTTGCGGCTAACTGTATTTTATTTTCCAAGCGAGCTTCCCTGAAGGCATCCAGGGTCAAAGCAACATCCATTTTGTTATCTTCAACTAATAAAATATTTGCAGGCCTTTTCATTGGAGATGAGGTTATTCCTTATAGGGTTTTAATATCAGTTTCAAAATTACACAATTTCTTTTTTCAATTTCAAAATCATTCTATTCCAAGATTTATTCCAGGCCATCGTTAGAATTTTTTATCGGTAAAATAACTGTAAAAGTTGCTCCAAATCCGGGCTGTGAGCTGACAAAAACTTCTCCTTCCAGTTTCTCGACAGCTTTTTTTACAATCGCAAGGCCGATTCCTGTTCCGGGAAATTCTTCCTGTGAATGAAGCCGTTGAAAAACGTTAAATATTTTTTCGTGAAACATTTCCGGAATCCCGATCCCGTTGTCTTTGACCGCTACGGTTATATTTTTCCTGTCTTTTTTTAAACTGATATCTACAACAGGATTCTCGTCCATTTTGTGATAAATCAAAGCATTGTGTAAAAGATTATGAAGAATTTGTTCAAGCAGAAATCTGCTGGTTTTGCACGAGGGGATATATTCCGGCAGTTTTATTGTGGCTTTCTGTTCTTTAATTTCTTCGCTGAGATTTTTTAAAACGTTGTTGACGATAATTTCAATATCTACAAGCTCCTTTTTTTGCTTAAATTGAAGTAACCTGGATAATTTTAACAAATCATCAATCAGACTGCCTAAATTTTCAGAGGCTTCACGTATAAAATTAAAATATTGAATAGCTTCTTCGTTAAATGAATTCAAATATCTTTCAGAAATAATTTCTGAAAAACCCATGATCGCACGCAAAGGGGCACGTAAATCATGAGAAACAGAATATGTGAATGTCTCCAGCTCATTGCGTGCATTCTGCAATTCGCTTGTTCGTTCAGCTAACTTTTTTTCCAGTTCCAAAACTTTGATTTTTAACTGATCCTTTTCTCTGAGGAGTTTTTCAGTGGTTTTCTCTTCAGTTTTTTTCATGATGCTATGGGTTGAGTTATAGTTTCGTACTTCAGAAAGGCGCGAGTTATGCGTATCAGTAATGCTAATCAGTCTCGTTGTTGGATTTAAAAGTAATGGTTTTTTGATAATCAAATAACAGATTTTCAAACTCTTTTTAAAACCGGATTCCTTTTAACAGTAAAAAGATAAGGTCAGCTTTTTCTGAGAGCAGATAGATTTTATAAATATCTGACTAGCATTGGTAATATGGAATATCTTTGCATCGCATGAAAAATTTTGATGTCATCGTAATAGGTGCCGGGCCGGCTGGTTTGATGGCTGCCGGCAGAGCGGCTGAAAAGGGAGGCAGGGTTTTGATTTTGGAAAAAATGAGGCTCCCGGGTCGTAAACTGTTAATTACAGGTAAAGGCCGATGTAACATCACTAATGTGGCACCTATTGCAGAGTTTATTACCCATATTTTTCCCGATGGACGTTTTCTTCGTAATGCATTTTCTAAATTTTATTCTGATGATATCATCAATCTTTTGAAAAAGTACGGAGTCGAATCCACCTTGGAAAGGGGTGGCCGGTATTTTCCTACCAGCAACAAAAGTAAAGATGTGCTGGATGGTCTTTTAAAATGGGTAAACGAGCTGAAGGTTGAATTACAGTGTGGGTACAAAGTCGAAAACCTGATTGTTGAAAATGGCTCTATAAAGGGATTAATCTCCAATGGCTTGGAATACAGATGTGATAAAGTTATTCTTGCCACTGGAGGGAAATCATATCCAGGAACGGGCTCAGAAGGTGATGGCTATAGATTAGCGAAAAGTATTGGACATTCAATTGAAGAACCTTTGCCTTCACTTGTTCCGTTGGTTTGTAAAGGAGATTTGACACAAAAGCTTCAAGGTTTAGCGTTGAAAAATGTGAATGCAATAGTTTGGATCAATGGTAAAAAAGCGGCAGAAGAATTTGGCGAAATGCTTTTTACACATTTCGGACTTTCTGGTCCAATCATTTTGACTTTAAGCAGAAAAGCTGTTGCCGAATTGCACAAAAACAACAAAGTTGAAGTCAGTATTGATCTAAAACCTGCGCTTGATGATCAAAAACTGGATAAACGTCTTTTAAGGGATCTAAATGAGCAGGGAAAGAAAAAACTGGGAAACCTGTTTAAAAACTGGTTGCCGGCTTCGATGATTCCTGTTTTTATAGAGTTATTAAACCTTGACCCAGAAAAGGATAGTCATCAGGTTTCCTCAGCCGAGCGAAAACAGATTCGTAATCTTTTAAAAAATCTGCGTTTCGAGGTCATTGGACACCGTTCCTTTAAAGAAGCCATTATTACTGCAGGAGGTATTCCGACTAGAGAAATCATGCCTAAAACCATGGAGTCAAAAAAAATTTCCGGACTCTATTTTGCAGGAGAAATCATCGATCTGGATGCTGACACAGGAGGTTATAACTTGCAAATTGCATATTCTACCGGTTGGCTGGCCGGCGAATCGTGCATGTCATAATTTCCCTGAAAAACACTTTCCGGAACAAAAACAAGTCAAATAAAAAAGCCCTGAAAATTTCTAATTCTCAGGGCTTTAACTATTTTAACCTGTGGTACCACCTGGAATTGAACCAGGGACACACGGATTTTCAGTCCGTTGCTCTACCAACTGAGCTATGGTACCTTGTTGTTTGGAGCGGCAAAATTAAACCTTTTTTTGTTTTGACAAATAAGAATTCTTAAAAAAGTAAAAAATTCATGTTCATAATGCTCTCCAAATTTTGTGGATATTCCCTTATAGCGTATTTTTGTACCTTGGAATTGAATTATGGGATTGAAACTAATCGTTGATATAGGGAATACCCGTACGAAGTTTGCTATTTTTCAGGAAAATAAATTATTAGACCTTCAGGTATACGAAAGCCCTGAGTCTGATTTTTTACGCAAAATCTTGAAAACTTTTCCAAAAGTGGATACCTCGGTTTTGTCGGCGGTAAGAAATTATCCCGGCGAATTTGACGAAGTTCTTAGAGAGTGTGGCTTTTTTTTGAAGATGGATGAAAATACTCCGCTGCCTTTTAAAAATTTGTACGGAACGCCTCAAAGTCTTGGAAAAGACAGGGTGGCAATTGTAGCTGGTGCTATGGCCCGATTTCCGAAAAAAAATGTCTTAGCAGTGGTGGCAGGTACAACGATCACATATGATTTTATTAATCAGGATGCTGAATACCTTGGCGGAGGAATTAGTCCAGGACTGACAATGCGGTTTAAGGCGCTGAATGCATATACAGATAAATTGCCGTTGGTTCAAGCTGTAGATGAAAAGGTACCAATGATCGGAAATACAACAAAAAATGCAATTCTCTCTGGAGTGATGAATGGTTTAATTGCGGAAGTTGACGGAATAATGGATGATTACAGGCGACAATTTGCAGATTTAAGAATCATTGTTGGAGGAGGTGATTATAAATATTTTGATAAAAGATTAAAAAATAACATCTTTGCAGCCCCAAATATTGTTTTGGAAGGTTTAAAGGAAATTCTAGATTTTAATGAAGAAAAATAAATTAGGTTTACTGGTAGGTCTTGTATTTCTTGCCGTGTCGTTGAATGCGCAAGATATAAATTCTCCTTTTTCAAGATTTGGTTTGGGACGCTTGTATGGGGAAGGTGTTAGTACTCAGCAGCAAAGTATGGGTGGAATTGGCCTCGGTTTTACCGATCCTTTTACAATTAATCCTTCGAATCCGGCATCTTACGCTAATTTTGTTTCAAAATCGTTTGTTTTCCAAACCGGTATTATTGCTGATTTTGGATCGTTAAGTACTACCCAGAATTCACAGTCTTACAATTATATGACTTTAGGACATGTGGAAATTGGTTTTCCCGTAACAAATTGGTGGCGTTCCAGTTTTGGAGTTTTGCCATACAGTAAAACCGGATATGACATTCTTGATAACTTTAATGTTTCCGGTTTTGGAAACATGACCAGTGAACGTTGGGGACAAGGAGGACTGACACGTATTTATTGGGGGAACGGATTCAAGATCACCAAAAATCTCCGGGTGGGTGTGAATGTATCTTATTTGTTCGGAAACACCCGGTATTACAATATAGTTTATTCTCCTGATTCATTGGAGGTTTTTGGTACGAAAACAGAACAATATCTTAAAGTTGGGAATCTTCTCTATGATTGGGGATTGCAATACGATATTCATTTAAAGAAGGGACGGGTAATTACACTGGGAGCTGTATACAGTAATAAAGTGAATGTCTCAGCTAACCGTTATTGGTTGGCAACAAGTTTAACTGGTGGCTACGGTTCTACTCCGGCTGATGTTAGGGATACTATTCAATATGTACCCAGTGAAAACGGAAAATTATTAATTCCTGCACATTATGGCATTGGTTTTACCTATACCCAGCCAGGGCATTGGTTAGTGGGAGCAGATATTGATTGGCAAAATTGGAGCCAATTCAGGTCCTTTGGTCAATCAGACTCATTGCAACAGTCGTTTACTATTGCTGTTGGTGGTGAATATACTCCTACTCACACTACAATTTCCCGTTTGGGTAAAAGGATGTCTTATCGTTTAGGAATGCGTTATCAGCAATCGTACCTCTCCCTTTACGGAACTTCTATTAATGAGTTTGCAGTGACGGGAGGCGTGAAATTTCCGTTCAAGAGGAATCCCAGTAATTTGAATGTTGGTTTTGAAATAGGAAGTCATGGTACTTTGCAAAACAATTTAGTAAAGGATGGTTTCTTTAATTTAAGTTTTGGAATAAATATTGTAGACCTAACTTGGTTTATAAAACCGAAATACAGATAATTAACTTAATATTTTAATTGAAATGAAAGCAAAAGTCTTAATTTTATTGCTTGGATTGAGTCTTGGTTTCTCAGCGATGGCTTTAAACCCCATCCCCAGCACCGTTCCGCAGGACAACGGCTCCAGATATGGTAAAGACAGTGTTACCTGCATCATGAATTTGTCGTTATACAGAGAATTTTACAAACAATGGAGAGAAAGTCATTATACTAACAATGTAATTAATGATGCTATTAGTCCCTGGTACTGGACTTTTAATAATTGTCCCCGTTCTACTGAAAATATTTATATCGACGGTGCCAAGATGATTAAATACAGAATTCAAAAAGCAACTTCACCAAAAGTTAAAAATTCATTGGTTGATACGTTGAAGTTAATTTATGATCAAAGACTGAATTATTTCCCCTATAAGTTCAATACCACCATTCCTCAGAAGGGTGAACTCTTGGGAAGAGAGGCTATTGATTTATACGAAGTAGCTCCATCAGAAGAAATGCCTATTTACAATTTGCTGAAACAATCTGTTGCTCTGGATAAGGATAATTCTTTAGGAGCAGTATTTGTTTACTATTTCAGATTGACTACCCAGCTGGCAAATGAAGGTAAACTCGATACAACAGCAGTTGTTGATACCTACGCCCAGATTATGGGTTATGTCAATCAACGCCTCCAGGCTTATCAGACAGAGAATAATGCCGGTAAAGTAATGGAATATCAGAATATTAAACAAAATATTGATTTAACATTCCAGCCATTTGCCAATTGCGATATCCTGGTCAATATGTATCAGAAAAAATTCAATGCAACTCCGGAGGATCCTGATTTACTGAAACAAATTCTAGCTGCTCTGGAAACAAAACAGTGCTATAATAACTCATTGTATTATGACGCTAATGTAAACTTGTATAAAGTTTCGCCATCACCCGATATGGCACTGCTTCTTGGTAAAATGATGATGCAACGGAATAAATATGATGATGCCATTAAATATTTGTCTCAAGCCAATTTTACGGACAATAATGATAGGACTGTTGAAGTTGATATGTTGATGGCTCAGGCTTATCAGATGTTGAACGATTATCCAAAGTCTCGTGAAATGGCATATAAAGCCTTAAAAGTTAATCCTAATTACGGCTTGGCTTACGAAATGATTGGTGATTTGTATGCTCAAAGTGCATCAAAGTGCGGAACTAACGATCTTACCAAGTTGGTGGCTTATTGGGCTGCTGTTGATAAATATGAACAGGCTAAAAAGGTAGATCCGGAATTGGCTGATGCAATGAATCAGAGAATTGCTATTTACAAACAACATTTCCCCACAACGGAAAACTTATTCTTCTATAACCTGAAACCAGGAGAAAAATATAAGGTAGGTTGCTGGATTAATGAAGAAACTATAGTTCGGTCTTCTGGGAAATAGTAAAGACCAGACATAAAAATGCTTAAGAAACTATTACAAAGCGCCTCCATTGTTTTATTGGTGGGGGCGCTTTTTTCTTGTGAAAACTCAATGAAGACAGTTCAAAATCTGACTTCACAGGACACTATTGCTGCTGTTTCTGCAAGCGACATCCGCTATGAGCGTACCGATTCCGGAAGATTACAACTGGTTCTTACCAGCCCACTTATGCTTCAGTATGATGGAGATGCTCCTTATACAGAGTTTCCAAAGGGATTTAAGGTCGAGTTTTACGACACAACAGGAAGGCCTATCTCCATTTTAAAGGCCAACTATGGAATCCGAAAAGAAAAATTAAAAATCCTTCAAGCCAGAAACAATGTGATGGTTGAGAATCTCAATACCCATAAGACCCTGTACACGGAAAATCTGATATGGAATGAATGGACAAAAAAAATCACTGCTCCCAGTTTCGTGAAAATCGTAGGTCCCAACGAAACCATTTTAGGCGACAGCATGGTGTCCAATGAATCGTTTACCCACCAAACTATATACGGGATCAGAGGTGTCCTGAATATTAAAGAGGACTCTCTTCAATAAGAAAAACCGTTATTTTTGTATAGGAATCAACAGGGCTTTGAAAAGGAGTCTTGCCTATAACGAATTGTAATTCATATGAGTACGGTCTGGATTGTTATTATTATTTCCTTGACATTTTCTGCTTTTTTCTCAGGAATGGAAATCGCTTTTGTAAGCTCCTCCCGGCTTAGGCATGAGCTGGATATGAAAAAGAAACTGAAAAGGGCCAGGATACTTTCTACATTTTATGCCAACCCGTCAAGGTTTATAGGGGCGTTGTTGTTGGGCAACAATGTTTCTTTGGTCATATATGGGATTGCTATGGCCAAGTTATTGGAACCCGTTATCAAACAGTATCTGCCGACACCTTTGGATTCTGAGTTTTATGTGCTGATTATCCAGACTATTCTGGCTACATTGTTAATCCTTGTTGTTGCAGAATTTATCCCTAAAGTACTTTTTCGCATTCAGCCTGATGGTCTTCTCAAAACTTTTGCTGTACCTGCCTGGTTATTTTATTACCTGTTTTACCCTTTTATTTTTTTATACATTGGAATTTCAGAACTCATTTTAAAAGGAGTGTTCAGGCTCCGGATATCCAACGAGGAATATAGTTTTAGCGCCATTGATTTAAACGAGTATGTCCAAGACTTAAATATCGAAGATAATGATCAGGCCTTCAATCAGGAAATTCAGATGATCCAGAATGCCATGGATTTTAAGCATGTGAAACTCCGTGATTGTATGGTCCCCAGAACGGAAATTGTGGCTTTGGAAATTAACGAACCACCGGACTTACTTCGAAATCTTTTATCAGAAACCGGCCATTCCAAAATCATGATTTATGAGCAGTCGATAGATAATATTCTTGGATATGTACATGCTTATGATATGTTTTCCCGACCAGCATCTATCAGAGCAGTGTTGCGTCAGGTAGAGATATTTCCGGAAACAACCACTGCAAAAAGAGCCTTGAACGATTTTATCATCAAACATAAAAGTGTTGCTGTTGTTGTGGATGAATTTGGGGGTACATCGGGGATGGTGACCATGGAGGATATTATCGAAGAAATTTTCGGAGAGATCGAAGACGAGTACGATGTGGACGATGATGAGGTTATTGAGAAGAAAATATCTGACAGGGAATTTATTTTTTCGGCCCGGCTTGAAATTGATTATCTGAACGATGAATACAATCTGAAGATTCCTGAATCGGATGAATATGAAACCCTGGCTGGATTTATACTTCATCATTTTGGGAGCATTCCATCAGTTTCTGATCAGATTGAAATCGCACCTTTTGTGTTTAAAGTTTTAAAAGCGACGGAAAACAAGCTGGAGGAAGTAAAATTAACCATCTTGTAAATTGGAGGTTGGAAGTTTTGCCCCTGGCGAAATCCTAAAAAGGTGATTTTGAAATTTTTTCACGGGCTTGAAATTTTAATCTCAGGCTGGTTTTTTTGAAATGCATAACATAAAAGAAAAAAAGTCTATTTTTTTCAGGATTAACTGATTGATACTAAAATCAAAATTGATGTTATCTCTTTTATATATCAATTCAATTCGTACATTTGCAACTTGATTAAAAAAAATAATAAAATTTAGGAAAAGATGGCCGCTATTGGAAGTATTAGGAAACATTCGACGCTTCTTGTTGTCGTAATCGGAGGTGCTCTTGTAGCTTTTATCCTTGGTGACTTTATGAAAAGATCACACCGCAGGGATGTAAATGCTGGTAAAGTGGACGGCGTTGAGATTACCATCATGGATTTTAACAACAAGGTGGATAAGAATGTCGCAAGTATTAAACAGCAAGAACAGAAAACCGGGCTCACTACTGACGAGACATTCCGTGTTAGACAACAGACCTGGGAACAAATAGTTCATGAAATTCTCATGGATAAAGAGTATAAAGAACTGGGAATCGAAGTTACCGCTGATGAGATGTTTAATTTAATCCAGGGAACGAATCCCCATCCTTTAATCAAACAATATTTTGCAGATCCTAACACAGGTCAGTACGATCGTAACAGAGTTCTCCAATTCCTGCAGCAGTATAACCAGCTGCCTGAAAGTGTTAAAGAACAATGGACTTCACTTGAAAATTATATCAAGGAAGATCAGTTGCGTCAGAAATTTAATGCACTCATCGCTCAGGCTTATTATATGCCGAAAGAATTACTTCAGGATGAGTAT
Organism: Bacteroidales bacterium; assembly: GCA_014860665.1. Lineage (GTDB taxonomy): Bacteria > Bacteroidota > Bacteroidia > Bacteroidales > F082 > Sulfidibacterium. The sequence goes on along the minus strand of JACZJI010000100.1, from coordinate 23,805 downwards.
AACAATTTGAACACCAATGCTAATGTAACATATATTGCAGCTCGTTATTCAGATGTTCCTGACAGCCTTGTTAAGGTAACAGATAATGACTATCAATCCTATTACGATCAGCATAAAAATGAGTTCAAAGAGAAGGCTGCCAGAAGTCTGGAATATGTAGTTTTCGATGTTTTGCCTTCTAAGAGTGACATTGAAAAAGCTGAAAAAGATGCTCAATTAACTTGGGAAGATTTTGCTAAAACGGATCATCCAAGTGAGTTTGCCAAAGGCAATTCTGATCATCCTTATGATACCGCGTGGTTGACCAAAAGTGAACTTCCGGCTCCTTTGGATTCTATTATGTTCAATTCCAAAATAGGAAGTGTTTCCAAGCCCTATTTCAAGAACTATTCCTTTACAATGGCCCGTCTTTTGGCTTCCGAACGTCGACCTGACAGTATGAGTGCAAGTCATATTCTCATTGCCTACAAAGGAGCCTACAGAGCAATGCCTGAAATTGATCGTACAAAAGAACAGGCACAGCATTTGGCGGACAGTTTGCTGAAAGTTTTACAAAGAGACCCCGCAAAATTGAAAGCACTTGCTAAAGAATACTCTGATGATCCAAGCGTGAAGAAAAATAACGGAGATTTGGGTTGGTTTGCCGATGGTCAAATGGTAGGCCCATTCAACGATGCTGTTGAAAAAACTCCTGTTGGAAAATTTACCGTTGCAGAAACTCCATTTGGTTTCCATGTCATCAAAGTGGATGGTAAAAAAGATTATGAGCAAAAAGTAAAAGTTGCCGTTATTACGCAAGATGTTGTAGCAAGCAACGATACTTATCAGAATGTTTTTGCAAAAGCCAGTGAATTTGTGACAAATGCTAAAAACCTGACTTCTTTTGAAAATCTCGCACAAAAAGATCATTATCAGATACGTGAAGCTCCCAAAGTTCTGGAAACCACTTATACCATTCCCGGAATGGAAAGTGCAAGAGATGTTGTTCGCTGGGCATTTAAAGATGGTACCGAGGTTGGACAGGTTTCCAATGTTTTTGATATGCAAGATCAATATGTTATAGCTGTGGTAACCAATCGGTTTGAAGCCGGAATTCCTCCTCTCGATAAGATTAAATCAGAGATTCGTCCATTTGTGGTGAATCAGGTGAAAGGAAAATATCTGGCTGAAAAAATGAATGCTTACAACGGTAATATGGCAGCTGTTGAAAAAGCCATGAATCTGACTCCTCAGGAAGAAGATAACATGACTTTTGACAGTAGAAACCTGATGGGCTTTGGTATGGAAAACAAGGTTATTGGTTCCGTTTTTGGAATGAAACAAGGACAGGTAAGCAAACCGATTATTGGGAATGCCGCTACATTTATGGTAAAAGTTGACAAAGTAACGCCGGCGCCCACTGCAACTGCAGTTGCATACAATCAACTCCTTAGCCAGTTGACTTCGCAATTCTACCAACGAGTTAATCAGGATTATCCTTATGTTGCTCTGAAAGAAGCATCAGATATTCAGGATAACCGAATTACTTTCTACTAAGATTTTATATTTAATAAAAAAGCCCGGGAGTGAAACTCACCGGGCTTTTTTGTTTTAGTTTCTTTTGAGAAAAGTTCCCTTTAAAGGGATTCCTGTGCGTTTTCCCTTCCTTATGGCAACCTGACCATGAATTACCACATATTCAGGGCAACCTTGCGTCAAAAAGCCCTCAAAAATGTCCTGATCGCAATGCATGAAATGGTTCTTTACAGAGATGGTCTTTTGCTTATCCGGGTTCCAGATAACCAGTTCGGCATCCGAGCCGACAGCAATTTCACCTTTTCGTGGATAAAGGCCAAAAATTTTGGCGGGTGCAGTGGAAACCATATTCACAAATTGGTTCATGCTGATTTTGTTTTGCAACACACCGTAAGAGTAAAGTAGTGTCAACCTGTGTTCCACACCGCCCGCACCGTTGGCAATTTTTGTAAAATTGTCCACGCCAACTCTTTTCTGTTTCATCATAAAAGGGCAATGGTCTGTTCCGACAGTCTGCAGATTTTCTTCTGCCAGTGCAGCCCATAATGCTTTTTCATCTTCTTCTTTCCGCAAAGGCGGACTCAATACAAAAGGTGCTGTTTTTTCAAAATCACCCTGATATTTTGAGTCGTTAAGCAAAAGGTAGTGCGGACAGGTTTCTCCAAAAACAGTCTGCCCTTTTTGACGGGCTTCCTTGATGTATTTTATGGAATCTTTTGCTGAAACATGAACCACATAAAACCTGCATCCGGCTTCTGAGGCAAATTCAATGGCCTTTTTTACAGCTTCTGCTTCCAGGTTTGATGGTCGTGAAAGCGGATGAAATTCAGGCAAAGTTTTCCTTTCCTGAATGAACGATTTTCTCAAGGCATCAATTTCATCTCCCAGCTCACAGTGAGCTGTTACCATCCCTCCTGCGTCAGCAACCGCCTTCATGACTTTTTTCAAATCTTCATCGTTTAAGCCAATAGTATCTTTGTAAGCCAAATACACTTTGAAAGAAGTGATGCCTTCTTTTTCTTTTAACTCCTTAATTTCTTCGGGAATACTGTTTCTCCATTCTATAGGACTTACATGAAATGAATAGTCTGTTAAACTGTTTTCAGCTTCTTTTTTACGCTCATTCAAAGCATCCAGGAGTGGTTGTCCTTTATATGGTGTAACAAAATCTATCAGGGTAGTGGTTCCTCCCATCAGTGCCGCCAGGCTACCTGAATAAAAATCGTCGCTGGAATATCCTGCAGCAGTAGGAAGGTGCATATGCACATGAGGATCAATACCGCCGGGAAAAACAGGAAATCCTTTGGCGTCTATTACTTCATCAGCCTCTTCGGAAGAAATAGAGCTCCGTTCTACCTGAATTATTTTTCCATCTTCTATCAAAAGATCAGCAGAAAAAGTATCGGTCGCTGTCACAATCATTCCGTTTTGAATGAGAAGTCTCATATTGCTGTTTTTTTAATGATTTTCAGGAAAGAGTCATGGTGAAATTTCCCTTCTCATCTTCTTTGAATCCCAGCTTTTTAAGATACCGCATATACTTGGGATTGTCTGCCGGTGCAAAAGCTGTTTTAAAGCCATTCGCTACGAATCTGGATTTAAGATGCTGGTAAATATACTCTCCGTTCTTAAAGTCGCGATATTCAGGAATCACATAATCGAGACCTACGTGCAACACATTTTCGTCCTGGCGATGCGCCAGGAAAACTCCGGCCACATTCATATTACGAAGGACAAAAAAGCTGATAGTATTCATTTCCGGTTTGTAATCGAAACCTGGAAAAAATTTGCGGATTTCCTCGCAGTGAAATTGTATGAATTCCTGCAGATACTTGTTGTCGTTTCTAACTTTAAGTATCTGAAAGACTTCTTTCCTGATATAAATTTTTACAAGATAATATACGTCAACGGCGACGATAAATCCGTTCAGAAAAGTGACCGGAATGGCATGAATGAGAAGTCCGTAAATTGCAAATCCCAATGCTCCAACCAGATTGATCCAGCGAAATTTCACGATAGAACTCATCGTCATAGAAATAGCGATGATGAGTGATGCAAAATAGCCAAACAGGCTTAATATATCCGTATGCATGAAGTTGATATAGTAATCGTATTATGTTAAAAGTGAATCTGAAACAAATAACAAATTTACTTTAGAGATCAATATTTCACTGACCTCTAAAGTAATAAAATTCAGAATATGTGAGTTTTGTCGGGTTTAGGCTCTGGCTTCAATGAGCAGTTCCAGCATTTTGATACCTGCTTCGGCGACAACTGTTCCGGGTCCGAATATAGCGGCAACACCGGCGTCATACAGGAACTGATAATCCTGATGGGGAATTACACCACCGGCAATCACCATGATGTCTTCCCTACCCAGCTTTTTGAGCTCTTCGATAACCTGAGGAATTAGTGTTTTATGGCCTGCGGCTAATGTGGAAACACCCAAAATATGCACATCATTTTCTACAGCCTGGCGGGCTGCTTCTGCCGGAGTCTGGAACAATGGTCCGATATCCACATCAAAACCGATGTCGGCATAACCTGTAGCCACTACTTTAGCTCCCCGATCGTGTCCATCCTGCCCCATTTTGGCAATCATGATACGCGGACGGCGCCCTTCGATACAGGCAAATTCATCGGCCAGTTTCCGTGCTTTTTCAAAGACAGGATCATCACCGGATTCCTGTGAAAATACACCTGAAATAGATTTTATCACAGCTTTATATCTTCCAAAAACTTTTTCACAAGCATACGAAATTTCTCCGAGACTTGCACGTTTTTTTGCAGCTTCCACCGAAAGTTCCAACAGGTTTCCTTTTCCAGTCAGGCATGCTTCCGTAATGGCTTCAAGACATTGCTGCACTTCTGATTCGTTTCTTTCAGTACGCAGTTTCTTCAAACGTGCAAGCTGGGCTTCACGCACTGCTGTATTGTCTACTTCCAGGATTTCTAAAGGATATTCTGTTTCAGCTTTGTAGCGATTTACGCCAACGATAACATCTTTCTGCGAATCAATACGTGCCTGTTTCCTTGCGGCAGCTTCTTCGATGCGCATCTTAGGCAGTCCTGTTTCAATGGCTTTGGCCATGCCACCCATTTCTTCTACTTCCTCAATCAGTTTCCAGGCTTTTTCAGCCAACTCATGGGTTAGACTTTCCACATAGTAGGAACCTGCCCATGGGTCCACCGTCCGGCAGATTTCCGTTTCCTGCTGGATGTAAAGCTGGGTGTTACGGGCGATGCGGGCGGAGAAGTCCGTTGGTAAAGCAATGGCTTCATCCAGAGCATTGGTATGAAGCGATTGGGTGTGTCCTAAAGCGGCACCCATGGCCTCAACGCAGGTACGGGTCACATTGTTGAACGGATCCTGTTCCGTGAGGCTCCATCCTGAAGTCTGCGTGTGGGCACGCAATGCCATGGATTTTGGATTCTTAGGATTGAATTGTTTCACGATTTTTGCCCAAAGCATCCTTGCAGCGCGAAGCTTGGCAATTTCCATAAAATGATTCATGCCCAATCCCCAGAAAAAGGAAAGACGTGGCGCAAAATCATCTATTTTCAATCCGGCTTTCAGCCCTGTACGGATATAGTCCAAACCGTCAGCCAGCGTATAAGCGAGTTCGATATCTGCTGTTGCACCGGCTTCCTGAATGTGATATCCCGAAATCGAAATGGAATTGAAGCGCGGCATATTTTTGGAAGTGTATTCAAAAATATCCGAAATGATTCGCATGGAAGGTTCTGGTGGATAGATGTAAGTATTTCGCACCATAAACTCTTTCAGAATGTCATTCTGAATAGTCCCGGAAAGCTCTTCCAGCCTGGCCCCTTGTTCCAACGCTGTAACAATATAAAAAGCCATTACCGGCAACACAGCACCATTCATCGTCATAGAAACGGAAATGTCTTTCAACGGAATCTCATCGAAAAGGATCTTCATATCCAACACCGAATCGATGGCTACGCCTGCTTTTCCCACATCTCCAACCACTCTTTCATGATCTGAATCGTAACCGCGGTGGGTAGCAAGATCAAAAGCGACAGACAGTCCTTTTTGTCCGGCTGCCAGGTTACGGCGGTAAAATGCATTGGATTCCTCGGCGGTGGAAAATCCGGCATACTGGCGGATTGTCCAGGGTCGTGTTACATACATCGTAGAATAAGGTCCACGGAGGAACGGAGCTATCCCCGCTGCGAAATTGAGATGTTCCAATCCTTTCTGGTCATGTGCGGTATAAGCCGCTTTTACGGGAATTTGTTCTGCCGGCATCCATTCGGGCATTCCCTGCTCCATGTTGTGGAAGTCGTTTCCTGCAATGCTGCCGATTTTGATATTTTTAAAATCAGGTTTCATGAACAATTTTGATTTAAGCCTTGTTTATTGAATTCCCAGGAGGCTTTGATATTTTGATAACTCCTCCAGAATGTTGCTTTTCACGTGAACGAAATGCTTCATTCCGGCAGCTTTTAAATTTTCAATAATATTTTGCGGATAGCCTGCCAGCACTACGACGCATTCGTCTTTCAATGCTTCAAAAACAAGCAAGGCCATGGTCTCGTAGGCTTCGTCGGAACTGCAAAGTATCACAATTTCCGGCTTGTCTTTTTTTGCGGCTTCAATGCCTGCTTCCAATGTCTGGAATCCATTATGATTCATGATTTCGTAACCGGCAGCGGCAAAGAAATTCCCTGAGAACTGAGCTCTGGCCAGTCGTTTGGAAAGATCACCGTAAGTGAACATCCACGCCTGCGGCCTTTTATTTTTCATGGCAAACAGATCCGTTTTTCGGCGTAAAGCTTCTAAAGCTGAAGCTGCCCGGTAAGGTTTCAGAGAAATGGGTTCATTGTTTTGGAGATAGAAAACTTCATTAGAAAGATTATCCTCCAGATGTTCAGTTGGATTTGGAAACTGATTCACGCCCAAAACAGTTTGTTTTCTAAGCGCTACGTTCAAATCATTTTTGGAAGCTTCCTTACGAATGCGTCCTGAAATTTCCCCGCTTTCAAAAACTGCGACGTAACCGCCTTTTTCTTCAATTTCCAGAAACAATTCCCAGCTTTTCTGTATCAGATTATCAGTAAGATTTTCGATATAATAAGATCCCGCAGCCGGATCGGCTACTTTATCGAAAAAGGATTCTTCTTTTAAGATGATTTGTTGATTCCGCGCGGTGCGAACTGCCATATCATCGGATTCTTCAAAAATACTGTCGTAAGGCAAAACAGTAATGGAATCAGCACCTCCCAGGCTGGCAGACATGGTTTCGGTCGTGGTGCGAAGCATGTTTACGAATGGATCGTAAACAGTCTTGTTTCTCGATGCGCTCACAGCATGAATGTAAGTTTTTGCTTCTTCCGGTTTCAGCCCGTAAGCTTCCAGGATCTTTGCCCAGAGGTAGCGGAAGGCCCGTAGTTTGGCAATTTCCATGAAATAGTTGGAGCCCGTTGCAAAGCTGAAACGTATCCTGCGGGCTAAAGTTGCAACATCAATTCCTTTTTCGGTGAAATATTGTAAATAAACATTTCCTGTTGCTAATGCCAATCCGATTTCGGTGACCGCAGTAGCTCCGCTGTTGTGGAAAACGCCGGCATCCAAAGTCAGACAGTGGAAACCGGGCAGGACTTCTATTTCTTTAAACAAGTTTTCAGCCAAGCTGAAATCAGGTCTTTTTCCAGTCAGCGTTAACCCGGAGAGAGGATCACAGTAAACGGAACCTTGCATCTCTGCTACATTCCAGGAACGTTTCCCGGCAAGCTTTTCCAGCAAAGACGGTAATTCTACAGTATTTTCAACTCTAAAATTGAGTTCGGTTTTTTCTGCATCTATGGATTTCAACAAGACTTCAATCTTATTGGAATCCACTTTCCCTTTTATGTCAAAAGCCAGAGAAGTGGCTCCGTTCTTAACAGCACTTAAAGCAGTACGGTTAGCTTTTTCAATATCATCTACAACGATAAACTGGTTTACTTTCCATGCATTTCCGCTTTTCCGGTTGCCCCGGATGAAAGGGAAATTTCCCGGAAGGGATTGCAAATATTCCAATCCTTTCGTGTCTTCAGTCATGTAAACAGGCTGTACCGCAAAGCCTTCGGCTGTTTGCCATACCAGCTTCTTTTCGTAATCGGCCCCTTTGAGGTCGGCCGTTATCTTTTCCTTCCACGCTTCTTTGCTTACCGAAAGGAACTCGTTAAATAGTTTTTCTGTTTCCATCAATATTGGAATACTAAATTCCCGGCAAAAGTACTACAAAAGAAATTGGGAGCAATAAATTGTTATCAATTTAACAAGAGATTGATTTTAAATTAGAGTGACTTATTCAGCAGGTTTTAATCGTTCAAAATGTTGATTTCAATAATTGAATTTTTTATGATATTTACATTTTGAATCTTTCAGAAAATCGAAAATTTTCTTGTCAACCTGATATATAAGACTATCTAATAAGACTCGTATGTTTGATAAAACCTTTGACCTGCAGGCAAATCATACCAATTTCAAAACCGAAGTGCTGGCAGGGATTACGACATTCATAGCAGGAATGTATATCATTGTGGTAAACCCGAGTATCCTCAAAGATGCCGGTATTCCTTATGCGGCAGGACTGACAGCCACGGTATTGCTGAGTGCATTTTGTACCATTGCCATGGGATGGTACGCCAGGAACCCTATTCTGGTGGCTCCTGGTATGGGGATTAATGCCTATTTTACTTATTCCGTGGTGATTGCGCAAGGTGTAAAACCCGAAATTGCTTTGGGTGCCATCTTTTGGTCCGGTGTGTTTTTCGTTGTTATTTCCGCATTGAACATCCGTACGGCCATTATCAAAGCGATTCCGGCTACGGTAAGGCTTGCAGGTGCTGTTGGTATCGGTCTTTTTATTGCGGTTATCGGATTGCACAATTCGGGTTTTATTGTGGCTAAAGCACCTCTGCTTGGCGTCGGAACCATCAATGCGATCACGCTGGTGTTTCTGGCCGGTTTGTTTATCACGATTATTCTCGTTGTGAAAAAACTGAAGGGAGCCATGGTGTTGGGGATGATCATTACCACCCTGATTGCCTGGCCGATCGGTCGCTGGTTCGGCAATGCGTCAGCTGTGAATCATGGTGTGAAAACGCTCATCAATTACAGCGGCGTTTATGCAGCTCCTGATTTCAGCTGGTTTTTGAAAGCAGATCTTTTGGGATCGCTCCGGTACAGTTACATCCCTATCATTTTTGCTTTGCTGTTTGTGGACATGTTCGACAGTATTACCACTTTCGTGGGAGTGGCAGAAGCCGGCAACCTGAAGGATGAAAACGGAGATCCGAAGTATATCAAACAATCTATGATCGTGGATGGTTTTGCCACATTGCTGGGCGGTGTTTTCGGGACGAGTTCCGGAACGGCTTACATTGAGTCGGCAGCCGGAATTCACGAAGGTGGCAGAACCGGCCTCACTGCCGTTATAACGGGTTTGTTGTTTCTTCCTTTTCTTTTTCTTTCGCCTTTGGCACAGTTGATACCGTCTGTAGCCACAGCTCCGGTGTTGGTACTTGTTGGAGTTTTTATGGCGGTTCCGTTAAAGCAGATCGAATGGCTCAATGTGGAGGAAGCCATCCCTGCTTTTTTCACTATTTTGTTAATACCACTGACATATTCTCTGACACAGGGAATCGTTTATGGCCTGCTCAGCTATACTTTGATCAAGGCAATTTTGGGAAAATGGAAGGAAATTCATCCTACTCTTTGGGCCATCGACGTCTTTTCATTGCTGATGCTGGCTATTGAGTATCATTTGATTTAATTTTTTCACAGAGAAAACTTGCAATTACTCCTGTTGTCCGGAATCGGTTTCCGGATGACGGACCTTTTCCCACAAAAAAACAAGCAGGCTTGTGACGAACAACATGCCAATAAACCAACCAATTAATTCTTTATAATCCAGTATTTTGTAAAAAAGAATGGCCAGATTTCCTACAAGCAGCATAAAGATCACATAAAAAGCGGTCACATTTTTTCCCAGCCATTCCACATAATGAGCTATAAAATTATCGCTGCGGTGAACGATGGCTCTGGCACTCAACAACCACCAGAACACATAGTTGATACAGAACAAGAAGAACATGATCCCGTGATGGAAATAAAGCTTTGGTTCCACCGAAACCCGAAATCCGAATTTAGCGGTCACAATAAGCACGATACCCGAAAGAAACAAGAGCATCACTTTTACAGTTTGACTGTGTTTAAACTGGTCAGAGACAAAGTAATTTTTGAACTGATAAAAGCAATAGCCTGCCAACACATATGAAAGCCATGGAATAAGCGGGAAGAATCCATTCGGATATTTCCCGTACAAAAATGGTAAAAGGATGGAATTAGGGAAAGTATTTTCCACTGGAGGAATTACATATTGCAACAAAAGAATAACAACTATCAGAAACAGGAAAATCAAGACGTGTCCTCTAAATAACTGAATTATTACAGCAATAGCTATCAAACTTAACCCTGCCAGAATTAGGATGTCTGTGCTGAAAATTAAAGGAATTGCAGCCTGAGCGTATTCAGGATGAGCCAGCCCTGTCAAAACCAGGATATTTCTACCGATGTTTAATAGAAAGCCAAGTCCTATCAGTTCAAGTCCACGCAAAACTTTTTTCTTGAAGGATTTGTGTTTGTAAGCGATATAATATCCCATTACCGAAAGGAAAACCGGAGCAGTGGTTGAACCTCCGATAAACAGGGAGATTTTGCCAATTAGCCCATCCACAATGGGCTGTCTGGCAAATAATTCCAATAGTACAACCTGAACCATGGCGATGATGGCCACACCCTTTATTAAATCCGAAGTTCTGCTTCTGTAATGCTCCATTTTTTATTTGGGGATTAAGGTTAAAACAGTTCCGTTTTTGATATCCTGGCGTAAAGTGATTTGAGGTCTGTATTCTCCTTTGACGTACATTATGGCCTGGTCGGCGTAATGAGGACTCAGAAAATTACCGGATTGTCCCGTTGGAATGATAGACAGAGCATGATCAGTATTGGCAAAGTCAATAAGGAAACGCAGTGCCGGACCTGAAGTTACGGGATAAACACCATGTTCGTTGTATGCGAAAGCTTCTTTGTCTACAACCTCGTTGCTACCCTGAATCGGAAATGGCCCTACGTTAAAAAGCCTGTCAAAAGGAGGTCTTGTTCCAATAGGATGCACATTCATTAACTGATGAACCTTGCCCCATTTCCATGTGGAAACATCATTGCCAAGCTGGTTTCTCAAAGCCGTGACTGTTTCGGAAAATGCCTGTTTAAAAATATCTGCACGTGTTTCTTTGGCTTTGGTGTTTACATTATCCCACCATACTGAAGTTGAATCCTCCAGCAACCGTTCTATGGAGCTGTGTAAAAGATTTAAACCACACAACTTTTTGAAATCCTGGGGACCGGTTTCATCCATCATGGCATCGCGTAGCACGAAATAAATCAATTGGGTATAAATGGTAGCCCCAACACTGGCAGTGTCGTAATTCCCATCCCAGTTTTCCAGGGCATTCACAACCTTTGGATCACTCGGTGTTCCTCCCATGTGGGTTAAAATCAATTGTGTCAGTTTCAAATCCCTGTCAGAGTGCGTGTCAAGCTGAATCTTCTCCATTTCCTGAATGGTCCACTTAGGTTTTGATTCCAGCATCTGGCGAACCCTTGCTGCACGGTATCCGGGATAATAATATCCTGGATAAATATACCCGTCGACGGCTGGTGGCATGTTGTTGGATGTATTCAAAATTCCGCTGGGCGGATTTACAGATTGAGGGTTTTTGTCAAAAGGATAGAAACCAATCACATCATTGGCAGGATTGGTACCATTCAGAATCAGCTTGGGATTCACAAGGCTGTCTTTCCTTTGCGGGATTTTTCCGGCTCCCCACCAGGCAATATTTCCATCTGTATCTCCGTAAGCCACATTCAGCCCGACCACATCAATCAGGGATACTCCTTTTTTGAAATCAGCCATATCCACGGCATTGTTCATGTCGTAAAGAGCCTGCAGCGAGGTTGAATTCATATGAAGTGGCGACCACCACATACTAACTTCTTGGTCGGATTTATGTGTAACATTTTTGAAAGCTCCGTTCAAAATCGGTCCGTGAACGGTGTACCGGATATCGAAAGGAATATCTTTTTCCCCTTTCACTTTAATGATTTGATGGTCGATGCTGTCGTTTTGCCAGGCTCCGTCGTGCCATACCTGATTGGAATCAGCAGGATTGACTTTTTCAGCATATAAATCCAGATTATCAAACGGGAAAATGGTCAGTCCCCAGCCATAATGATCGTTGTGGCCCACCAAAGCAAAAGGAATTCCGGCAAGGTAATATCCGTACATATCGAAACCGGGATATTGCAGATAAGCTTCATACCATACGGCTGGTTGGGAATATTTGATGTGTGTGTCGTTGGCAAGCAATACCTTTCCCGATTTGGAATGTTTGCCACTAACCACCCAATTGTTGGAACCCTCCCAGATAGGCATAGGAGTTAAATCCTGCAAGGAACGGACATTTTTAAACAATCCCGAAAGGATGATATCTTTTGAATGATGATAATATTCTGTGTTGGAAATGGAATCAAGGCCCAAATCCTTTAAATAGGCGGGTCCCCATTTATCATAAATTCTGGATGCTACCGGGTTTTCGGCCAAGGCATCTGTAAAAGTCAAAGCCATATAACCGATAATTCCGAAAACATCTTTCACCGTGAATTTCGCCGGTTTGAAGTTGAGCAGGGTAAATTCGACGGGAAGCTTATGGTTCTCAATGAAACTGTTAATGCCATCCAGATAAGCCTGCACTTCATCTTTAACAGGCTGGTCAGCGTTTTTCATAAAAGCATCTGCCCACTGTTGTGCCATTTTATTGATGGATAACGTACGCATGTATTCGTCGTCCTCGACAAAATTTTTCCCGAGTATTTCCGAAAGCCGTCCTTCCATAACCCGGCGCAGCATCGCCATCTGGAAAAGCCGGTCCTGAGCATGGACATAACCAAATGCGAAATAAGCATCATGGGCGTTTTGGGCATAAACGTGCGGTACGCCATAATGGTCGTAAACCACAGAAACCTGGTCCTGTAAACCTTTTATGTGGACATTGCCTGAATAATCAGGGGCGGTGCTTCTTAACCAGAAATAGATCACGCCTCCAACTACAATAATGAGAACAAGTAAAGCAAGGAGGATTCTTTTAAAGATTTTCATGTCTTCAGAATTTATGAATTCAAATGTAACCAAATTTTATATAATTGGCAGGCATAGAAAAAACAAAATAGGTGTCAGCGTTTTCGGAAGAATTTTTCTAAAGTTTTGTCGATTCTTCCGGGAATACCTGAAAATCATCTTTTTTAAATCTCAAACCTTTGCGAGAACCCAAATTACTTAACTTTGTTATTTGAAATGGACTGATAATAAGCAATGATCTCTTTTATCCTTAACGACCGGCTGATATGTACCGAGAAACAACCAGGCATGGTGTTACTTGATTTTATCAGGTATGAGATGAATCTGATGGGTACCAAAATAGGCTGCCGCGAAGGCGATTGCGGTGCTTGTACTGTGTTGGAAGGGAGTTTGGAACATGGGAAGGTAAATTACAAAAGCATTGTTTCATGCCTTACACCGTTGGGAAATGTCCAGGGAAAACACGTCGTTACTATTGAAGGACTTCAAAAAGATCAGATGTCGCCGGTTCAGCAGGCGATTATTGATCATGCTGCCACACAATGCGGCTTTTGTACTCCGGGTTTTGTTATGTCGCTTACTGCACATAGTCTGGATGGAGCGCCTTCAGATGAACAAAACGTCCTGGCGTCTATCAGCGGGAACATTTGTCGTTGTACAGGATATAAATCCATTGAAAGAGCAGCGCTGGATTTGTCTAAAGCTTTAGCTCATAAAGACGCTGAGAAAAATCTGGATTGGCTCATCGAACATGCTTACATCCCCGATTATTTCAGAGAAATTGCAGGTAGACTTGCCGAAATTCAGATGGAAACCATTAAAGTAAGCGAGGGCATTCCGGTTGGGGCAGGAACAGATTTGTTCGTACAAAAAGCCGATCAACTTTTCCCTGCACAGTTGCAATTCCTGAGGTCACATCCTGAGTTTCTCAAGATAGAAATGGGAGCTGAAAAATGTTTTATAGGCGCTTCCGTAACTGTTACGGATATGATTTCCAATAAAGAATTGCTAAGCATTTTTCCGAAACTGAAAGAACACTTCAAACTGATTTCATCCGAACCTATCCGAAACATGGGAACGGTGGCAGGGAATATTATGAATGCTTCTCCTATTGCAGACATTGTGGTTTTTTTGCTGGCGCTTGATGCAATTGTACATGTTAAAAATAAAGCTGGTGCGAGGCGATCCCTTCCGTTGCGAAAATTTTATCACGGTTACAAGCAAACCGATTTACAGGATGGAGAACTAATAGAAAAAGTTGAGTTTGATGTGCCCGCTGAGGGCGTTTTTTTCAACTTCGAGAAAGTAAGCAAACGCCGTTTCCTGGATATCGCCAGCGTCAATTCCGCCTTGCGAATTCATGTGGAAGGAAATAAAATTCTCCACGCTGATTTATCTGCCGGAGGCGTGTTTCCTTTCCCGTTTTATGCTGAAAGAACCGCACAGTTTCTTGCAGGGAAAATGCTGGACGAAAAAACTCTGATTGATGCATCCGAAATTCTGCAGAAAGAAATTGCGCCTATCAGCGATATCAGGGGCACAAAAGAATACAAACGATTATTATTAAGGCAATTGTTTTTTGCCCATTTTATAGAATTGTTTCCCGGTTTCATTGCTGCGGATAACTTGTTAAAGAAAGCGGTGTTATCATGAAGAATATAGATTCAAAAGGGCATGTGACCGGGAAATCGCTGTATCTTGACGACATCCCGGTAAGGCAGGGAACCTTGCATGCGGTGGTTTTTTTCTCACCCGTAGCTCATGCAAAAATTAAAAATCTTGAGGTAACTGATGCAAGAAACTACCCGGGTGTTATTGATATTCTTACCGCAAAGGATATTCCCGGAGAAAATCAGATTGGCGGGATTATCCCAGACGAACCGCTGTTTGCAGAATATGAAACTGATTATCTGGGACAGCCTGTTGCCCTGGTCGTGGCAGAAACTGAACGCATTGCCCGGAGAGCCCGACAGTTGATTAAACTCGATTTTGATGAGCTTGAAGTTATCACCGACCCGCGTGTAGCGACTGAAAAAGGATGGCTTTTAACACCGCCGACCATCTTTTCCATGGGTGAGCCCGAAAAAAAGTGGTCTCACTGCAAATATATTTTTGAAGGTTCAGTGGAACAGGCCGGTCAGGAACATCTTTATCTGGAAACCCAGGGTGCTTATAGCTATCCAGCGGAAGACGGCCGTATCATGGTGCACTCGTCCACACAGAGTCCGACGGCGGCGCAGCGTACCATTGCCAAAGTATTAGGCATTTCCATGAATCAGATTCAGGTTGATGTTGTGAGGCTGGGTGGCGGTTTCGGCGGAAAAGAGGACCAGGCAACAGCGCCTGCAGTGATGGTGGCACTGGCTGCGCAAAAACTGGAAAAACCTGTAAAGCTGGTTTTATCCCGTGCGGATGACATGCAGATAACAGGAAAACGACATCCCTATTCTTCTGATTTTAAAATCGGTTTATCGCAGGATTTAAAAATTCTCGCCTACGAAGTCACTTATTATCAAAACGGAGGTGCTTCCAATGATTTGAGTCCGGCTATTTCTCAAAGAACACTTTTTCACACAACAAATTCCTATTACATACCCGATGTCAAAGCTACCCTTTACAGCTGTAAGACAAACCTGCCTCCCAACACGGCTTTTCGCGGATTCGGTGCCCCACAGGGTATGTTTGTTATAGAGTCGGCTATTGCTAAAGCGGCCATGGAATTACATGTTCCGGCTTCTCTGATACAGAAAAGGAATCTTTTAAGGGAGAACGATCTGTTTTATTACGGGCAGACCGCAAAACAGGTCAACATCCGTAAAACGTGGAAAACACTTTGCGATGAATATCATCTTCAGGAAAAGCAAAAAGAAATAGAATCCTTTAACAAAAAAAACAGGATTTATAAAAAAGGCATGGCGATGATGCCGGTGACTTTTGGTATTTCATTCACCAATATTTCCATGAATCAGGCTCGTGCGCTGGTACATATTTATCACGACGGAAGTATTGGCGTGAGCACTGGTGCCATTGAAATGGGACAGGGCGTCAACACAAAGATGATGCAGGTAGCTGCACATACATTTTCTATCGATCCCAGCAGAATCAAGCTGGAAACAACCAACACTTCAAGGGTTTCCAACACATCACCCACGGCTGCCAGTTCCGGGGCTGATCTCAACGGAAACGCTTTGCTGGTTGCATGCAACGCATTGTTGATGCGTTTGAAAGCTTTTGTCGCTGAGCAGTTGAAAGCTTCCAAAAAGGAAGTTGAAATTGTTAATGAAAGGGTTTTTGTAAAAGGAAATGAAACGGATTTTACCTGGGAAAAACTAATCCGGCAAGCGTTTTTGAACCGAGTGAACCTTACGGAACACGGACATTATGCCACGCCGGTTATTCATTTTGATGTGGAAAAAGGAAAAGGGCATCCGTTTGCTTACCATACTTATGGAACGGCTGCTTTCGTGGTGAAAGTGGATGTGCTACGGGGAATTTATGAGGTAGAAGAAGTGGATATCGTTCATGATTTTGGCGACAGCATGAACCAGTCAATTGACATAGGTCAGGTGGAAGGTGCCCTGGTGCAGGGCATCGGATATATGACGATGGAAGAGCTGAGCTACAACAGTGATGGAAAATTGCTTTCCAACAGTCTTTCCACTTACAAAGTTCCTGATATTTATGGTGTACCCAAAACAGTAAATGTAATGCCATTAAAAACTTCCGGACATACTCTGGCTGTGATGGGCTCAAAAGCTGTCGGAGAACCTCCGTTATTGTATGGATTGGGCGTTTATTTCGCTATCCAGAACGCCATGCGGGAATTCAACCCGCAATTTGCATCCTTTGATGCTCCGATGACTCCTGAAAAAGTATTGATGGGTTTATATCCCAGGAGTAAATCGGTTCCTGAAACTACCAAATCCGAAAAGCAGCTTCTTAAAACAGAATAACTTCGGCTTTATATTCCCAGAATGGGAGGTAAACAACGGAGTTTTTAAACATGTTAACTACAGTTAAACATTCTTAAACCAAGCCTTTATGATGCTTTTGTGACTTGATTTTTTATCACGGCACTTTTAATTTTGCCCTGAACGATAAAAATAAGAGCCATGAAAAAGATGATTTTTATTGCAGGACTTTTGCTGACAAGTGTAATCGTTTTTGCAAAAAACAAACAGGACACGGTAAAATATACCAAGCCGGGTAACCCCAAGATCCAGTATAATGTGCATAAGGTTTACGACAAGAATGGGAACTTAATCAGATACGATTCGACCTATTCCTGGTCCTATCATCACAATAGTCAGGGAAGGCAAATTGACGTCGATAGTGTATTCAGGAAATTCATGCCCTACTTCCGGCAAAATTTCCCTAATTCTGACGTTCAGTCCATGCAAAATCATTTCATGGACATGCCTGATTCGGCCATGATTCTGGACTTTTTTAATAACAAAGACTTCTTTAATCAGTGGCAGGGACAACTTTTCGATTTTCAGCAACAAATTCGTGAAATGGACTCCCTTCGAAATCGTTTCCTGAAGCAATATATGCAAAAGCAAAGGAAGTCTCAGAACAAAATCCCCAATGCCGGAATTTATTGAAAGACAGCAGCTAAATAACAGGCTTTGATTTCCCGGATTTTGGGGGTCGTTACTGTTTGTAAACAAGCAGGCTATTTTCGTATTTTAGCCGCCGCAACTTAAAAATTATGATTTCGTTAAATTTTGATTTTAAAAATGCTTTGAAATTCATTTCCAAAGCACAAATTGAACAACTTCAGGAAGCTCTCGACCATCAGTTTATTGCCGTACGGGAAAAAACCGGACGGGGCAATGACTTTTTAGGATGGACCGATCTTCCTACTTCTGTCGATGAAAGTCTGGTTTCTAAAATTGAGGCTGCTGCAGCCCGTTTCCGTGAAAAATCAGAAGTGAGTGTGGTAGTAGGAATCGGAGGTTCTTACCTGGGTGCAAGAGCTGTGATTGACGCTTTGTCACCGAATTTCAACTTCCTGAAAAAGAAACAGGGGAATCCCATTGTTTGCTATGCAGGCAACAACATCAGCGAAGATTATCTGGCTGAGTTGCTGGAAGTGTTGGATGCGAAGGATTATACGATGACGGTGATCTCCAAATCGGGGACAACTACCGAACCGGCATTGGCTTTCCGCCTGTTGCGCGATCACATGGAAGCCAAGTACGGCAAGGAAGAAAGCAAAAACCGCATTATTGCCATCACCGACGCGGAAAGAGGTGCTTTGAAACAGCTGGCCGATGAAGAAGGATATGAAACTTTTGTAGTTCCTGATAATGTTGGAGGCCGTTATTCTGTTTTAACTCCTGTCGGACTTCTCCCGATTGCCATTGCCGGTCTGGACATCAGAAAGCTGATGCAGGGTGCTGATGAAATGGCACAATTCTCTGAAAAGTCATTCGATATCAAAGAAAATCCGGTGGCCGCCTACGCAGCAGTACGCCATGCATTGTACCTGAAAGGTTTTACAACCGAGATCATGGTGAATTATGAGCCGGCACTGTTTTATTTTACGGAATGGTGGAAACAGCTATACGGCGAAAGCCAGGGCAAGGAAAGCAAAGGTATTTTCCCGGCAGGGGTAAGCAATACAACCGACCTGCATTCTATGGGACAGTACATTCAGGAAGGTATGAGAAACCTCTTTGAAACTGTTCTTTCCGTCGAAAAACCTGCACACGAACTGTTGGTTCCAAAGGATGAGAAAAATTTAGACAAACTGAATTATCTCGCCGGTAAAGCCATTCACGAAGTGAACCACATGGCTGAGCTGGGCACTACTTTAGCCCATGTCGACGGCGGTGTTCCAAATCTGCGTGTTACCGTGCCTGCCATCAATGAAAATACGATCGGACAACTGATCTATTTCTATGAAATGGCTTGCGCTGTGGGTGGTTATCTGCTCGAGATTAATCCATTTGACCAGCCCGGAGTTGAGGCTTATAAAAAGAATATGTTCGCATTGTTAGGCAAACCCGGCTTTGAAAAAGAAACCGAAGCTATTCAAAACCGCCTGAAAGACGAAACAAAAAATTAGATTCTGATTCTGCAAAGGTTAAATTCTTTTAACCTTTGCAGAAAACTTTTGTTTTGTACAATCTTCAATAGAGGGTTTGGCTATTTTTGCCGGATATTATTAATTGTGAAGATGTATAGCAGACGACTTTATTTTCTAATACTGATATTTCTATTATCACTATTCCAACTAAATGCACAAATAATCGATCCATCGGGACAACTCGGGGGTGAACAGGTGTTTAGTGCAATGAACAAACAGGTATACGAGTTTGTTCGCCGTTTCAACATGGAAGAAGGTCCCGACGGAATCCAGCTTGCTGATACCGACTGGAGATATCATAACAGGGCATTGCGTAAAAAATTGCTGCCCTATCTTTTCGATATGTCTAACCCCAGAACTTCCGGGACACTCAAGAAATATTTTATCGATGATGTTACCAATAAAGAGCATCCGGTTTATCTGAACTTTCTGGATAAAAACTGGTATGCAGAGGTTTCGGCAACTTTTAAAAACGATGATAATGCCAATGTGAACCTGATCCTGTTTCTGACTGTGGAAAGAGACAGCCTGGGTTCAAAATGGATTATCAGCAATGTTTTTGATGCCGATCTGCATCAGCTTTTTCCCACGGAAACCAAAGCCGGACAGATGAAATATTTTCTGCATCCGCAAAGCCATGAAATTGATTTCATGAACCTCAACAAGGCTTTCGACGATCCTAAACATATTGAATACTACGCAGCTACTGACTATCGCCCGGATTACCTAACTTTGTTTTTTTATCTGATGAAAACCGGAGCACTGAAATTTGAGTATATCAATTCCGTGAAATTCCATTTCTTTCAGATTAAAAACTGGTATTTCGAACTCAGTTATTTTAACCGGAATACAGATAATTCAGGTTGGCTGATCTCAAATTTGAAATATATAGACGAAAAAGATAAGGCCCAGGTACTAAGATTTTTCAACTCATGTTCATCAAAAAAATAACAGTCTTTGTTTTTGCTTTTCTTTTTGCGGCTCAGTGGCTTTTTGCCGAACAAAGAACCTTGAAGCTGAGTCCGGCAGAAGTGAAATCCTATAAGCAGCAGTGTAGTCAGATGATAGAGTATCTGACTTCGACACTGAATTTTTTGGGTGATCCGAACAATCCCCCGTCTGAAAAAGAAATCATTATTAACAGCAGTTATCTCAAGATTTTCAGAGATGAAAAGGTTCAGATAGAAGACGACCTGGCGCACCGTCAGGTGCCGTTGAATAAAGATGTGCAGGCTTATCTGAAAGACGTGGTGTTCTTTTTCAAGCAGGTTCATTTTTCAACGCACATCAACAGCATTGATGCCCTGGTGAATCCTCAGGGAAAAATATACTTTAAGGTAAGCCTGATAAGAACCCTGCAGGGAATTACCGTAAACAACGACACGGTTGACAACGATGAACCCCGCTACATAGAAATCAATCTTAACCAGGAGAAAAACGACCTGAAAATCGCCAGCATCTATACTCATAAACCCAACGAAAATTCAGAGTTGCAATATTGGTGGAATAACCTTTCGCAAGGATGGAAGGATTATTTCGGGCAATCTATTCTTGTGTATGATACGCTTCCGCTCCGCAAAGTGATCTGGTTTTCCCATGACAGCCTGATCACGGTAAGAAAAGTGCCGGTGAGCGATTCACTGAACAGTTCCGATTCGCTACAAATGCAGCAGAACAGTAATGCAGCAGACAGCACAATACTGATAAATGATACTGGTTACCAACAGGAGCCGGATACCATTCTGGTGAATACACAATTGCTGTTCCAGGTACTGCATTATGTCAAGCGGAACAGAAACGTTGACGTTTCAGGCAATTTAAATATTGATAATCTTGAGCCGCTGAGCGAACTTCCTGATTTGGTTTCCGTGGATGTTTCCCACACACTGATTGACGATCTGACGCCGCTGCGGAGCCTGAATAAACTGGAGACACTGAACATCAGCGGCTGCCCGGTGAAGAGCCTGGAACCGATGCGGTATGCTTCCGGCCTGCGGGAGCTGGATGCTTCGTATACGATGATTACCAAAATGGAAGTGCTGGGCAATCTCCGAAATCTGGAATCTGTCAATCTTTCCTATTCTCCTGTGGACTCACTGAAAAACATTTCGGGATTGATCCACCTGAAAGTGCTCAATCTGGCCGGAACGAGAATTCAGCAGATTGATTCTCTTGCCGGACTCTCTTACCTGGCAAGTCTTGACCTGGCCCGCGATCAGGTGAAAAGTTATGAGGTGCTGGCGTCCTTAGGAGGGTTACAGAATCTCGATCTGGACAGCTCCAATGTGACGGATTTGCGTCCTCTGGCCCATCTGAATAATTTGTCGGTGCTGCATATCAGTAATACGAAAGTCAAAGATATTATGCCTCTGGCAGGACTGAAAAACCTGAAATACATCTATTGCGATAATTCGGGAATCGGACAGAAAGAGGCTGAGTTGTTTGCTGAGAAAAATCCGGAATGCCAGGTGATTTATAATTCTCAGGAGCTGGAAACCTGGTGGAATAAGTTGCCTTCAGCATGGAAAGATGTCTTTATCAAATTTCTGCCAAACAAAGATACCATTACAAAAGAGGAGCTTCATTTGCTGCTTCAACTGGACACATTAAATCTTTCGGGAAACAAAAATATTCATGACCTGGCACCATTGTCCATGCTTTCGCAACTGACGCGTCTGAACGTTTCCGGCACTTCCATTACCGGTGTGGCACCGTTGAGCGCTATGGGCGGTTTGCGCGAGCTGAATATCAGTCATACCACCGTAAGCAGTTTACAACCGTTGGAAAAGCTGAGAAGCCTGAAGCTGATCAATCTGAATTATACTGCTGTCAGCGACCTGATGCCACTGGAAAACAACACCAATCTGGTACGTATCTATGCTGATGAGTCAAATGTAAAAGGACCGGATGTACTTGCATTCCGCAAAAAGAACCCTCAAACGCTGGTTATTTTCCAGTCGCCTTATTTGCATTACTGGTGGAACCATTTGGGTAGCGGCTGGAAAGAGGCTTTTTATAAGTTGGGCAATCTGGATTCTGTACCTACCAATGAGCAATTGCAACAATTGGTAAACAGGGAAAAACTCACTCTTGATTATCCGGGTCTGCGTTACGGGCTGGAGGCTCTGCAAGAGTTTTCGAGTCTTTCTGAATTATCCATCAACAACAGCAACCTGGTGGACATTCGTGGGTTGGAAAAAATACAAACGCTTCGTTCGGTGCGTTTCTCCAACTGTCCGCTTGCCGACATCAGCACACTGGCATTGTTGAAGAACCTCAGAGAAATCAATCTGGAAAACACCGGAGTGGAGGATCTTGATCCTTTGAGGAATCTGCGTCATCTGGAAACACTGAATCTTTCGGGAACACGTGTCAAAGTCCTGAATGCGCTGGAAGGCATCCGTTCGCTGCAAAATCTTTACATCAACAACACACCTATAAGGAGGCTGAAATTCATTATGAACCTGCCAAATATTAAGCTTTTGCGCTGCGATCATACCAACATCGGCAGAAAACAGGTGGACGAATTCAAACAAATGCATCAGGGAGCACAGGTGGTGTTTTATTGAGAAAGCCGGAAGTCAGAAGACCGAAGTCGGAAGATGGCTGTATCTAAAAAGTCGCCACGCATGGCGTCATTACGGCTTTCAATGGCGCAAATATTCAATGGCGCAAGCGTCCGCTTGTGCCTTAATGCACAATTCCGCATGGTGTATGGCGGGTTCTGTGCGCGCAATTTTTCTATCAAAAACTTCCGGCTTTCCGTTTCTGGCTTCCAACTATATGGTAATTTAAATTCTTTTCTAACTTTACGCTTTAATTATGAAGCCGTGACCAAAATTATTTCCGAAAATTTGATGATACAGAAAGATCTGGTTTGTACAGGCACAAGCGGACGCTTGCCGGGAAGGGGCAATTAATGGCCAAAAACTTGAAAATACTTCAATATATTCCACACAAGCGATCCTACTGTTCCAATAGCAATGAGTACTGTTAAGTACACGATATATCGACTGTTCTTTTGTGTAATATGTTCCAACGTTTCAAAACGAATTCGCTCTTTTTCCTGATTTTCAAAACGCTCTAATTCTTCCATTCCTTCATCAGTAATAGCTGTACTGAAATTGCTAAGATCTTTTTTATCAGGAGGGATTACTTCGATAAATTTCTTTTTTTCAAGCAGCGAAAAACACACTTTTATTTCTTCATCTGTTAAGGTTTTTGATAAAACGTCATCAATAAAATCATGAGTTTTTACAGGTTGAATATTTGTTCCCAGTTCCCTTAATTGAGTGAGGATAAAAGTTTGTTTTTTCAAAATACTCATATAAAAAATATTTGGAAATTCTATTTTTCTAAACTAAAATCAGACACATTACCATGGATGTCAATTACTGCTGAACATTTATTTAGAACCTTAGCACCAAAAGCATTTTTAGCACGAAAAGTATTGGTGACGTTGAACGAACTATCGTATGCCCAGGTAATCCATAATCTATCACTTTCGTAACTGGATGGATCATTCATATCTTTTTTAAGGTAGTCTATAAGGGGTAGGCATTTATTTCCATAGCAGTATTTTCCTTTGAATATTTGCAAGATTCTGTAAGCTCTTTTGCTTTCACAGGTAAGATAGTTTTTATAATCCCCATTTTTCAATGATTTTCCTTTCTGATAAGCAAAAAGGTAGATCCCCTCAAAGCAGGGGAAACTGTCAAGATGGTAAGTATTATCAAAATATTTAGGAGAATAATTTCCGTCTTTGATGACATTACCCTTATTGGTAAAAGCGATATTGAAACTACTGTCTTTTTCGTTATAATAAACGTCTTTGATTTCAAACAATTTATCATGACGTACAAGTGAAACTATACTGTCAATAGTTGCTTTTGAGACCTTTTGATTTTGGGTTGTTGGCTCAGGATTTGAGTTTACAGAAGCAATGACCGCAATAATCATAATAACAATGAATATAACAAAGAC
>JACZJI010000099.1 GCA_014860665.1 Bacteroidales bacterium | reverse complement strand
AAATAATACCGATCTGTTCACTTCTACAGCAAATGATACATTGAATAAACATATTAAAACACAAAGCAAACAAGCTTTAGAAATAATAAAGTCAAAGATTGATTGGAAACGACTCCTCAAACCAATAGAGCAGACAATATCAAAACAAAAAGAAAATAACTCGCCTACGGTAGAAGAACAAAAGATTTACTGGTTTAGAATTTTGAAAAATGAAAATTTTAATCTAATTTAAAATAAATATTATTCTCTGGAGGGGTTTATAAATTAGCTACAAAACCATATATGCAGCTTTCATAAAAAATACTTTACCAGAGCAGAAGTTTTTAAAATTACTTTTTCAACTTCGAATGAGAGACTAATAATGACATTGTTTATTATAGTCCACTTTACGTTCATCTAGTATTAACGATTTATTTCTATGGTATTCGCCCGGTCATCGAGGCTTACGCAAAAAATGGATAGGATTAAAGAGTCAGTCCCAAACAAGTATTTAATGAGAAAGTAAATATTATATAAATATAATGTTTGGTTTCTCGTGTTCAATTGAGATAGTTGATGAAATTCTAGGAAAATTTAAAATTCAGCTTAAGAAATAAACAACTAATTTGAGAAACCACAAAAGCTACATTGACATATATATTGAAAATAATAATGGTACTCACGAACCAATGAGTATCTATTTAACTCGATTGTTATATATGGCGAGGATCTTATGACAGTAGAAGTGTGCCCAATAGGAGCACAATGCCATCATGTATGTGTTTACTGTTATCAAAATAGACAACAAACTACCACAGACTTAGTGCAAGAGTATGATATACAAAAGATTAAGAAAACTATTGAAGTCGAGGGTAGACCCTTTACACTCTCTGGCTGCGAGCCACTCCTTATATCAAAGCATGATCTTGAAGAGCTCTGGTCTTGGGGATTTTTCTGCTGGGGTCATAATTCGCTCCAGACTAATGGAGTTCTAATTGATGAGGATCATATCCGTATGTTTCAACATTACAATGTAACTGTTGGAATATCTATAGATGGACCAGATGAGCTCAACAATGCGCGAGGAACTGGACAGTTGCTTACAACTCGTCTCTCAACAGCAAAGACACAAGCGAACATTCTCCGATTATGTGATGAAAATATAAGTCTTTCACTAATTGTCACTTTACACCGACTTAATGCGACAGGTAGTAGGCTGGATTGTCTCCAGCAATGGCTAAGAGAACTTGACGAAGTTGGAGTTAAATTAGTCCGTCTGAATTTATTAGAAGTTGATAAGGAAATAACTCAAGAGGATTTAACTCTTTCTGTAGAGGAGAATGTGAATGCATTAATTAGTCTCGCTCAGTTTGAAAAGACACTGTCTAATTTACGATTTGAACTATTTGATGATATAAAAAAGCAGCTTTTGGGGCGAGACAATAGCAGAGCTTGTATATGTAATGCATGTGATCCTCTCACCTCTCGTGCAGTACGCGAAATTGAGGATTTTGATCAACATAGAAGTTACATGCGTAAAAATAAGAAGGGTATAGAGTATGTCAAGGCAGAGTCGGTCGGTTTCGAGCGTTACATGTCTTTATATAACACTCCTCAAGAATATAATGGCTGTTCAGGTTGTCGTTTTTTCCTAATGTGTAAGGGAAATTGCCCAGGGACTGCTATTGACGGAGACTGGAGAAATAGAACTTCTCATTGTCCCATCTGGCTTCAAATCTTTAAATATTTTGAGGAGGAATTATTAAATGCAGGTCAAGTTCCCTTAAGTCAACAACCTCAGAAGCGTTGTAAAGTTGAAAGCATAATTTATGAAGGGTGGTCACGCGGAGAAAATATTTATGTGCACCAAGTATTAGGAAGAACCGTATGAATCGCCTATCGTTTCAATTACCTGATTTCACTAGAATAGTATGGGTCAGTGATTATATTAAATCAATTTGGCTCGAAAGAATTACTCGGATTTGTAATGCATTCAGCAAATTGGAAGTAATATCGGTTGTAGAAGATCTTCGCCGTTGTGCATTGCTGCTGCTTGACACAAAACAAAGGAATACAATAAGTGAGTACGGCAAGAAACATGGTTTAGTCAGTTTACCAATCTCCCGTGTGGGTATAACAAAACAACAATATTCTGTGGAAGAAATACCATATTTGGGTTATGGACCTTATCGTACCCGAACTGTATTAGCTAAGAAAAAGTATGCCAATGATTTTATGGAGGCTTGGCAATGTAATGACCAAAGAATAATTGGAACCCTCCTAGGCTATCCAACTTGCTGCACAGAGTTCTTTATAAATACATGGTTGGATGGTTGTTTCAAGGATACAACATGGCCAATGGCAATCGGAACTTGCTCTACTCAAATTGAAGAAAAATACTCTGAAGTAATCGGGCCACGGGAAGCCAATATCCTTTGGCGATGGACTGGTGTACGTGCAGTACCACACTTGCCTTGTTCTTTCAATTGTTTCAAAACGGCCTTATTCGGTAAAGCTCTCTGGAACCTCAAAAATACCTTTAATAAAGAAAGAGAATGGCTTCACCAAATCCTTGATTTGCAAGTAGAGTGGTCATGTCTTCATGGAATCGCAATTATTTTAACTCCAATCCTAAAAGTTATTACGCGTTCAGAAGCAACCCCAACTAAGTACACTGTAATCAGACATGGAAACAAGTGTCTTCAAGAAAGTTGGATTAATAATAATTAAATAGCGAATGATTAAATTTGGAACAGATATTATTACTTGATGATCTCGGGTTCTATAAGATGATATCTTGTGATCGCTTTATTACTAATTCCAATTTGTTAAGATAAACGATGCAGCAATAAATTAATTTCTGTCAAATAGACTAAAAGTGTAAGGATAGCCTGTAATATAATTTGTTACACTTAAATAGGGTTATCTCGCTTTAATTTCCAAAACAAAACTTATATAACAAGCAAAATCACCGATAACTTTTCGATCATCGCCTAATTCTTTTCTCCAGGATGCATCTTCATCGTTCTTTACCATATTCCTGCTCATAATATTGCAGGCATCTATAAAAACATTATGGGCACTTCTTCTTTCTTCGTCCATAAGTATTCTTTGTTCACAATCTACCAGCAACCAGGTTGTTCTGAGTCCAGCGTATCGCGCTGCATTCTTATAAAATGATTTCTTTAATTCAACTTGCTTCGAACTATCAATAGCTGTATATAATTTATAAAAATTCCTATGGGGAGGACTTATGTCCGTCATAATTTGCTTTGTAGCATCATCATTTTGTTGCTTAGAATTATCTTCCTCAGAAAGCTTTTTTAATTGTGAAGATAATGTTGAAATTTTTTCCCGTTTTTTCGATTTTTCCTCGTCCATCTGTAATCTTTGCAATAATAATTATTACGAACTAATTCGAATTAACTCTTTCAATAAACTAATAATCTTCCTATCATTTGCATTTTTTGTAAGTACAAGATTTAACCAGTCAATTAGAGTTTCTTTGGTTAGTAAAAGTCTTTGATCACTAAGATAATTAAGACATTGCTTCACTTTTGCCCAATCATCAAATTCAATTGACTGATTAACCAACTCAACTGCACAATCAGTTAATAAATGACCAAATAATTTTTCTGATGTAAAATCAATGTTATTAAGAATTGCATCCCTATATAGAGATTTGGAACCACTCGGAAAATCGTTTCTTCGGAGGATTAATATGGTTGCATCATCATTGTTTTCCCGAGAGCACTCACTTACGGCTGATTGTAGTTTAGTTGATATATTTTTCTGATTGATTAAATCTGATATATTATATGGCAATATACCATGGTCGTGTATTCCATCCGTAGCAAGTATTACTGACTCACCAGCACTAAAGGAATGCATATTAATTTCAAATTCTAATATATCTCGTTGACCAATTGCTTTTGTAATTGGAATTGAAATTACTGGGACTCCGTCTTTCATGACAATTTTTTTGTTGATTGTGACAGGAAAAGCTATAGAATCGTCTTTGCTAATTAGTTCAGGATTTTCATTGTTTTTTTTAATAAATATTCTTGAATCACCAATGGATATGAAGTATATTTTATTTAAATTAAAAT
>JACZJI010000098.1 GCA_014860665.1 Bacteroidales bacterium | reverse complement strand
ATCCCTTTCTCAACACCGAATTTGCTTTCCAAAGCTTTTGCCAGCGAAAGTTTTAAAAATTCATTATTTTTTATATCTAACTCTCCCTGAAGGTTTTCCAAGTCTCCCTGAATTTTCTCCAGCATTTTCTCCAGCTTCATATTTTCTTCCCTTAGCAAATTGTTCGACTCGATTAATTTCCTGACTTTATACTCAATTCCGGAAACTAATAATTCTTCATTTGCCATGGTTATATAATAATCAGCGGTACAAAAGTAGTGTTTTTTAAACGCATTAGCAATAGTTTTTTTGAGCAATTTCGTATTTATGAAATTAAAGTAAAAAATAATATCTTAGCCGTTCGAATCTTAAAAACCAACAACTTATGACCGAAGATTTTCTTTACTACTTATGGATGTATCATTTTGTGCGTAAACCATTGGTTACAATTGATGGTTTACAGCTTTTATTAGAAAAACCCGGAACAAAAAATAATGATAGTGGGCCCGACTTTTTTGATTGTCGTCTGAAGCTTGGAGAAACACGTTGGGCTGGAAATGTCGAGATTCATGTAAAAAGCAGCGATTGGTTCCGGCATGGGCATCATTCAGACGAAAGTTATAACAATATTATTCTCCATGTGGTTTACGAGAATGATAAGGCTGTGATTCGCAAAAGTGGTGAGATGGTTCCATGCCTGGAACTGAAGGGCAAATTCAGTGAAACTCTCTATGAAAAATACAAAGGTTTCCTTCTTTCTACTAACTGGATTCCCTGTGCTTCAGATATTACAGGTGTTGGAAATTTTAGTATGCTGAACACGTTAGACCGCATTGCGGTGGAGAGGTTGCAGCAAAAAGCCGACACAATTCAGTTGGAGCTTGTAGAATCTAAAGGTGACTTTCGGGAGGTGTTTTACAGGAGTCTCATGAAAAGTTTCGGGCTGAAGGCTAATACAGACGCTTTTGAACAACTGGCTCTTTCTTTACCGCTTTCTGTTCTTTCAAAGCATAAACTTGATTTGTTCCAACTGGAAGCCATGCTTTTTGGACAAGCCGGTCTTTTGAAAGGAAATCTCGCTGAGGAATATCCAAGAAAACTTAAGGAAGAATACCTGTTTCTTGCTTCTAAATATAATCTGACTCCTATGAAAGCGGTTGTCTGGAAATTTATGAGAATGAGGCCTACCAATTTTCCTACATTGAGGATTGCTCAGTTTGCGAGCCTGCTTTTTCATTCTTCCGGGCTGATAGATAAAATTCTTACAGCTAAAAGTATAAAACGCGTTATTGAGCTTTTACGTTGTGAACCTTCTGATTATTGGAAAAACCATTATCGTTTCGGAAAATCAAACAAGCAAAAAACCAGTCGAATGGGACTCTCTTTTATCCATCTGATTCTCATCAACACCATTGTCCCTTATGCTTTTGTTTATGGCCGTTTTAAAAATGATCCGGGAATGGAAGAAAAGGCTGTTCAGTGGCTTGAAGAAATTCCACCGGAAAATAACACAATTACAAGGCATTTTGAATTGTTGGGCGTAAAGGCATCCAGTGCACTTCATACTCAGGCATTAATCAGGTTGAAAACGGGATATTGTGATCAGCAGCGATGCCTTCATTGCCCCATTGGACATCAAATACTAAATCTTTCTGCTCAATAGTCGGGTTCCGACTAATTTTAATGCTCTGGAATACAATAAATAGTCAATATTTACTTTAAGTATTTATTAAGTTTCCTTTTGGATGCTTCTAAATTAAAATGCTTGTTTTAAAGCTCGAAAGGAATTCCTACTTTTGTACGCCTTTAAATGAAAATCAAAAAATGAAAAAAACAGCTTTAAATGAGATACACCGTCAGATGGGTGGGAAGATGGTGGAATTTGCCGGTTATGATATGCCGGTTCAGTTCGAGGGAATAGCCATTGAACACGAAACCGTTAGACATAAACTTGGCGTCTTTGATGTTTCCCATATGGGAGAATTTTGGGTAGAGGGACCAAAGGCTTTCGACTTGGTTCAGAAGATTACCACCAATGATGTGGCAGCCCTTTTCGACGGAAAAGTTCAGTACAGTTGTTTTCCGAACGGAAAAGGTGGTATAGTGGATGACTTGTTGGTATATCGTTTTAACGCTGATAAATATTTATTGGTTGTAAATGCCGCCAATATTGAAAAAGACTGGAATCACGTAGTGTCTCAGAACAGCGTGAATGCAAAACTTACCAATGCTTCTGAAGATATTTCGCAGCTTGCGGTTCAGGGACCTTTGGCACTGAAAGCCATGCAAAAACTTACATCCACAACGGTAACTGACATGGAGTATTATACATTCAAAGTAGTTGAATTTGCCGGTGTTCCGGATGTCTTATTTTCAACAACAGGATACACAGGTTCTGGTGGCTGTGAAATTTATATGCCCAACCAGTATGCAGAAAAAATTTATGCCGCTGTGCTGGAAGCTGGTAAAGAATTCGGAATTAAACCCATCGGTTTGGGTGCTCGCGATACTTTAAGACTTGAAGCAGGTTTCTGCCTTTACGGGAACGAAATAGACGACACTACTTCACCTATTGCAGCCGGTTTGGGATGGATTACCAAGTTCACGGATGGTAACGACTTTATCGACCGCGTTCTGTTTGAAAATCATAAAAAGAATGGTGTTTCTCAGCGTTTAAAAGGCTTTGTAATGCAGGAAAGAGCTATCCCGAGACATGGTTATGAAGTTGCTGATGCAGATGGAAATGTTATCGGACATGTTACTTCAGGAACTAATTCGCCATTGACTCACGAAGGAATCGGTCTGGCTTATCTTGACAAACCATACTGGAAAGAAGGTTCTGAAATCTATATTAAGATCAGAAATAAGCTGGCTAAGGCTGTTGTTACTCCACCGCCATTTTTCGAAATGTAATTCTTAAATTTTGGTCATGGAAAAAGAACGGGCCATTGAAGTTGTCCTGGCTCCCAGGCTATTTTCAGATTCTATTGTCAAAAAACCATATGTAGTAGTTGTTGTTGACGTATTTCGGGCTACAACTTCTATTTGCGCAGCATTGGATTATGGCGTTAAAGCCATAATTCCAGTGAAGCGTATAAGGTTTGCCAGGTTCTTTAAACGTCTCGGTTATATTGTGGCCGCAGAAAGGGGAGGGAAGAAAGTTCGTTTTGCTGATCTGGACAATTCTGCCACTTCTTTTTTCAATCCCATTTATAAGGGGAAAGAAATAGTCTACTCAACCACCAATGGTACCAAGGCTATTAAGATGGCAGCGGGTGCATCCGAAGTAATCATTGGGTCTTTTCTAAATCTGGATGCTGTAGCAGAATGGATTTATAAGAGCAATAAGAATGTGATTATCTTTTGTGCCGGATGGAAAAATATGGTTAACATGGAAGATTCCTTGTTTGCCGGGGCACTTTCTGAAATCCTTATGAATAAATATGAATTCAATACGGATAGCGATTCTGTGAATATGGCTGTTGACCAATGGAATATGGCCAAGTCGGATGTGATGACTTATATTGACAGGTCATCCCACAGAAACCGACTAAGAAGTCTGGTGGATGATGAACTGTTGAACCTGACTTTCAATTTCAATACCAGTACGGTTGTTCCTATTGTGAAGAATTACAAGATTGTGACTTATAAGGAAAACGGAACGACTAATAACCACCGTTAGTAACGATATTTTTTCTGCCACAGCGTTTTTAAACGTTGTCTCATTTCCTGTTCTCTCGGATTTTTTCCGGGATCATAAAGAATCGTACCACTGATAGCATCCGGCAGGAATTCCTGATCTACGAAATTTCCATCATAACTATGAGCATAGGCATACTCCTTTCCATAGCCAATCTCTTTCATTAGTTTGGTAGGCGCATTCCGTAAGTGTAACGGTACAGGGAGGTTCCCGGTTTTTCTGACAAGTGCCAGCGCGTCGTCGATGGCCATATATGAAGCATTACTTTTTGGGGAAGATGCAAGATAAATGGCGGTTTGCGATAGAATGATACGACTTTCGGGCCAGCCTATTTTTGTAACAGCGTCAAAGCAATTGTTGGCCAGCAACAACGCATTTGGATTCGCATTTCCTATGTCTTCAGCAGCCAGGATCAGCATGCGCCGTGCAATGAATTTCGGGTCTTCACCGGCTTCCACCATTCTAGCCAGCCAGTAAACTGCTGCATTGGGGTCGCTTCCGCGCATGGATTTAATAAAGGCTGAAATAATATCATAATGCATTTCCCCTTGTTTATCATAAATCAAAAGGTTTTCCTGGATGGATTTACTAATGCTTTCGTTATCGATTACCAAAGTTTCAGATTTCCCTCTTTGCTGCTGTACAAAAAGTTCCAGTGCATTGTAAAGTTTACGTGCATCACCACCCGAAATCCGCATCAAAGCTTCGTCTTCCTTGACTTCAATTTTAATTTTGTATTCTTCCGACAACCTTTCAACGCCTCTTTCAATCAGGGTTTTTAAGTGGCTTTTATCCAGTGAACTTAAAATATATACCTGGCATCTTGATAGTAGTGGAGAGATTACTTCAAAAGAAGGATTCTCAGTGGTAGCACCAATGAGCGTAAGAATTCCGGTTTCCACAGCATGCAACAATGAATCCTGCTGTGATTTGCTGAAGCGGTGAATTTCATCGATAAACAAAATCACGTTTCCCTGAAAATCAGAGGCCGCATCAATAACTTTGCGGACTTCTTTAACCCCTGCACTGACGGCACTCAGTGTATAAAATGAAAGACTGAGCTGGTTGGCAATGATATTTGCCAGTGTGGTTTTACCCACACCCGGAGGTCCCCAGAGAATCATGGAAGGAATTTTCCCGGAATCAATGGCTTTTCGCAGTATGCCTCCTTTCCCCACCAGCTTTTCCTGACCGATGAATTCGTCCAGGTTTTTGGGTCTTAATTGCTCTGCTAAAGGAATCTGCATGGAATTACACTTTGTTCTATGCAAAAATAATTAAAAAGAGGTCAGTAAGAGTCTGGGAATCTGATTAAGAAAATATAACTTATGCGTGGCTTTCAAGTCCATGAAAATGATGGAATAAATGTAAATTTGCACTTTATGTTTTTCTAAAATCAAGAGAATGTACCCTAAGCTTAGCGATCTCATCAACAGTATTTTTGGAACACATCTGAATCTTCCCATCATGAGTTATGGTTTTTTTGTGTCGCTGGCATTTCTGGCAGGCGCTTACTTACTCTATCTTGAGTTGAAGCGCAAAGAAAAAGAAGGGGTACTGAAAGCAACAGAAAGGAAAATTCTCATCGGAGCACCTGCTTCATTGGGAGATCTGATTATAAATTTCATCATTGCCTTTTACATCGCCTTTAAATTACCTGCCGCAATTACGAATTACAGTCATTTTGCAAATGATCCCCAGACCTTTTTATTTTCATCGGAAGGTTCTGTATGGGTAGGATTGATTTTTGGCGCACTTTATGCTTTTTATATCTGGTACAGAAGAGATAAAGCGAAACTCACACCTCCAGAGGAAAAGAGTATACTGATTCATCCATACCAGATTACCTGGAACATGGTTTTTCTGGCTGCTATTTTTGGCATCATCGGGGCGAAAGTATTTGATCAGCTGGAAAACTGGAAGGCTTTTCTCGCAGATCCGTGGGGTTCTCTTTTCTCCTTCAGCGGGCTTACCTTTTACGGCGGGTTGATATTTGCTGCAATCGCAGTTATCTGGTACGGGCAAAAACATGGAATTACATGGAAGAATCTTGCTGACAGCTTTGCGCCGGGATTGATGTTGTCATACGGCATGGGACGAATCGGTTGTCAGGTGGCAGGAGATGGTGACTGGGGCATTGTCAATACGCTTAC
Organism: Bacteroidales bacterium; assembly: GCA_014860665.1. Lineage (GTDB taxonomy): Bacteria > Bacteroidota > Bacteroidia > Bacteroidales > F082 > Sulfidibacterium. The sequence goes on along the minus strand of JACZJI010000098.1, from coordinate 6,310 downwards.
AAAACCACACTGGCTGAATTTTCTTCCCGACTGGCTCTGGTCGTACAACTATCCCCATAATATCATCAATGAGGGTGTCCCGATTCCGGGGTGCTCAGGCCCTCACTGTATGGTGCTTCCCCAAGGAGTCTTTCCTACTCCCATTTATGAAACTATAATGGCTGTTATCCTTTTTGCAATTTTATGGACTATCCGTAAAAAAATTTCAACTCCCGGGGTGCTGTTTTTTGTTTATCTGATTTTTAATGGAACTGAACGTTTTCTCATTGAACATATCCGCGTAACACACCGTTATGTCTTTATGGGCATACATGCTTCACAGGCTGAGCTGATTTCGCCGGTGCTGGTTCTTATAGGTATTGTAGGATGGTATCTTTTGGAGAAGAAAAAGAAAGATCAGATTGTAAGCAGGGAAGGGCAGCATTCATGAAGAATTATGTAAGGAAACTTACCCTTTTGTTGATGGGGACAATGCTATCAGTTCTGGTTGGTGGCTGTCATTTAAACTCAGCAAAGCAGGATACAGGAATCGTTGATCAAACAGAAACCTCTGTTGAATATGCCAAAGGATTCGCCATCTTTCATTACCCTGATTACACAAAAGTGGTGGTTTTCAATCCCTGGGAAAAGGGAAAATTACTGGCTTCCTTTGAGCTTGTAAAGAAAAATCCTCAAAAAGGACAGATCCTTGTTCCTTTAAACAATGTGGCTATTTTTTCTGCTACGCAACTGGATGCCATGCGCAAGCTGGGCCTGCTGGACAAGGTGATGGGGGTTTCTGATGTCAAATACCTGAAGAATGAAGAGATTTTAAAAAGATACGCTGAAAAGAAAGTCACCGAACTTGCTCAAAACGGAGACTTTTTCGTTGAAAAGATTCTGGAGACGGCTCCGCATGCCTTGTTTTATTCTCCCTTCAACGCACAGCAAAAAATGCCTGCTGTGTTGTCGTCGATCACGGCTATTCCTTTTTTGGATTATATGGAACCCAGTCCTTTGGGCAGGGCGGAATGGATTAAGTTTACCGCTGCCTTTTTCGGAAAGGAAAAACAGGCAGACAGTATCTTTAACCAGATAAAAACTCAGTATCTGAAACTAAAGGAACTGGCAGCCCACGTGAAATACCGCCCTACGGTTTTTTCCGGCAAGTATTATGACGGACAGTGGTATGTTCCGGGAGGAGACAGTTATTTTGCCAGGATCTTTAAAGATGCAGGTGGAGACTATCTATGGAAAGACGTGCCCCGACAGGCCAGTTTCCCTCTTGATTTCGAAGCTGTTTTTAAAAGAGCACAAAATGCAGATTTCTGGAGGATAACCGGTACTTTCGGGGTAAACCCTTCTTATACTGAGCTGGCAGATGAGAATCATTTGTTTACGAAGTTCAGGGCTTTTCAAAAGCATCATATCATCTATTGTAACCCTGAAAAAACAGCCTATTTCGAAACCAGCCCTCTGGCACCGCAGATTCTTCTGGCAGATTTTATCAAAGCTTTCCATCCGGAATTGCTTCCCGGATATCAGCCCGGATATTATAAGATTTTGCCTTAAATTTATGCGCTTGAAATACAACTATGCAAAATAATACCCGTCATAGGTTTTGGTTTTTGATTTTCTTTTTGCTATCGCTGTTGCTTTTTTTTGCAAATCTGTGGTTTGGTTCCGTGCTGTTGGGATGGAAACATGTCCTTAGCGCTTTATTCCACAGACCAGATGCCGGAAATGCTGCATTGGTAATTGTGAATCAATACCGGCTGCCGCAGGCAGTGACAGCCCTTTCCACGGGAATTGTTCTGAGCCTGTCGGGACTTATTTTGCAGACACTTTTCAGGAACCCGCTTGCAGGTCCGTCTGTATTGGGTATCAGCTCTGGCGCCAGTCTGGGTGTTGCACTTGTTGTGATGTCGGGCAGTGTTTTCGGATTGCAGCTGGCACAGTTTCAGTTTCTGGGAAACATAACGATTGTGATGTCTGCTTTTCTAGGCGCACTGCTGGTTCTGGCTTTGATCATCTATGTTTCGGGCAGGGTAGGTAATGTGATTACGGTTTTGATTATCGGCATCATGGTGGGATATGCGGTTTCTGCTGTGGTGAGCGTGTTGCAGTATTTCACCAGCTCTGATGAGTTGCATACTTATATTTTGTGGGGATTGGGAAGCTTTTCCAAAACCACCATTCAGCAATCTTTGTTTTTGCTTTTTACAGCAATAGCAGGAACTTTCATCGCTTTATATTTTGTAAAACCATTGAATGCACTGCTTGCAGGAACACATTATGCTCAAAGCATCGGTTTCCGTACCAAAAGGATTCAGACTTTTTTGATTCTGGTAACCGGAGTGCTTGTGGCCGTGGGAACTGCTTTTACCGGACCGATAGCCTTTTTGGGGCTGGCTGTCCCGCACCTTGCCCGAGGATTTTTTAAATCTTCACAGCATGGGGTGTTGATTCCGGCCACGGTTTTGATGGGTGCTTCACTGGCATTGTTTTGTAACCTGGTGGCCAAGCTTCCGGGCTATGATATTTCCCTGCCCATTAACTCAGTAACTTCTCTGGTAGGAGCTCCGGTGATTATCTGGGTAGTTTTGAGAAACAGGCATTTAAAGACATTTTAAAGATAAAATAATGGCCTCTGCAAAACTACATATCGACAATCTGAGCAACGGTTATCAAACCGGGAAACAGAAGCCTGTTGTATTGCAGGAAGCCATAAATGCCAGCCTTGAGCCAGGACAGCTGATCTGTCTTTTAGGCCCGAACGGAGCCGGGAAATCTACATTGCTGCGAACGTTGTCCGGGTTTCAGAAACCTTTATCAGGAAATATTTCCTATTCGGGAAAACCCCTCGAATCAATGTCACTGCGTGCTTTATCGAGGCAGTTGGCTGTTGTGCTGACTGACCGTTTTTCCGACCGTTTTCTTACGGCTTTTGAAGTGGTAAGTATGGGAAGGTTTCCTTATGCTTCTTTTTGGGGGCAGCTGAGTGGGAAGGACAATAAAATCATTCACAGCACGCTGGAAATGCTTGGCGTTACTTCGCTGAAGGATGAGATTTTTGAAAACCTGAGTGATGGAGAGAAACAGAAGATGCTGCTGGCACGGGCATTGGTGCAGGATACTCCTTTTCTTTTTCTGGATGAGCCGGTGGCTTTTGTGGATTCCCCGGGCAAAATAGAGATCATGGAATGGTTGTCGTTTTTTGCCAGAGAACACAGCAAGGGTATTCTTATGACTACACACGATATTGAAATTGCACTAGATTATGCTGACTATCTCTGGCTGATCAATCGGGAGAAGTCGTTTAAAACAGGTTTACCTGAAGATCTGGTATGGAAAGGAGCTATCAATGTTTATTTCGACCGTCTGGAAGTCCGCTTTGACGCTGCAAAAGGACGGTTTGGCGTGAGTAAGCCCACATTAGGAAAGAAAGTCCTTCTGAAGCAGGCAGGGGCACCCACCCGCTGGCTGAAAAAAGCACTCACACGTAAAGGCTTTCAGGTTTCAGGTGTTACAGATAAACAACCAGAGGATTTTTATATTACCTTTGAGAATGGAGCATTTGTTCAGTATAGGGGAGACGAACTTCTAAAGCGATTTAAAGACATAGAGGAAATACTGAACCAGGGAATCTCCTAAGCAGGTATCGCTTTTTGCCTGCCCGACTGTCTGAGCCCAAACCTCTGGTTATGAAAAAATATATTCTGCTCTTATTTTTGCTAATTTTCGCAGTTATGGTATTTATTTCCCGTAATTCAAAGGAACGTGCCGATCTCATCGTTTACAATGCAAAAGTCTATACAGTAAGTTCCAAATTCGATATTGCCACTGCCTTTGCTGTAAAAGACGGTAAATTCATTGGTGTCGGCTCCGACAGTTATATTCTGGAGAAATATGAAGCTCCTAAAGTCATTGATGCAGGACGGAAATCTATTTATCCGGGCTTTAACGACGGGCACAGCCATTTTCTGGCTTATGGAACGGGATTGCTTCGCTGGGCTGATCTGGTGGGGACAACTTCTTTTGATGATGTGCTGAAAGTGGTCAGAAAGCACCAACGACAATATCCTTCGGAATGGATTTTGGGAAGGGGCTGGGATCAGAACGACTGGAAAGATGAATCTTATCCCACCAAAGCAAGGCTGGATGTGTTATTCCCTGACCATCCGGTTGTATTAACCCGAATTGACGGACATGCGGTACTGGCCAATTCGAAAGCGCTGGAAATTGCCGGGATTACAGCAAAGACAAAAATAGACGGGGGAGAAGTGGTGCTGCAAAAAGGAAAGCCCACCGGAGTACTCATTGACAATGCTGCTGAGCGGATGCTTTCTTTTATTCCGACTCTTAGCAGAGAAGAAAAAACCAAAGCGCTGCTGGAAGCACAGACAAACTGTTTTGCACAGGGCCTTACCACCGTTACAGATGCCGGTCTTGATCTGGACGACATACTTCTGATCGACAGCCTTCAGAAACAGCGGTTGTTGAAAATCCGCGTTTATGCTATGATGAGTCCTACGGAAGGTAATTTCAGACATTTCTTTCCCAAAGGGCCATTGCACACAGGAAGTTTGACGGTGAGTGCCGTAAAGCTATATATCGATGGGGCATTGGGTTCGCGTGGTGCCTTGCTGCTGAAGCCTTATTCGGATATGCCCGGGCACTACGGCCTCAGGCTTCATCCTCTGGAATATTATGATACCATCTGCAAACAGGCTTTTGATGCCGGTTTTCAGGTAGATACACACGCCATCGGAGATTCTGGAAACAGGATCATGCTTCATATTTATGCCGGTTTTCTGAAAGGTAAAAACGATCGCAGGTGGCGCATAGAACATGCACAGATCGTTGATCCCGGTGATTTTCGCTATTTCGGAGATTATTCCATCATCCCGTCTATCCAATCTACACATTGCACCTCGGATATGTACTGGGCAGGGCAACGGCTGGGCGCAAGACGTCTGAAATCGGCTTATGCATACAGACAGTTGCTTGTTCAAAACGGATGGGAAGTCAATGGTACTGATTTTCCCATTGAAGACATAAGTCCGCTGAAGACTTTTTATGCAGCTGTCGCGCGGAAAGATCTGAAAGGATGGCCGGCCAACGGATTTCTGCCAGGGAATGCGATCAACAGGGAAGAAGCCCTGTATTCCATCACACTGTGGCCTGCGAAAGGAAGCTTTGACGAAAGCCAGAGAGGCAGTATTGAAGCCGGTAAAGTGGCAGATTTTGTAATTTTAGGGGATGATATCATGAATTGTTCTGAAGATGAGATTCCTCATGTAGCTGTTTTGGAGACCTACGTAAATGGTGAAAAGGTTTTTGGAATGAAGAATGAAGAATGAACTTTTGAAATCAGAAATCGAAAATTGCTGTTCAATATTTGATGTTCACATACATAACTGGCATGTCAGGAAACCTGAACTGAATAGAAAGGCGAAAACATATGATGACATTTTTTTCTGCTGTTAAAGGTAGTCTCCTGTGGCTGGGTACTCGCTTTAGACTAATCCTTCAGAGGATTAAATTGCCCGGTTTTGGGGGTGCACGCCTGAATGATGTCCTTGTTTTTTTCTTTAGGGGTCTGTTCAAAGGGGTGATCAGCTATCGTGCGGCAGCCATTGCTTTTAACTTTTTTCTGTCACTGATCCCTTTTGTCCTTTTTTTGTTCACCCTGATCCCCTTCATGACAAGTCATCATTATCAGGCATACCTTCTTGATTTGATTTCGGCAGTGATTCCTTCCAATATATTCCAAATGGTAAAAAGTACGCTGGCTGAAGTCGTCAGTCGTCCCCATCAGGGACTGTTGTCGATTGTTTTTTTTACGGCGATCTATTTTGCCACCAATGGGGTCAATGCCCTTATTGAAGGTTTTAACCAAAGCTATCACCGTCCCGAAACCCGATCTTGGTGGAAACAAAAACTGGTGGCCTTTTTCCTTATGCTCATTTTGGCTGTACTGGCTTTCGTTTCCTTTACCCTTCTGGGTTTTGGTGAGTATCTGATCCGTGTACTGATCAGCCATCAGATGATTACCAGTCAGTTTTCCATTTTATTTTTGCGACTGTTGCGGTGGTCCATTATATTATTTACTACCATGTTCAGTTTGTCTCTCTTGTTTTATTTCGGTCAGCTTAAAACGCTGAAATCCATTAAGTATATGTTTTTTTCCGCCGGGTCAATATCGGCAACATTTTTACTTGTGGCAGGCAGTTTTATGTTGAAGTTCTATTTCGAAAACTTTTCTAGGTATAACCTGCTGTATGGTTCCTTAGGATCTCTTATCATTTTAATGGTATGGGTATATTAT
>JACZJI010000097.1 GCA_014860665.1 Bacteroidales bacterium | reverse complement strand
TATTTATACAATTTCTAAATAATAACATATGTCATAGGGTAGACACACGTAGGGTTATCTTTTTTTAACATAGTTATGAAAAAAATGACAATAACATATCAACTTTTGTACACTTTCTTTTCATTTTGTAAAAAAGTTTTTTAGTTTTGTCCCATAAATAGACAAACTTGATTTTGGAATTTGAATCTCAATCGAGTTAAAAACGACAATTACACTTTGGTTTTTACGCCTTATCAAAATAAAGACTATTATGGACAAACGGCTAGTACCCAATGTTTCTGTTGATTCTGTTGTGTTTGGTTTTGATTCGATTCACTTGAACATTTTATTAATTGGTAGATCCATCGTTGAAGATAGTGTTCTTTATCACGACTACAAATTCCCTGGAGATTTGATCAGGAAAGATGAAGACCTGGACGCATCATCTGAAAGAATCTTAAAAGAGTTGACAGGGCTGGAAAAGATTTACATGAAACAGCTTAAAGCTTTTGGAACTCTTGACAGGCTCGTCAAACGGCCAAGAGACATGTCATGGTTAATTTCAATCGATCATCCGGAAAGAAGGGTTATTACTATCCCTTACTACTCCTTGATTAATCTCGAAAAAAACGCTAAGAACGATCTTGTTCTGGGCGAAAATGCAAAATGGGTTCCTGTAAATGAAGCAAAAAAGCTACCTCTTGCCTTCGATCATATTGAAATCCTTGATTTTGCGCTGGAGACCTTACGAAATGAAATGCGAACAAAACCGCTGGCTTTCGAATTATTGCCTACAAAATTTTCTCTTAGTCAGCTACAAAAAATTTATGAGGTAATTTTTGAAATGGACCTGGATAAAAGAAATTTCAGAAAAAAAATTGCCAACCTAAGTTATATAGTGCCATTGAACGAAAAGGAAAATGATGTGTCTCACAGACCGGCAAAATTGTATATGTTCAGTCGGGATGTCTATCTAAGACTGAAAAGCCAGAATTTCGACTTTACAATATAAAAATCCATAGTTAAATTTTAATAACATGAAAGGCTGCCTCTTAATTTTCGAGGCAGCCTTTTATTTTAGCTGAGAATTTGAAAAAAGTCATTAAATCTTGGGAGTCTAAGAGAAAACCGCTCTCTCTTTTAAAGGTTTTACTTCAATACAAAACCAGTTTTATACTGAGTTGCCGAACTCCCTCCAACAAATACTTCGAAACGTCCAGGTTCAGATCCAAAAGTCATATCCTTTCTGTAAAAAGACAAATCATGGTTTGTCAGTTGAAAGACAAGCTTTTTTGATTCTCCCTTTTTCAGGAAGACTCTTTTAAAACCTCTCAGTTCTTTTACAGGTCGTGTTACGCTACCTACCATATCACGGATATAAAGTTGGGCTATTTCAGTACCATCATAGTCACCGACATTCTTCAGAATTACACTCACTTTTAAAGTGTCCTTGGTGGTAATAACAGATTTATCAACTTTTAGTGAATCATATTGAAACTTTGTATAGGAAAGGCCATAACCAAAAGGATAAAGCGGAGTATTGGGGCAATCCAGATAATGAGTTGTGTAATGATTATGAGGATCATAAGGCCTACCAGTATTCATATGACTATAATAAATAGGTATCTGGCCCACACATCTCGGGAAAGTCATTGTAAGTTTTCCAGATGGATTGTAATCACCGAACACTACATCGGCAATAGCATTGCCTGCTTCAGTACCTCCAAACCAGGCTTCCAGTATGGATGGAGCAATCTCATTTAAATGCTCAATTGTCAATGGGCGCCCGTTCATCAAAACAACGGCTGTTTTTTTGTTGGCTTTAATCACAGCTTCAGCAAGTTCTATTTGATTACCGGGAATATCAATATTTGCTCTTGAAGAAGCTTCTCCTGACATATTAGCACTTTCTCCCAAAGCCAGCAAAACAACATCAGCCTCCTTGGCTATTTGGATGGCTTGGGCAAATCCTCTGGTTGAATTCGAAACTATACCCGTTCCTTCAGCATAGTATATCTTGACATTCTGTCCCAGCTTATTTTTTATACCTTCCAATAGTGAAACTGGTTCATTCCGCTGATCTCCAGCTGCAGACCAGGAACCAATCATATCTGGTTTGTCATTTCCCAGAGGCCCAATAATGGCTATGGATTTAATCTTTTTAGAGAATGGCAAAAGATGGTTGTCATTTTTCAGCAATACCATTGATTCTCTGGCATCTTCTCTCGCAACCGCGAGATGCTGCGGAGTCAAGGTATCATTTTTTTCGCGTTCTTCATTGCAATATTTGTAAGGATTATCGAACAAACCCAATTCAAATTTTGCTTTTAAAATACGGTAAACAGAGCTGTCAATTTCTTTTTTTGATACAAGACCTTCTTCAACTGCCTTTTTTAGATTTTTTACATACCCGCCGCCCATCATATCCATATCAACTCCGGCATTAAAGGCAAGCACATCTGCATCAAACAAATTCCCGGCTATACCTTGTGGTATGAGTTCATTAACACTGTTATAATCAGAAACTACAAATCCTTTAAATCCCCATTGCTTCCTGAAAAGGTCATCCCAAATCCAGGAATTGGCAGTGCAAGGAGTCCCGTTAAGATCATCAAATGCTGACATAGCTGTTGCAACGCCGGCTTCTACAGCTGCATGGTAAGGTGGTAAATAAACACTGTAAAGCATGCGTTTAGACATATCCACGGTGTTGTAATCCCTTCCAGCAATGGGTGCGCGCCATAGGCAACGCCGTGTTTTACACAGGCAAGAATGGTACTATCATTGGAGAGGTCTTTCCCCTGAAAGCCTCTAACTTTGGCCTTGGCCACCAGCGATCCGTACCAAGGATCTTCTCCTGCACCTTCTATCACCCTACCCCAGCGGGGGTCACGTGCAACATCCACCATGGGGGCAAAAGTCCAGTTAATTCCTTCCGCGGAAGCTTCAATGGCTGCTATTTTTGCGCTTTTTTCCATCAACTTCAAGTCCCAGCTACAAGATTCTCCCAAGGGAATTGGGAAAATAGTCCGTTGTCCGTGAATTACATCATAACCAAACAAAAGTGGTATGTGGAGTCGAGTACTGTCAACAGCAAGCTCCATCAACTTACGGGTGTAAGATGCAGTGCAACAATTCAACATGGCTCCCACATGACCTTCTTTAATTTCCTTAATGTAATCTGCATTTGATAATGGGCCGGTAACAGCTCCATTACCTCCAAGCATGTTTAACTGTCCAATTTTTTCTTCCAATGTCATTTTCGACATTAAATCTTTGATTTTTGAATCCCATTGGTTGGTGTCTTCTGATGGTAATTTTGTCTGAACAGAATTCCTGTTTTGACAAGAAACAGTCAAAAGAGCCAAAATAAAGGAATAGAAAAGAAAAACTTTTAAATGTTTCATTAATCTGTATTTTAATTAAATATTGCTTTATTAAAAGCTTTCAGAAAATTCTGAACTACTTTTTCTGAGTCATTTTTGTTTTATAAATCCTAAGAACAAAAGTTAACGGAACTATCAAAAAATGTCATAAGACTCAGACAACCCAGAATAGAGGAGGTTTTACATTTGTGCAGGCAACAACATTCTCACTCGATTTTTGATTGCCTGGTCAGTGCCACTCGTCAAAAAATTAGCGCAATCACAAATAGTAAAAAAATACTCCACTCCTAATGCCTATTTAATCTTATGGTCATTTATATTGATAAACTCTTACATAATCGACTTCCATAGCAGTGGGAAATATAGAATTATCAATTCCCTTCTTTCCTCCCCAGCCTCCTCCAATAGCGACATTCAAAATCATAAAAAGCGGTTGATCAAAAGGCCATGTAGAAGCATTTTTTACGCTGGGGTCATATGTATAATAGGGTTTAGCTGGGTTGTCAATAAAAAACGATATATTTTTAGGCGTCCATGTCACACCATAAATATGAAATTGGGTATGACTATCAGGTAGCGCATTACGACCAGTGTTCACGGTACTCCCATAACTGGATGGCGTATGTATTGAACCATGAATCCATAAAGGATCGAACCCTACATTTTCCATGATATCTACTTCTCCGCAAGCAGGCCAGCCAACTTTCCCGATATCTTCACCCAACAACCAGAACGCAGGCCATGTGCCTCTGCCTGTCGGTATTTTCGCCCTCATTTCAAACCTTCCATATTTCCAGGTTTCCTTGCCTTTTGTGTTGATTCGGGCCGAAGTATATGATTTTCCTTTGTACGATTGTTTTAATGCAACAATAAACAAATGCCCATCCTTTATATATAGGTTTTTTGGTGAATTTGTGTAATACTGTAACTCATTATTTCCTCCCCCTTTTCCATTAACTTCTATATTCCACTTAGTGGTATCAAGTGATTTTTCATTAAACTCATCATCCCAAACCAGTTTATATCCGGTTGAAATATGACTTTTCTTCTTTGCTTTTGTTTCTATGTTAGGAGTATTTTTTGTTTGTCCTAACACTGAAATTCCTGATGTAATCATTACAAAGGATATTGCTACTACCCTTACTAAAAACCATTTGATATTCATTTCATTTCAAAATAAAAAGTTTAACATAAAAATCTGCTTTTCGTTTAATCCTTTAATACAAACAGATCCAGTTATTATATAACTTTAGCTATACCGTGATAGGATAGTAGTTCTATCGAAATCTTAAGAAAAAAGCAATTTACTCTAAAATCCTCTGAAATTACAAATCCAAAGGCCGACTTTGATTTCCTAATCAAAATTAATATTTAATTGATTATCAATTTTTACTAGTCTTTTCTAAATCCAACATTGTGTTAATATCAATAAAAAAAAGTACTGCCCCGAGATTGAAAAAAAGTCAATCTCGGGGCAGTTACTTCAATTATTAATGACTCTTTAAAACCCACATAATTTTATTAATGTCATCATATCCGTCGAACTGACGGTTTAATGCTTCTGTAAGATTAGCACGGTTGTAGTCAGATTCAGATGCTGGATACAAATACCTCATCGGAATTGCATTCACATCTGTTGCATTAAGACTTGTTGCCGGATTAATGGGGAAATCAGGATAACTGTTTCTCCTGTATTCAAACCAACTCCCTTCGGCCATTTGCATGAAATTCAGTAAATAACGTTGCATCCAGATTTGATGCAACTCATCCGTTGGGTTAGTTTTAAAGGCAGCCTCTCCGGTAAAATAGTTATCGATGTAGGACTGGGTAATGGGCATTCCATGAGCATAACTTCCGTCACAGGCCATTACGTCTGCTAAAGCAGCTTTCACACCATCTTCATAATAGTTTTGTGCAGTACCAGTAGTAATCCATCCCCTGATGCTTGCCTCAGCAAGTATTAATTGCTGCTCCGCATAAGTAATTAGTCTTCTGGGTTCACAGGCAGCCTGTTGCAGATAACGTAAATTGAGTAATGAATATTCACCTGCACTCCAACCTGCATTCATACCAGGATAACTCATGGATACATCCACTCCGACATAAGCAGCAGTATCTGATTGGGTTGCGCCAGCTGATATTTTAGCATATGCAGGTTCTCCAAAATAAAACAACCTTCTGTCATCCAATTTTTTCAGATTGTCAACTAACAGTGAACTCAAAATTGTCCTGCTGGTAAACAAATCATTGGTTCCTGATAATGGATGTAAATCTTGTGCTGAATATATTAATCCGAAATAATCAGTTGAAGGTTGCATCAAGTTCCCTGCACTAACTATAGTTGCAAAGCGATTTTTCACATCTAAATTAGCATCTCCTGTTTGATCGCTTAAACTCATTAAAACTTCCAGAGCAAATGCATTAGTTGCTTGTCTCCATTTTACAGGATCACCGTTAAAATTGGACGGATCACCAGTAAAGGGTTGACCATTTGCAAAATCCTGATCCGCTTCTTTAAGATCATTCAATACTCCCAGTAAAACTGACTCCTGAGTATCATATTTAGGTTGAAACAAACCTTGTTCGCCTTTACCTGCCTCAGTAAACGGAATGTCACCCATTTCCATAGTCAGTCTATAAAACGTATAGGCTTCCGCAAATTTTGCCACTCCCTGGTAAGAGCTCTCCATTACACTACCTTTAGCGGCATCCAGCATTTTTTGAATGTTTGTCAGAATAACCATTGAACCAAAGCTTCCATTGGTTATCAGATTATATTGTTCATTTAACTGACCTTCATCAGCATAACCTACATATTTGGATAATGCATCCTGAGTAATATAAGCTTTGGCATCTGATTGAAATTTAGCAAATTGAAGAACTACATTTGTGCACAACATAGATGCACTGGCCTGGGTTGGTTTATCCGGATTGATATTTACATCCTGTAATTTTGTACAACCACTCAAAAAAATTAACAGAATCCAACCAATTCCGATGAACTTTATTATCTTTTTCATGTTTAATCGTTTTTTCATGTGTTATGTTCGCTTATTAAGTAACATATTAAAATATTCCTCTTAGAAATCAACCTTAATGTTAAAACCTACATATCGTTGTGAAGGCGCACTAAAGTTGTCTGAACCTCCATCAGGATCAGAATATTTAAACTGTTTTGCCCACAGGAATAAATTCTGTCCAATAGCTGAAACAGAAGCTCCCCTGGCATTAATCTTTCCATAAATTGATTTTGGGAAATTATAAGTTACGGACATTTCCCTGATCTTAAAGAAAGTAGCATTGTAAACATCCACAGGTGAAGGAGATCCTCCCCAGGCATTTCCACCTCTATGTAAAGCTTTGACATAACTCTTGTAAGTTACAGCAACATCATTGGGTGCATAAACTCGGGTATCACTGGTAATATTTCCGTAAGTATCATAGGTAACAGTTCCGGAAACTACTTTAACTCCCTTTCCTACATAATTGGAAGTCCCAGGGTTTTCGGCATCCAGGAAACGGGCTGGAACTATAGAAGCAGGATTTGAACCGGCAACCCACATATACATGGCAGTGGTTGACTGCATTAACCCTCCTACACGGCCATCAAATGAAATATCAAAATTCCAGTTTTTATAACTAACGGAAGATCTTGCTCCCCAAATCCAGTTTGGGTCAGAATAACCAACCTTTGACTGATATTTTGAAAATTGAGGTAACCCGTTACTAAAAATAATGTTCCCATTCGGATCTCTTAAGAAATTATAAAGAACATAAGCATCAACTCTTTGGCCCACTTTTATCCAAGGTTTGTCAGGAGTATAAATGGGGTCAATTTTTGTATAATAATCTCCATAGGTTGACCAGTTAAATGAGAGGTCCCAGCGCCAGTCATTGTTCCTGATCGGAGTGACATTCGCGGTAATTTCAATTCCTTTTCTGGCGATTTCTTCCTGTGTATTAACATAATTGCTATAGAATCCGGATGCCGGGTCAACACTAGTTGAGGTAAGAAAGTCATACATTCTTTTTCTGTAAACAGCAACATCAAGTGAAGCTCTGTTATTCAGCACATTTACGTTTGTACCAAACTCCAATGTGGCTGAAGCCTGTGGCAAAACATTATTTCCACTAATGGTCGTCGGATAAGATGCGGAGTTAAGATTTCCCCAGGCACTATTTGTAATGGAATACACTGAGTTCACCTGGTAAATATCTGGTGGCGTTTTTGAGGTTGCCCAGGATGCCCTGAGTTTCCAGAAAGAAAGCCAGTCTATTTTGGGAAGCAATTCAGAAGCAACAAAACTTAAAGATGCAGAGGGATAAACATAGGAAGAGCGTGAAGCGGGCATTGTTGAGCTCCAGTCGCTACGAACAGTTCCGTCAGCATATAAAATGTTCTTCCATGATAAGGCTAACTGACCATATAAACTGTTTACCTGTTCTTTGTAGATTCTTGAATCAACTTTAATTGGATTAACGGAAGCAGCAAGTGAATAAAATCCTGGGATTGAAAGCCCTCCCTGGGTAAATGCCTCCATTCCTTCATCCTGATTATAATAAACTGTTCCTCCTATAAAACCGTTGAAATTAAAATCTTTGATCTTTTTGTCCGCAGTCAGCAAAAAGTCTGTATTTAAACTGTATCCCCTTCCAATACCAACACTATAGGAACCTTTTTTGGATTCTCCCCATACCTGGGACCCGTTTAGAAGAACAGTAGTTGCACCGGCACTTACCAGTGAACCTTCTGAAACCTTAACTTCCTGTTTATCATTATAGGTATCAAATCCAATTCTGTAAGTTGCATTCAACCATGGAGTAATATCATATTTCATTGTAAAATTTCCATCAAAAACATTTCGGCTTTCGCTGTGTGTTCTTTGATAGGCATCAAAATAGGGGTTATTTGCAGCGTTAGTATAACTATCATTCTGTGATTCATTTGGAACCAGCCAATAATCTTTATACTGTCTTACATCCCAGTCAGGTGATGACCAGATAAGCATACTATACATAGGATCGTAACCAGTATACCCTCTAAATCCCATATTTGGAGTATTCTGATAGGTATATGACATACTGGAGGACAATGAAAATTTCTTCACTTTCATTTCTCCTGAAAGTGTATATGTAAATTTATTGAACATCGAGTTTGGATACTGACCTTTGTTTTTCAACCATGAAGCTGAAGCACGCAAACTTCCATATTGGCCATGCGAGGAAATACTAATATTGTTATTCATTATGTATCCAGGTTCAAGATAATTCTTAAAGTTGTTTTTACCAATTGGCAAATAAGGCATCTCCTTCAGGGATTTTGAAATAGGATCCCATTGAATCACCGACCGGCCGTCCATTGGAACACCCCAGGAACCATCCGCCGTTCTTGCATAAGTATTGGTAGCTGTGTTTATTACGCGTCCGAATGTCGATTGCATAGCTGGAATAGCAAGAAAACCCGCATTGAACATTGTGCTGGTATTGAAAGAAACCGTCACTCCTCTCGAAGCAGTACTACCATTTTTGGTTACCACAATAATTGCACCACCAGCACCACGGTCTCCGTACAAAGCAGAGGCGGTTGCCCCTTTTAATATACTGATACTCTGAATATTATCTGCAGGGATGTCCCCCAAGGACATATTTGTATAAGGAACTCCATCCACAACAAGCAACGGCGTTTCACCCCGCAGGGTAATGGTTGGTTCCTGTGTAAATTCAGTACTGTTTTCTACCAGCAAACCAGATACCTGACCTGTTAATGATGTTGCTACATCAACACCTTTAACCGTTTGAAGTATGTTTCCGGAAACTTTTTGTACGGAATAGCCCAAAGCTCTTTCCTGTCTTTTAATGCCAAGAGCAGTTACAACGACTTCATTCAATCCGAGAACCGTTTCTTTCATTACGATTTTCAGACTGCTTTTCCCGTCGGCAGTTACTTCCTGAGTTTTCATTCCAACAAATGAGAACACTAAATCAACTGGGACATGACTTACTGTCAATGAAAAATGTCCGTTATCGTCAGTCACTGTGCCAACTGTCGTCCCCTTAACAACAACAGTTATTCCCGGCAATGGCACCCCTTTTTCATTAGTGACTGTACCGTTAATATTTACGTTCGCTTGTGCATTGTTGCTCACGGTTGCTGCTGTAACAGTTTGAACCGGAATTACCAGGGCTAACAAAAGCATCAAGACCGTCCACTTCACAAATCTCATCACCATGAGATTAATGAATTTTTGAATAAATTGTGTAAACTTCCTCTTCATAAATTTTTTGTTTCAAATACGTTCATAAAATTTATATTAATAATTACTATGGTCAACTACATTTATCTTATAAATAATTTACTACCTTGTTTTTACATAAAAAGAATGTCTTATTTCTTCCTTCTTTTGATAGGGATCAGCGATCGAATTTTTGTAATTTGAATTGTTTTTGTCGGGCCGAGTTACTCTCAGCGAATTGATTTCATGTTGGAACAATGTTACCTTAAGGGCACGGCTTACTTTCAGAAAAACATCAATACCAAATACCATAAGAGGTTTCAGTCCGGGCTTTATGAAAGCACTTTGAATCAGCTCACAAAACCTATGTTTGGTCGTATCCAATATTGGAGGAAAACCCACTGGGAATTTCGCTAACGTTTTCTGAAATTTTGCTGAAACAAGATCAGAGGGAGAGATCGGATTAAAATATAGTTTCTTTTGAAAAACAGGAAGTTTATTTGGCCTCTTCTCCTCAACTGCATCCCCCCAACTCATCTTTGAAAGAAAAAGATCTCCCTTTGGATATAACTTTAATGAATATTGAGCATCGACTCTTTCAGGCATTTTGTAATAAAAAAACGCCATTACATTTGACCAAAACCCTCCTTCCATAACTGTCTCAAATGCTAACCTTTGTTCCATTCCCTACAACAAAAATTATGAGCTTTTTATCGATTCTTAGAACTGTGTTAAAACTCCACTAAGTAAAGTGTAATTGAAACACAAACAA
>JACZJI010000096.1 GCA_014860665.1 Bacteroidales bacterium | reverse complement strand
TAATTATTATACATATATTTGTATAAATATAAATCAATTAGTCAATTAATTATGAATAAACATAGCAAGATCCTGATCACAGTCACATTACTGATATCAGTAGTATTTACATCATGTAAGAAAAATTCTGATGGACCAACTCCAAGCGATAAATACCTCGTTTCTTACAAGAAGGTAAAAACTATCTCGAATCTTGAAGTCGATGCGGCTCTTAACTACCTCTCCGTTTTATATCCCAATGCCAAGACAATTGCAAATAAAGCAGTAAGTGGAGTAACCGTTTACAAAATAACTTATAACACCACCTTTCAAAGCCAGCCTATTATTGCATCCGGTTTGGTATGCGTTCCAACGGGCCTCCAAAAATACCCAATGATCAGTTATCAGAACGGGACGATTACTCTTCATTCCGATGCCCCTACTGTTGCTGCAGATACCAGCGAAATGGGTAAGCTATATACATTTCTGGAAACCGTCTCTTCCACAGGTTTTGTAATTGCAATTCCTGATTATATAGGGTTTGGCTCAACAGAAAACACATTTCATCCATACCTTGATAAAGCATCAACAATTCCCTGTGTTGTTGACATGATCAGGGCGGCCAAAGAATTAATGAATTCACATAATCTAAATGTCCAATTGAGCAATGACCTGTATATTACAGGTTATTCAATGGGAGGCTGGGCAACACTTCAACTGCAAAAAGCCATTGAAACAGATTATTCTGGTGAATTTAACCTGAAGGCAAGTGCATGTGGGGCAGGCCCATACGATCTGACTTATATAAACAACTACGTGCTGGGACAAACACAGTATCCAATGCCTTATTTTCTGGGCTATATGTTAAATTCATATACACAACTCGGAGAAATTACCAACAACCTTTCCGATATTATTAATGAACCTTACGCGTCGAAAATACCTGGGCTGTATGATGGTAATTATTCTGGCGATCAGATTAACAGCCAGTTAACAACCTCGGTTGACAGTTTATTTACAAGTGCTTATCGAAACGGATATCAGTCCGCCGCCGAATTTTCGTCGGTAAGGCAAACATTGTCTGACAATAGCATTGGCGCTTGGAATATTTCCACACCGCTGCTGCTGCTTCATGGTGAAGCCGATACATTTGTGCCGGTTCAGGTTTCTGAAAATTTATACAATGATTTCCTCAACCTGGGAGTCAGTTCGAACATGGTACACCTGGTCACCTTCCCCGGCATCAACCACACGGAAGGGATTATCCCCAGTGAAATAGATGCTATCAATTGGTTCATCCAGATCAAAGATGGAGGGAAATAAAGGATTATTTTGAGTTGTACCTTCACTCGCGTATTGATCAACGCGTGCCTTTAAATCAAAATCCATTGTTACAGATATAGGAAAAGCATGCTGGCCTTGATTTGACATATCGAAAAATCCGTCTGAAATTCCATATTGAAAACAGGCTTAAATCCTGCTTTTCCGCTTCGCAAAATTTCCTATTTTTGCTTTGAATTTCAAAAAAGGTAATGAGAAATTTTCAAGCCTGAGTAAGGATATCCGAATGGTATTCCTTAAATTGAATTCAAAGGACAACAGCTTAAAGACATTAATTACTTGAACTATTCACTTCTTTTTTAATCAATTCGAAGTTTTAGAGAAAGGTACTGAAAAATATTGATTACTATGGACCGGGCAGCAAACCGAGAAAAAGTATTGAAGAAACTGGAAGAACTTGAAATTTCCTATGAAATTTATGAGCATCCTCCCTTGGATACCATTGAGATTGCCCTTCCCTACTGGGAAAAAATTAACGCCATGCATTTCAAAAATCTGTTTTTCAGAAATCACAAAGGAAACAAGCATTTTCTTGTCATTGTAAGAGATACTTCTCCTTTTGAAATTCATAGTCTTGAAAAGAAGTTAAAACAGGGGAAACTAAGTTTTGGTTCTGAAAAAAGACTGATGGAGTACTTAGGGGTCAAACCAGGCTCAGTGTCTCCGTTTGGGCTGCTGAATGATGAAGCTCATCATGTTCATTTGTTCCTGGATCAGGAAATGAAAGAGGCTCGGAAAGTAAGTTTTCATCCAAACGACAACACAGCCAGCGTCGTAATTACTTACGAAGACCTGATTAAATTTTTGCATCACCTGGGAAATTCCTTTGAATATTTCAATCCGGAAAACGCAAACTAAAAATATATGGAAAAGCTTGGTATTAACGTAAATTCAGAAATTGGCAGGCTCAAAGGTGTAGTTGTCCATACTCCCGGTGCGGAAGTAGAGAACATGACACCTGAAAACGCAGAAAGAGCATTATATTCAGATATTTTAAATCTTGGAATCGCACTTTCAGAATATACCGATTTCGTAAGTGTATTAAAAAAGTTTACCCAGGTTTTTGAAGTAAAAACCCTGCTTAAGGAAACTCTTGAACTGGAAGATGCCAAACAGCGATTACTCGAACGTCTTTGCAAATCTACATTACCAGAAGCCTGTGAAAGACTGAAAACCATTTCTACAGGGAAACTCACTTCACTTCTGATTGAAGGAGTCCCTATGGAGAAAAACAATCTTACACGGTTTCTAGACAGTGAACGTTATTGTATTCAGCCTTTGCCCAACTTTTTCTTTACACGGGATGCCAGTTTTTCAGTAAATAACAAGGTAATGATCAGCAAGATGGCTAATGCTGTCCGCGATCGTGAAGCGCTGATCATGGAGGAAATTTTCCGCTCACATCCCGCATTCGAAGCAGAAACCATTGACCCGGTTGTACTTTTTGACAACACAGGAAAAGGAACCATTGAAGGTGGTGACGTGCTGATAGCCCGTGAAGATGTTTTTGTAATCGGTACAGGAAACCGAACATCAACCCAGGGTATCGACAGCATTATTCAATATCTGAAAACAAAACCAGGGGTAAAACACATTCTTGTTCAGGAACTCCCGTTAAAACCAGAGTCTTTCATTCATCTGGATATGACTTTCACTTTCCTTGACAAGGATAAATGCATGATATATGACCCGTTAATACTGAAATCAAATAAACATCTAACCATTCATATCACCATCGACGGAGATAAAGTTTCCCAGATTCGAGAAGAAAAAAACCTCGTGCACTCACTGAAGGCATTGGGGATGGACATGGAACCTGTTTATTGTGGCGGTAAAAATGATCACTATATCATGGAACGCGAACAATGGCAGAGCGGTGCCAACTTTTTCGCACTTGCACCTGGAAAAGTTATAGGATACGAACGAAATGTAAGAACCATTGAAGCTATGAACAATCATGGTTTTGAAATTGTTACTGCAAAAGATATTGCCGAGGGAAAAGTCTCAATAGACGCTTATGAGAAAATGGTGATCACCATTAAAGGAAATGAACTTTCCAGGGGTGGTGGCGGTGCCCGTTGTATGACCATGCCGCTTTCGCGGGAAGAAATCAGTTGGTAGAAAGAATTCTTGCCCTGTTTTATTCATTAGGAACAAAATAGGAAAAGTGGGTCACATGCGTGAAAGCATGCGCAGCCACGGATTTTTTAGATTGTCTTGTATGCGTTATGTCTTGTTTAAGACAGTGAACACAATAATCCGGAATAATTTACTGTATATTATGCTTGCTTTGCCTTACGGCACAGTGTCGCTGCTTCTTGCAGGACATAAGCAGCTCCTGGCCCAGACTTCGTTAAGAAATGCCCGCATTACCAAACATTAACTCAAGCATTACCAATTGTCAACGAAGCGTTACCAGGAGGCTACTCAAGCACTAGCAACTGCTGACGAGCCGTTACCAAATATCAACGAAGGTATTACCAAGAGTTAACGAAGCATTACCTGACATCAACTCAAGCATTACCAACTGCCGACGACGCGTGGGAAAACACTAACGACGCGTAGGAAATTATCAACGAAGGCTCTAACCCTGTCATTTCGAACACTGCGCTTGGGAATGTACGGTGGAGTGAGAAAGCTCCTGAGTGAGAACTTACTGCTGAGGAGATTTCTCCCTGGTACCCTCGTTGAAAGGACAGACAGGTTTTCCCTGGGGGGATTTCTCCTCACTCCGTTCTTACGTTCGTGCGGAAGAAAGTCTTATTTTTGGATAGGGAAATTCATCCCGGAAAAGCGATGCATTCATGACCAAAGAAGAAGCAAAAGCCAGAATTGATGCGCTCTGCGATGAGTTGCAGGATCATAATTATGCTTACTATGTTCTGGCACAACCTAAGATATCCGATTACGAATTCGATCAAAAGCTGAAAGAGCTGGAGAAACTCGAAGCAGAATTTCCCGAATTCCTGCGTCCCGACTCCCCTACTCATCGTGTGGGTGGAGAGCCGACAAAAGATTTTCAGACCATTACCCATAGATATCCGATGCTTTCTCTTTCAAACAGTTACTCACTGGATGAAATCAGGGAATTTGATGCTCGCGTGCAAAAAGCCATCGGTCACCCGGTAGATTATGTCTGCGAACTGAAATACGACGGACTTTCCATCAGCTTAAGCTATGAAAACGGGCTTTTAACCCGGGCCGTAACTCGCGGCGACGGTGTCCAGGGTGATGATGTTACGCAAAATGTCCGTACGATCAAAAGCATACCGCTGCGATTAAGAGGTAATTATCCTATGCATTTGGAAGTCCGGGGAGAAGTTTATTTACCGCATGCAGCTTTTGAAGCAATGAACGCAGAAAGGGAAGAAATTGGTGAAAATCCGTTTGCCAATCCCAGAAATGCAGCCGCCGGTTCTTTAAAAATGCAAGATCCGAAAGAAGTTGCCAAAAGACAATTGGATGCTTTTCTTTATTCTATACCACATGAACTGCCAGATGTTTCGACACATTACGAGAGTTTGAAGTATGTAAGGCAGTTGGGAATCAAGATTTCCAATAATATTGCAGTTTGCAAAAATCTGGATCAGGTCTTCGAGTTCATCAAGGATTGGGATACCGGACGAAAGGAACTTCCTTTTGATATCGACGGGATTGTCATTAAAGTAAATGACTTGCAGGTTCAACAACAGTTGGGTTTTACTGCCAAAACACCCCGTTGGGCCATTGCTTATAAATTCAAAGCTGAACGTGTTGAAACCATACTGGAATCCATTGCTTACCAGGTGGGAAGAACGGGAGCTATCACTCCTGTGGCCAACCTGAAACCGGTACAACTGGCAGGTACTACTGTGAAACGGGCCAGTCTTCATAACGCAGATGTGATGGCTCAACTGGATGTGCGTGTAGGAGATTCGGTGTACGTGGAAAAAGGCGGGGAAATCATCCCTAAAATTGTAGGAGTCAATACCGATCTGAGGCCTGTCAATTCAGTTCCTACAGAATTCATAAAAACCTGCCCGGAATGTGGTACAACACTGATCAGAACTGAAGGCGAAGCTGCACATTACTGCCCCAATGAAGACAATTGTCCTCCTCAAATAAAAGGGAAGCTGGAGCATTTTATTTCCCGGAAGGCAATGGATATCAATAGTCTGGGCGAAGGAAAAATAGAAATGCTTTTTGACAACCAGCTGATTTCAAACATTGCCGACCTCTATGATCTTACATATGATCAAATCTTTGGTTTGGAAAAAAGTATTGCTTCTGAAGACGGGAAAAAAATCAAAAAGCTGAGTTTTAAAGAAAAGACGGCTCACAATATTATTTCAGGTATTGAAGCTTCAAAAGAAATTCCGTTTCCAAGAGTTTTGTATGCCATCGGAATCCGATTTGTCGGAGAAACTGTTGCAAAAAAGCTTGCACAGTATTTCAAAAATATTGACGCTCTGATGAGTGCTCCCTTTGAGGAATTGGTTACCGTTGAAGAAATCGGAGAAAAAATTGCTGAATCTGTCACCCAGTTTTTTCAGCAGGACAAACACATTCAAATCATCAACCGTTTAAAGGAACGTGGATTGAGGATGGAGATAAAAACAGAATCAGCACCTGTTTCTCAAAAATTGGAAAACAAAGCTTTTGTAGTCAGCGGAGTTTTTGAACGTCATTCAAGAGATGAATTAAAAAGCCTGATCGAGAAAAATGGTGGCAGGAATGTCTCTTCCATCTCCGCTAAAACTGATTTTGTTCTAGCAGGAAGCAATATGGGCCCATCAAAAAAGCAAACTGCAGAAAAATTGGGAGTTCCTATCTTATCAGAAGAAGATTTTGAAAAAATGATAGAATAATTTCTTTGTCACGGAACTTGCAAACCGGTATACGACAAGCTTAAGTCCCACAATCGATCCTGAATTTTACGGTCGTAAGAAATTGCAGAAGAGCGCATTTCCTTTTCATTTACGAGATACAATCCCGTCTTTTTCTCCATTTCAGGGGAAACAGCTGCAAATACCGGTGTTTGGGCACCCCTTTCCAAGCTATTGCCACCTATTCCCCATCCTGCATGAAACAACTTCGTTTTAATTACACCCGGATGCAGACAGTTGACAGTTATGTCTTTCTTGTTAAGAATCCGCACCATTTTATAAGTAAAAAGCACATTTTCCAACTTCGAAACTGCATAGGCGTTGTAAGAATCGAAATACTTTTCGCCATTCAGATTGTCAAAATCAATACTACCCGATTGTGCCATAGAGCTAACATTAACAATTCTGGAGCCCGGCGTTTCCTGTATCAAATCCAAAAGCTGCAAGGTTAGTGCAAACATGGCCAGATGATTGACCATAAATGTGCGTTCGAATCCGTTTTCTAACATCACCCTTTTATTTTCGAAAACTCCAGCATTGTTCACCAGGACATCAAGTTGTGAGAAGCGTTTTTTCACATCCTGAGCCATCGCTTTAATACTTTCCAAATCTGTGAAATCAGCAACTACCGTTTCAATGTCATTACTGCCCGAGCGTGATTTAATTTCTTTGGCCGCATCAAGACTCCTTTCCTGGTTTCTTCCATGCACAATCACTTTGTGTCCTATCTTAGCCAGATCAATTGCCGTTTGCCTCCCGATTCCATCCGTCGAACCAGTGACGAGGATGACTTTTGCTTTCATAACCCAAACTTTTCTTCAAAATTATAAAAATACAAGGCATGCTTGAAGCGATTTTCCTTTGATTACAACTAAAAATCGTATTTTTGGCGCGTCAATTTATTCTGACCCTTTTTAGCTCATTAACAAATCATAAGACACAGTATGAGACAATTTTCCAATCTTGATGAGAAAGCCACAGCGGTTATCCGCGGTTTAATTATGGACGGAACACGTAAAGCCAATTCAGGACACCCGGGAGGAGCTATGTCTTCGACCGATATGGCTTATGTTCTTTTCAGATACCATTTGAACTTTGATCCGGACTACAGTGAGTGGATAAACCGTGACCGTTTTGTACTTTCGGCAGGTCATGAAAGTATGCTTTTGTACTCACTGCTGCATTTGCAGGGAAGACTTTCGCTGGATGAGTTAAAACGGTTCAGGCAATGGAATAGTCTGACACCCGGGCACCCGGAACATGGACTCACAGCTGGTGTGGATGCCACAACTGGTCCTCTTGGACAAGGCTTTGGAATGTCTGTAGGGATGGCAATTGCTGAACAAGTACTTGCCAGTCAGCTTGGAAAAGATGTGATGGATCATTACACTTATGCCTTAGTTGGTGACGGAGATTTGCAGGAGCCAGTCGCTCTTGGCGCTGCTGCAACTGCAGGACATCTCGGATTAGGTAAACTGATAGTGTTTTATGACAAAAATAATGCACAAATCTCAGGGACTACCGAACGTGCTGACAGCACTGACATAGCTAAAGTATTCGAAGGTTTTGGATGGCATGTTCAACAAATCAATGGCCATAATTTTGTGGAGATTGACAATGCCCTGGAATTTGGAAAAAATGAAAAGGACCGTCCATCTATCATCATAGGGCACACAAAAATGGCCAAAGGTACTGCCAGCCAGGAAGGTGATTATCACACTCATGGCGCACCTTTGTCACCAGAAGAAATAGCAGCCACCAAGACAAAATTAGGTTTGCAGCCAGAACAGTTCTTTTTTGTTCCGGATGAAGTTTACAACGATTACCAGGCTAATTTTTCTGAGAAACGTAAAATCGTATCCGACTGGAAACAAAAAACTGAAAATAAATCCAAACAAGATGGTGCTTTTGCAGCACGTTTTGATTCCATCTCCAAAAATGAGGTGACCTCGGATTTTGAGATTCCTGTCTTTAAAGCTGGTGAAAAACAAGCTACAAGGGCCTCTTTTGGAAAAACTCTGGCACATTTTGCAACACAAACACAAGCTATTATTGGCGGTTCAGCAGATTTGGAACCTTCCAACAATACCAAGCCTTTTGCTGACATTTCCGGTGAATTTTCAAAAACAAACCGTCAGGGAAGAAATATCGCTTTTGGGGTCCGGGAATTCCCGATGGCAACGCTTTTAAACGGAATTGCATTGCACGGCGGATTCAGGCCTTTTGGCGCCACATTCCTGGTCTTTTCCGACTATGCAAAACCAGCTATGCGGTTATCTTCACTTCAAAAACTTCCTGTTTTGTATGTCTATACCCACGATTCATTTTACGTTGGTGAAGACGGCCCGACACACGAACCTATTGAACAGATGAGCAGCCTTCGCGCGATGCCAAATCATATTTTGTTTCGCCCTGCAGATGCCAATGAGACGGCCGTTGCCATGAAAATAGCCTATGAAATCAAGGATTGTCCGGTTTCGTTGGCTTTAACCAGACAGTCACTTCCTGTACTGGAAACCGAAAATCTTTATGAAAAAGTCAGGAAGGGAGCTTATATTCTTCAGGGAAGTGAGCAGGAAATTCCTGACCTTATTTTGATTGCCACAGGTTCTGAAGTACATCTTGCTCTTGCTGCCGCTAAACTATTGAAGAATAAAAAAGTTCGGGTTGTCAGTATGCCGTCTATGGAATTATTTGAACAACAAAGCATTGAATATAAAAACATTATTTTGCCACCTGAAGTGACTTATAGAGTCAGTGTGGAAGCAGGAAGTACTTTCGGTTGGGGAAAATATGTAAGCCAGGGATGGAGTTTTGGACTTGATCGTTTTGGTGAATCAGCACCGGCTGAAGTGCTGGAAAGTAAATTTGGTTTCACCCCGGAAAACCTTGCAAAAAAGATAGAAGAACGTTTACCTTAAAATTGAGGATTATGAACAGAATTCAGATTGCACCTTCCATTTTATCTGCCGACCTCCTAAAACTGGAAGAGCAGGTAAAACTTATTGCTGCACAAGGCGCAGACATGATTCATGTGGATGTCATGGACGGGCATTTTGTCCCTAACCTGACTTTTGGTCCCAATATGGTTGCTGCATTGAAAAGGATCACTAATCTTCCACTGGATGTGCATTTGATGATCGAAAATCCTGATCATTGTATAGAAAAATATGTAAAAGCCGGAGCATCTATATTAACAGTACATCAGGAGGTTTGCACACATCTGCACCGCACTATACAGGCAATCCATAGTTTGGGGGTTAAAGCCGGTGTTTCTCTGAATCCAGCTACCTCACTAACTACCGTGGAAAATGTTATGGAGGACATTGATCTTATCCTGATTATGACGGTAAATCCTGGCTTTGGAGGTCAGAAATTTATTCCACAAGGCCTAAACAAAATTGCGAAAGCAAAAAAAATGATCGAAAAAACAGGCAAAGACATTTTTCTTGAAGTAGATGGAGGTGTCAATCCTGATACAGTAGAAGCTATTGTAAAAAGTGGTGCAGATCTTCTGGTTGCCGGAAGTTCTATTTTTGGTCAGGAAGATATCGTAAAAGCATTTCATGAATTAAGGAAAAAAGCTGAAAAAGCAGCCAGTGCCCTTTAATAAATCAGGAGAGCCTTACACGGGGATCAAGAACTGCATAGAAAATATCCACCAGGATATTGATCACAATCAAAATTACGGACACAAACAAAACGACTCCCATTACCACGGGTAAGTCGTATTTTTCCAGTCCGTTTACCATCACCATCCCGATTCCTTTCCAATCGAAGACATATTCAACAAAAACAGCCCCCGCCATCAGGGATGCAAACCAGCCCGTAATGGCCGTTACAACTGGATTTAATGCATTTCGCATGGCATGTCTGAAAAGTACTTTCATCGGGCTTAATCCCTTAGCATAAGCTGTGCGGATGTAATCTTGTGAGAGGACTTCCAGCAAAGAACTTCGCACAAGGCTGATAACAATAGCCAGAGGTCTGATTCCTAATGTTAAAGCGGGAAGGATTAAATTCTGCAAACTAAGATAAACCTTACCAGTATAAGGGTCTACAGAATAAAGACTTCCAAACATAGACAAGCCAGTATATTTATGCCAAACAAAACCAAAAAGCCAGGCAATGAAAATGGCTGCAAAAAATGACGGTACAGACATTCCGAAAGATGAAAATGCCATCATAAAACGGTCGTAACCACTGTCTTTCTTCAGAGCAGCAGGAATTCCCAGAATAAAACCCACAATAACCGCAAAAAGTATTGAAGTAACGGCCAGCAATAGCGTCTTAGGAAATGCTTCCGCTATGATAGACGACACAAGCCTTTTACTTTGGTATGACCTACGCAAATAGGGTACTTTCAGAACCATAGCCCAACTTCCGGATCTCAAAAGGATATGTGAATCAGGATATTTCGTTTTACTATAATACCAGTAACTCTCAGAATCTTTAATATTATGAAAAGAGACCGGAGAAACATCATTCAGAAAATTAAAATATTGAGTTATCAACGGTTTATCAAGGCCTAAATCTTTCTTGATAGCTTCAATAGAGGCAATATCGGTACGCTGTCCCATCAACATTCCCGATGCATCACCAGGAAGTGCATTAAAAAGCACAAACACCAGCGTAATTACGCCCCAAAGCACCAAAATACCGTATAACGTTCTCCTGATAAGATAGTTTCCCATAACATTAATGTTCCGGTGAAACTAAATATTTCTGAACCTGATCAGGAGTTAGAAAATCACGGGAAGCCCATTTTTTTATAATGATGCCGTTTCTCATCATCATTAGTCCCGGGTTAGAACGAATGATAGCTTTTAGTTCAGTTTCATCCGCAAGGAATGCAGGTATTATCAGATGATATCCATTTTCTATTCTTGAAATTTCAGCCCGGTCCGAAGCCGTAATCAATACCATGGAGATACCTTTTGAGTTTAAGAAAGACTCCAATGTGGCCGCCTTCTGAAAACCTTTACTATTACCCAAAGACAAATTATATGAGAACAAAAGAAATTGCGTTCCCGGGTTTTCAATGATAGCTTTTGCATGGTCATTTCCAAGACTGTCCTCCAACACTAAATTGTATTTCTTATGAACCTGAGAATCGTCTATACGTTGCCCGACGAATTTCCATTGCGCCATCCAGGTGGAATCTTTCCATGGAAAATTTGGAAACAGAAACTCCTTCGTTTCACCGGTCTTTCTGTTTTTATAAACAACAAACTTTTTTTCCATGCTGAGGCCTGTGGGTTTCATATTCTCTCCAACTTTCCAGTTACGGAAATCAATTATGGGAAGATGGTTTAAATTGTAATTCATAAATCCCAGGAAAACTGTGCCGGTAATTACAAGAATCAGAAACTGCGGGAAAAACCTGGGTCTTCTGGGGACAAGCTTTCTTGCATAGACCAAAACAAATATATTCAGACTAATAAGTACGATATTCTTATAAAACGTTGCCCAATTACTCAATTTAATGGCATCACCGAAACAACCACAATCTGGAACCAGATTTTTCAGCGCATCGAAAAATGTCAACACTGTAAAAAACGAAAGCATCAGCAGCATGAGCCACACAGCTTTTTTGAAAAAAAGCTTGAAAAGAAAAGCAATTCCCAAAAGAAATTCGGAAATGATAATGATATAAGATACCAGTAATGCATGCGGCATCAGAAAACCCCAGCCAAAGTTAGCAAGGTAATCCTCTACGCGATAAGAAGTCCCAAGCGGGTCTATTCCCTTAACCGTAGACGAAAAAATAAAGATTAGCCCCAGAAATATTCGTGAATATCTGAGTAAATAAAATACTATGCCTCTTGGATCATGCTGTTTCACTTTCAAGGGTTAATTTTATCAAGGCAAAAATGGAATAATTGACGATATCAAAATAATTGGCATCCAACCCTTCAGACACTAAAGTCTTTCCTTCGTTATCTTCTATTTGTTTGATTCTTAATAATTTCATTAATATAATATCATCCAATGATGAGATTCGCATATTTCGCCATGCTTCATCATAATCATGGTTTTTATTCATCATTAAATCACGGGCCTGATATATGTATTTGTTGAAAAGCCCGATGGCTTCCTCATTGGTAATATCGACTTCATCCGCTACACCATGTTCAAGTTGAATGAGAGCCGCACAGGAATAATTAACAATACCAATAAATTCAGGAACCACACCTTCATCTATTTTCTGCACTCCTTTTCTCTGAATACTTCGTATCCGGTTTGCTTTAATATATATCTGATCAGTAAGGCTTGACGTTCTTAAAATACGCCATGAAGCACCATAATCTTTCAATTTATTTTCAAACACAGTGCGACACTGACTGATAACCGTCTCAAACTGCTGCGATGTATCCCGACTCATATTTCTTTTTTTCGTGTTTTTAATCTCTATCTTTGTAATGAATTACTTCAAAAAAATCAAGTTAATGGGCTATAAAGATACTTCTTTTCAAAAAACCAGAAGTATTCAGGTTGGCAAAAATATCCTGAACTTTTCAAGACCTAAAATCATGGGAATATTGAATCTGACCCCCGATTCTTTTTATGATGGGGGAAGATATTTTAATGAGGAACTTTGGATAACACAGACCCATAAAATGATTACTGAAGGTGCTGATATTATTGATTTGGGAGCATTTTCTTCCAGACCCGGGGCGGAAATGGTAAGTTCTGCAGAAGAAACAGAAAGATTACTGATACCGTTAAAAATCCTGAAAAAAGAATTTCCGGATGTGATTTTTTCCATAGATACATTTCGTTCAGAAGTCGCAAAGACCTGCGTTGATTCCGGAGCAGATATCATCAATGATATTTCAGGTGGGAATATGGATAGTAATATGTTTAGTACCGTTGCAGACCTGAAAGTTCCTTATATCCTGATGCACATGCATGGGACGCCTCAGGATATGCAAACACATCCCATTTCAGAAAATATCACAGAAAAAGTTCGTACTTTCTTTGAAAGAAAAGTAAACGAACTTCATGATGCAGGTATTGAGGAAATTATTCTCGACCCGGGTTTTGGTTTTGGAAAGACCCTGGAGTGTAATTACCGATTACTTGCGGGAATGGACCAGACGCGCATTAATAACTTACCTCTATTAGCAGGGGTTTCCAGAAAATCCATGATAAACAAAGTGCTTGAAACAAAGCCTGAAGAAGCGTTGAACGGAACTACCGTCATGAACACCCTTGCTCTGCTGAAAGGAGCTGATATTCTTCGCGTACATGACGTAAAACAGGCCAAAGAAGCCATCGAACTGACAAGTTTCTATAAAATTCACAGGGATGAGACTGGTAGCAAAAATTGCTGACAGTTTGGGAACACTGACATTGGCAATTGTAAGGAATAATTTATAAATTTGAAAAAAATTCAACAGAATTGATACCATTATTCATTCACATCCGAATTCTTGATCTGGTCGACATCTTCTTAGTTGCTGTTTTGCTGTACATGCTTTACAAGCTGCTGAGGGGTACTGCTGCCATCAATATTCTTTTCGGGTTGGTGGCTTTTTTCCTGCTATGGAAAATAACCACGCTCTTGAAAATGGAACTGTTGTCGGATATTTTAGGAGCATTTATAAGTGTTGGCATCATTGCACTTATCGTGATTTTCCAACCGGAAATCAGGCAATTCCTGCTGGCTTTGGGAACCCCATCTTTTTTCAATGGTCAGAGCAGTGGTCAGAAAAGGCGTTTTATTTTTATCAAACATTGGTTTCCGTCTGCAATCGAATTGGATATTGATCCCATCGTTGTAGCTTGCCAGCATATGAGTAATTCCAAACAAGGGGCCTTGATTGTAATTACCCGAAAACATGAGCTTCCTCAAATCGTTCAAACCGGTGAAATTATCAATGGATTCATCAGCATCTCATTGATTGAGAACCTGTTTTTCAAGAACAGTCCTTTGCACGATGGCGCCATGATTATTTCAAACAATAAGGTAAAGGCAGCAGGCTGCATTCTTCCCGTATCAAAGAAAAAACTACCAAGATATGCTGGTTTAAGGCACCGGGCAGCACTGGGAATAACGGAAATTTCTGATGCTATCGCTATAATTGTTTCGGAAGAAACCGGCCAGCTTTCCTACTGTACACAAGGGAATCTTCGACATAATATTTCTATGGCTACATTGCAACAAAAACTCCTTGTAGATTTAGGAATGAAAGAACGTTCTGAAGAAGACGCCTCTTCAGAAGAAGACTCTCCGGAGGACCAGGAGAGTTAATAAATGAACTTTTCGTCTTTCTATTCATTTCCAAATTATTCCATCACTTTCTAAACTCTAGGGATTGATATTCTGTGCTTCGGAAAACTACTTTAAAAAACGTTAATTCAGTACCGAAAGTATGATATTTTGTATCTTTGTTTATCATTAATCCAAAAATAACTAAGTCATGAAAATTAACCGCTACGTCGATATTTCCACTGTCGACAGAGAAGCAAAAAAAGATTACATCGATCGTCACTCCCCATTCATTCACTGCGAAAAAATGGCTAAAGCAGGTGAAAAGTTTAAGGTAACTGTAAAGTTAGGAAATGAGTATCCCCATCCTGATGATTTTGATCATTATATTGCCTGGGTACAACTCTGGAATGGCGAATACAATCTTGGTCAGGCTTCCTTTACACCAGGAGTTTTAGGTAATAAGCCCGGTCATGTTGAAGTGGATTTTCACATTGTACCTACCAAAAGCATGAAATTGACTGCCCTGGCGTTTTGCACAAAACACGGACTATGGCAAAGTGATGAAGTTGAAGTTACTGTAGCTGAATAAAAAAAGTATTCAGAAAAAAAAAGCGGTGCCTTTTGGGCACCGCTTTTTTTATTATCTATAACAATTATTACGCTTCAACATAATAATCCACCGCTGCAGTTTGTTCAACTACTTCCTGCATATAACTAAGGATTTTAATATGATCAGGATGAGCACGATAAATATTCAATCCAGCTTCATCTTCAAAATCTGCAGTCAACACCAACCCAAAAATATTGTTTTCGAAATCGCTCAACCCTACTTCCATTTTTTTCAAAGGCTTTACCGTTTCTAACAAACCAAGAAGCATTTCTTTAATCTTCTCAGCACCATTTTCGGCTTTTCCCTTTTCGTTAAATTTCATCATTACAATGTGTCGTAACATAATTCAATTATTTAAATTTTCGTTTAAAAAACCCGGAGATTTTCGCTTTTGTCAGACTATGTTCCTCTGTACCTGTATCTCCCAATAAATATCCAATAGGTGCAAGTTCGGGGATATTTTCCCCCACAACCCTGAGAATGGCAGTTACTGGAACGGCAATAAACATCCCCGGCAATCCCCAGATAAATCCACCCAATGTAATCGCCAAAATTATCATAAAGGCGTTAATCTTGACATGTGCACCAACAATATTAGGTGTAAGAATATTATTTTCTGTAAACTGGACGATGATAAACTGCAGGATAACAAAAAAAGCAAACGATGGTGAACCCATTGTAAAGATGGCCATGAAAAGCGGAAACAAATATCCGATGATGGTTCCGTAATAAGGTATAAAATTCATCAAGGCCGCAAGAATTCCCAGAAACAATGCATGTTTAAGTCCAATGATCAAGAACCCAACAGTATTTAAAACTGCAAGCACCGAAACCACTTTCAGAACACCAGTCATGTAATAAATTGCCAATCGGTTGATGTCATCAATAATTTTTATTGCCAGACCATGTTGACTCTTCTTAACTATCATAAGAATAAACTCTTTGAACTTATTCCGGTAAAAGAGAAGAAAAAACACATATACCGGCATTATTCCGATGGTAAAAACAGTCTGGAATGTCTGATTGAAAGTAGTTTTGAAATTCGTAACGCTAAAATTCAGAAAATTCCCGGCCATTGCTTTCACCTCCATTTTAAGGTCCGTAGCCTGAATTCCAGTTGCAGCAGTTATATCATTAAAAATGATGTTTACATTGTGTGAAGCATTGGCCTGCATTTGAGGAATATCTTTCAAAAACAATCCCATCTGCTTGTATATAACAAAAGCGACGCCTGACACACCTATAATTCCAATCAAAATACTAATTATACCAGCCGGGATTCTGGGAATTCCATGTTGCTCAAAGTAGTTTTCCAGCGGATAAAGCAAATAAGCAAACAGACCCCCTAACATTAAAGGATATAGGTAGTTACGAAATTCTGTAAGCATATCATAAGCCAGCCAAATAAACAGGAGCCAGATCACGCCCCAGACAATCCAAGGTATTTTAATATCTTTCAATGATTTAAGCATTTATCAGACACAAATGTAAGTTAAATTTTCCTCTGATATTTCTAAAGATAATACGAAAAGTATAATTTTTCATCAGTTATAATGGGGACTCCATGAGGTCAACCACTTTATGTTTTAAAAGTAAAAAAGTGATTCTCATTTTTCATAATTTTATTTAAAATGTATCTAAATAACTAACAGAAAGTCAATAAATATTCATTGATAATTCCTACTTTTGCCGCTAAACAAAAAATTACATGCAGTTTAAAATTGGCGATAAAGTCAGATTCCTTGACGAAAAAGGTGGCGGAACGGTCATAGCTATCCTTGATAACAGAATGATAAAAATTGAAACTGAAGACGGGTTTGATCTTCCTGTGCTTTCCAGCGAGTTGATTCTTGATTACAGAGCACAGGCCTCCTACGAAGAAAAAGCCATTCTATCACATAAAGAAAAACTGGAGAAAGTTCAACCTGAGGTTGTTCCTGAAAGCAATACGAGTTTGATCAATCCCTGGGGGAAGGTTAAGGAAGAAGAAGGAATCTACCTGGCTTATGAACCTCACGACCAACAATGGATGCTAACCGGCGATCTGGATGTTATTTTAGTTAATCATACTCCATTTGATATCTTATACAGCCTTTTTCTTGAAACTGAAGAGATTCTAAAAGGTGTTGATTACGGATCAATTCCTGGGAATTCAAAGACGGTTTTGGCAACCATTTCTCGCGATGATATTGAAGATTGGACTAAAGGGGCCCTTCAGATTTTAGTCCATCAGGAAACTGTTGAGAAACTTTATCTGCCCATCCATGCTGATGTTAATGTCAGAGTCAGCAGGTTTTTTAAAGAAGGAAGCTACACTTCAAATACATTAGTTAGCGGCAAAGCGTTGATTTCAGTTATCGCACAGAAATCGGCTTTTCAGTATGCCGGTAGCGAAGAAACCAATCTAAAAATAGGAAGTCGGGCGCAAACCGTCCAATCCAAAACAAAAACAGAAATTCCATTCATCGACAGATATAAAACACAATATGGCGAAGCCATTGTAGATCTCCACATTGGAGAAATCGTCAACAACATTGCCGGACTTTCAAGCCGTGATATGTTTGAAATTCAGATCGAACATTTTAAAAAAGCACTCGACAGCGCCATTGAAAACGATTATAATAAAGTAACTTTCATCCATGGCGTTGGTAACGGCACTTTAAAAAACGCCCTGATTGATGCCCTGAAGAACTACGAAAATCTCAAAAACAAAAGAGCTTCAATAAGTAAATTCGGTGTTGGCGCACTGGATGTACTTATCGGAAGTGAATGATTTAAAGTTTAAAACATCACCTACTCATGAAAAGATTCTCAAATATATTTTTCTCCATGACAAGCATGGGAGTTTTACTACTCATCTTTGCTTTTTCCATTGGAGCCGCTACTTTTATTGAAAATGACTTTGGCACACAAGCTGCCAGGGCCTTGGTTTATAATGCCACATGGTTTGACATTTTACTGGGATTACTGGCAGCTAATATGATTGTCAATATATTCAAGTACAAAATGTATCAGAAGAAAAAGTTTACCCTTTTTATATTCCATATTGCATTTTTGATCATCCTGATTGGATCTGCAATTACACGGTTTATCAGCTATGAAGGGATGTTGCATTTACGCAACGGGCAGACTTCTGATGTTGTTCTTTCTGACCAAACTTATATTCATGTTAAAGCTCAAACGGGAAATACCATTGTTTCTCATTATAAACACGTTTTACTTTCGGAGCTGTCACCAAGGGCCTACGAAGATCATGTTTCTATTGATGGCCAAAACATCAAGCTGAAGGCTGTAAAGTTTATACCACATGCACAACAAACAGTAACCGAAAACGACAATGGAGTTCCTATTGTTATGTTTGTAGCTTCTGACGGTAGTGGCCGACAGAATCTTTTTCTTAAAAAAGGAGGCGTTCAGACTATTGGCAATTACATCGTAAAATTCGGTGGAGCCTTTGATCCCAGCGCATTGAATATCAAAGCAAAAGGGGATAGTCTTTTCATAACAACTCCTGATACCATGTCTGTAATGCACATGAGCGGAGGTGCTTCAGAAAAATTTCTTCCAAAAAGCACCCATCCTTTTGTAACAGGAAAACTTTTTACAATGGGCACATTAAACCTGGTTATGACAGGATACTACCCTTCTGGTGCCGTTAAATTTATGCCCGGCGGAAAAAAGAGTGAGGCGATGAATGTTGTTCTTATTAAAGTTCAATCCGGAAATGAGAGCAAAGAGGTTTATTTAAGCGGAGGAAGCGGCTTTGAAGGTGAACCTCAGGAAATAAACATCAATGGGATTAAAGTAAGTTTGAGCTACGGTGCAAGGATAATCCATTTGCCATTCTCTGTCAGATTAGACAAATTCGAGTTGAAGCGTTATCCCGGCTCCATGAGCCCTTCGAGTTATGCCAGCCGGATTACGGTAATTGACCCGGCCCGAAACAAATCTTTTCCTTATCATATTTATATGAACCACGTGCTGGATTACAATGGCTACCGCTTTTTCCAGTCATCCTACGATCGTGATGAACAGGGAAGTATACTTTCGGTAAACCATGATTTTTGGGGAACTATTTTCACTTACATAGGTTATATTTTACTCGCTTTAGGCATGTTCTTATCACTCATAAACTCTAAAAGTTATTTCGCACAGCTTGGCAGATATCTGAAGAAATTCGATGAAAAGTCAAAAGGGACAACCTCTATACTACTGATTTTCTTACTGCTGGGAGTTGCTACTTCGGCATCCGCACAGCAAAGCAATCATATACCATTCAGTCAGATTCCGGTTGTAAATAAACAGCAGGCCGACAAATTCGGACGTCTTGTGGTACAATCCAATGATGGGCGAATCAAACCGGTTTACACTCTTGCAAGTCAGATTTTAAGAAAACTGACCTGGAAAACAAGTTTCCACGGACTGACACCTGATCAGGTTTTCCTGGGAATGATGAGTAGTCCACACCTGTGGGAACGGGTTCCAATGATTAAAATCGATGATAAGAAGTTAGCTGAAATTGTCGGGATTAAAGGAAAATACGCTTCTTTCCTGGATTTTATAGATCCACAGACCAAGACCTATAAGCTAAAGGATTTAGTTGAAAAGGCCTATGAAACCAAGCCTATTCATCGTGGAATGTTCGATAAAGAAGTCATGAAAGTGGATGAACGATTGAACATTTCCTATA
This sequence comes from Bacteroidales bacterium, assembly GCA_014860665.1. Lineage (GTDB taxonomy): Bacteria > Bacteroidota > Bacteroidia > Bacteroidales > F082 > Sulfidibacterium. The sequence goes on along the minus strand of JACZJI010000096.1, from coordinate 5,834 downwards.
TGGTTTATACCGGAGAATTTCTAAAGATCATTCCTGATCCTCATGACCCGGATAAGGCATGGTATTCGCCCGCTTCTAAAGTAACAAACCTTACAGGAAAGGATTCACTTTTCGTCGTAAGTATTATTCCGGAATACCTGACTTCCCTGAACAACGGGAATCTTAAACTGGCCAATGAGTTGGAGGAAGCTTTGCAGATCTATCAGAAAAAATTCGGCGCTTCCATCATGCCATCCCAAAGAAAGCTTAACGCGGAGTTGCTTTACACAAAGCTGATGATTTTCTTACGCCTTGCCATCTATTACAGCATACTAGGTTTTATCTTGCTGATTCTGGTCTTTGCAGACATTCTCAGAAGTTCGTCCATACTCAAAAAGATCATGAAGGGTGTTCTGTTCCTGATCATCATTGGATTTGCTTTCCAAACCTTTGGCCTGATACTCCGTTGGTACATTTCGGGGCATGCCCCATGGACTGACGGTTATGAATCCATGATTTACATTGCCTGGGTGACAATGCTGGCCGGGCTCATCTTCTCAAAACGTTCTTTGCTCACTGCAGCAGCCACAACTATTTTGGCATCCATCATTCTTTTCGTAGCGCACTTAAGCTGGATGGACCCTGAAATCACCAATCTGGTTCCTGTATTAAAATCTTACTGGCTGATGATCCACGTTTCCGTTATCACGGCAAGCTATGGATTCCTGGCGCTGGGTATGATGTTAGGATTTTTGAATTTGATTTTGATGATTTTTAAGACACCAAAAAACTATCAACGTCTTTCAGAGAAAGTTGCCCAGATAACCGCAATCAATGAACGAACGCTAATCGTAGGGCTTTATATGCTAACCCTGGGAATGTTTCTGGGCGGTGTATGGGCCAACGAAAGCTGGGGACGTTACTGGGGCTGGGATCCAAAAGAAACCTGGGCACTGGTGAGCGTTTTGATTTACAGTTTTGTATCCCATATGAGATTGATGCCCGGAATGAAATCAAGATTTACTTATAACGCAGCTTCAGTACTTGCATTTTTCTCAATTCTAATGACTTATTTCGGAGTTAATTATTATTTGTCAGGATTACATTCATATGCCAAGGGAGATCCAATTCCAATTCCTACCTTTGTATATTATACAGTCGCAACAATATTTATTGTAATAGTTGCTGCATACTTTAATGAAAAAAGAATTAGTAAAAAAACAGAAGGCATTAAAGAACCTTGATAATCAATATTTAACAAACAAACTTTGAGCATGGAAATAGTAAAAACCAAAATTCCGGATTTGTATATCATAAAACCCCAGGTATTTGAGGACCACAGAGGATATTTTTTTGAGTCTTATAACAAAGAGAAATTCCTCCAGCTGGGAATGGATCAGAATTTCGTTCAGGACAATGAATCCAAATCCATGAAAGGCGTTTTGCGTGGTCTGCATTTCCAGAGGCCTCCTCATGCTCAGGGTAAACTGGTCAGGGTGGTGAAAGGCGCTGTGCTCGATGTAGCTGTTGATTTAAGGAAGTCCTCTCCCACTTTTGGTCAATGGGAATCTGTCGAACTGACTGAGAAAAACAAACTGATGTACTGGGTTCCGGCAGGATTTGCTCATGGTTTTGTAACTCTTGAAGACGACACTGTTTTCTCCTATAAATGTACCACCGTTTACAATAAAGAATCAGAAGCTTGTATTCGCTGGGACGACCCTATACTGAATATAGACTGGAAAATTTCGCAACCTGTCCTTTCGGAGAAAGATCTGGAAGGAATGTTTTTTAAGGATTTTGACAGTCCATTTTGATAAACATTCAAGGAATTCAACGAATAATTTTTATAGAGATTATTGATTTTCCATCTGTCAGAAAAAGATTTTCTTTTACTAAATCGTGAAAGGACAATTCAATTTTTAATTGAAGTTTCTGATTTGTGAATTTTTGAAACAGAAAGCGTAATTTTGCGGCGATTTTTTTAAACTCCCCCTGCTGTGGAAAATTCTATGGAAAACGAAGAAAAAAATACTGTTTTTGAGAGCCAGAATCTTGAAATCAAGGGGGCGCGTGTACACAACCTGCGAAACATTGATTTGACTATTCCCAGGGATCAGCTGGTGGTAATCACAGGATTGAGTGGCAGCGGAAAGTCTTCTTTGGCATTTGATACCATTTATGCTGAAGGCCAGAGAAGATATATGGAGACTTTTTCTGCTTATGCAAGACAGTTTATTGGGCACATGGAACGTCCCGATGTGGACCAAATCCAGGGATTGAGTCCTGTTGTTTCCATAGAACAGAAATCTGTGAGTCGCAATCCACGCTCCACAGTAGGAACTATAACAGAAATTTACGACTTCTTTCGTCTGTTATTTGCAAGAGCATCCGAAGCTTACTCCTATATAACGGGAGAACGCATGGTTCAATACACCAAGGACCAAATTATTGATCTTATTGCCAAAGAATACAGGGGAAGAAAAATTATGCTTCTGGCTCCTTTGGTCAAAGCCAGAAAAGGTCATTACCGTGATTTGTTTGAAAGGACGCGTCAGCAGGGCTTTTTAAGGGTGCGTGTTGATGGTGAGATAAGGGAAATTGAGTTCGGGATGCAACTGGATCGTTACAAAGTCCATGATATTGAGGTGGTCGTTGACAGGATGCAAATTACCGAACTGAATGAACGGCTTAAAAAGTCTGTCGATATTTCGCTCAAACAGGGAAAAGGTGTACTTATGGTCTTTGATGAAAACACCAGGGACCTGAAGCATTACAGCCTCAAAATGATGTGCCCGACATCGGGGATTGCCTATGATGACCCGGAGCCCAATATGTTTTCCTTTAATTCTCCATATGGTGCTTGTCCCTCATGCAACGGCCTGGGAGAAATTATGAAAGTGGATCTGGACAAAGTCTTTCCTGATAAGAATTTATCTATAAAAAAAGGCGGCGTTGCCCCTCTGGGGGAATATAAAAACAACTGGGTTTTCGGGCAGTTGGAAACAATCGGATTGAAATACGGTTTCAATCTGAACACGGCCATAAAAGATATCCCCGAAAAGGCCATTGAAGTCATCCTCCACGGTTCAAATGAAACTGTTCAGGTTAAGAAAGAATACTTGGGAATAACTTCTTCTTACTCATTAACTTTCGAAGGTGTTTTAAATTATATCACCAACTTCAATCGTGATGAAGCTTCGCAAACATCTAAAAAATGGGCCGAAAGCTTCATGAATAAACAAGTCTGTCCTGAATGCAGTGGCACCAGGCTGCAAAAGCAATCGCTCTACTTTAAAGTAGATGGGAAAAATATTGCCGAGCTTGCACAGATGGACCTGGCAGAATTAAAAGTTTGGCTTGAAGGAGTTGAAGACAGACTTAGTGACAAACAACAGCTTATCGCGAAGGAAATTTTACGGGAAATCAGGACAAGACTTGATTTTCTGTTGGAGGTAGGTATTGATTATGTAAATCTGAACCGTCCTGCCAAGACACTTTCCGGCGGCGAATCGCAGCGGATCAGGCTTGCAACACAGATCGGCTCCCGGCTTACCGGCGTAATGTACATCCTGGATGAGCCCAGCATCGGCCTTCACCAACGGGACAATCATAAACTAATTGAATCTCTGATGGAATTGCGTGATATTGGAAATTCAGTCATTGTTGTGGAACACGATAAAGATACTATTCTGGCTGCCGACCATGTGATAGACATCGGACCTGGCGCAGGGCGTCTGGGCGGCGTTGTGGTAGCTCAGGGCAAACCGGAAAGCATCCTGAACGCAAAAACCCTGACCAGCCAGTATCTGAATGGTCAAAAATTTATTCCATACTCAAAGAAACGACGCGCAGGAAAAGGGAAAAGTATTGTCCTGAAAGGTGCACGCGGGAACAATCTGAAAAAGGTGGATATTGAATTACCACTGGGGAAATTTATTTGCATTACAGGAGTTTCAGGAAGCGGAAAGTCTACACTGATTAATGACACTTTATATCCGATTCTCAGTCAGCATTTTTATAATTCTCTTAAGGAACCTCTGCCCTACGACTCTATAGAAGGGATTCAGTTTATCGACAAGATCATTGAAATAGATCAGGCACCCATCGGTCGTACACCGAGGTCAAACCCTGCTACCTATACCAAACTTTTTGATGAGATCAGAAAGCTTTATGGCATGCTTCCGGAATCAAAAGTCCGGGGATATAAATCGGGAAGGTTTTCTTTTAATGTTTCCGGGGGACGTTGCGAAACTTGTAAAGGTGCCGGAGTTCAGACTATTGAAATGAACTTTCTGCCTGATGTTTATGTTCTTTGTGAAGATTGCCAGGGGAAACGGTATAATCGTGAGACACTGGAAATCAGATACAAAGGAAAATCTATCAATGATGTTCTGAACATGAGTATCCGGAATGCAGCAGAATTCTTTGAAAACATTCCTTCCATTGCCCACAAACTAAAGACCCTCAAAGATGTCGGACTGGGTTACCTTACGCTGGGACAATCTTCCACCACCATTTCGGGAGGAGAAGCTCAACGTGTCAAACTGGCAACTGAATTGTCTAAGAAAGACACGGGAAAAACACTTTACATTTTAGATGAGCCAACCACCGGCCTTCATTTTGAAGATGTGAAAGTATTGCTGGAAGTACTGAACAAACTGGTAGACAAAGGCAACACTGTACTGGTGATTGAACACAACATGGAGGTGATTAAAGTAGCTGATCACATTATCGACATGGGGCCGGAAGGTGGTAACAAAGGAGGAACCGTAGTTTGCACCGGAACACCTGAAGAAATCGTAAAGAAAAACGGAGGTTATACTGCAATCTATCTGAAAAAAGAACTAGAGTCCTAATCCTGATTATTAGTCATTGATATTCCTGTAATAATCAATTAAGCCTTCCATCGGGCTCTTCATAATTACACCCGTTTTCAAACCTGATTCTTGCATAACTTCCACAAGAACATCCTGCAGGTGAAAAGCAACCGAACCCAGAAAAGAAATTTCCAGACTTTTGTAACCTGTGTAAGCTGAAATCTGGTTCTCAATAAAATCCCGGAAGCTTTTCCGGGCAATTTCTTTTATCTGTGGATGTTTGATATGTTCAGTAACAAAAGGTGCCAGACCCGCAATCCAACGATTGGCGTTAGGATCTTTATATATTTGATGTAATACATCCGCGAAGCTCATACCAGCATATTCATAAAAAGATTGGGTGATCTCCTTATCGGCTTTTCCCCCTAATATGTTTTTTAAAAGCAACTTGCCAAGGTAAACTGCACTACCCTCATCTCCCAGTAAATAACCAAGAGAAGGGACATTCTCTGCAACCTCGTTTCCATCCCAAAGACAAGAGTTGGAGCCGGTTCCAAGAATACACGCGATTCCCTTTTTATTTTTCAGCAATGCCACTGCTGCCCCCTGCAAATCATGATAAACTGAAATGACAGCATCAGGAAAAAATTGATTGAGAATAGATGTAATCAGATGACAGTTTTCTTTCGTAGAACAACCGGTACCAAAGAAATATAGCTGTTTGATTTTCAGCAAATTCATGCTTTCCGGCAAAGCTACTTTTATGGATTTTTCAATGTCTTCAGGTTTCGTGTAATAAGGATTAAACCCCTTGGTGATAAAACTTTCAACAACATGGTTCCCGTTAAGAACCGCCCACTCTGTTTTGGTGGAACCACTGTCAATTATCAGTTTCATAAAAGAATTATAATTTTTGGTATAAATATAAGAAAGCCAACTATTGCCGCCGCTATTGCAGTAATTAAAACCGCTCCTGCAGCCAAATCTTTAACCAATCCTGCTCTGGGGTCATGATCGGGATGAACTATGTCAGTA
>JACZJI010000095.1 GCA_014860665.1 Bacteroidales bacterium | reverse complement strand
ATAATTAATAGTAAATATACTTTGATGTGTTTAGTGATGCAAAGGATAAAAGAAAGAGGCTGTCTCAAAAGTAAAAAACACTTGAATGTCATTCCCACGAAAGTGGGAATCCATTTTGTTTTAAGCAATTTAAATTCCCGTTTTCACGGGAATGACATATGCGACCCAACTTTTGAGACAACCTCTCTTTGAAATCAACAAGAGATTCCGGGTCAAGCCCGGAATGACAAATTGTTTATTCCACTTTCTTTCTAAAAGTTCTTTTCTTTCCTTTTGTTTCAACTGCATTTTTTGCTAGTTCTACACATTCTTCAAAAGTAAAGGAAATTGGTTCACGATCTTTTGGAAGTTTAACATTTTTCTTTCCTGCTTTTAAATAAGGTCCCCATCTTCCATTGAGAATTTGATAAGTCGGATCTTCATCAAAAACTTTGATAAATTTTTCAGCATCGGTTACACGTTTTGCTTCAATAATAATTATTGCATCTTCTTCAGATACTGTATGCGGATCATATTCTTTTTTAAGCGAATAAAATTTTCCATCGTGTCTTAAGTAAGGACCGAATCTTCCAATTGCAGCAACAATTTCTTTATCTTCAAATGCTCCTACGACTCTTGGAAGCTTAAACAATTCTAATGCTTCCTCAAGTGTTATCAATTCCATTTTCTGATCTCTTCTTATACCTGCATATTCAGGTTTGGCTTCAGGATCATTCGGATCAGTTAACTGCGCAACAGGACCAAAGCGTGCCATACGAACTGAAACCGTTCTTTTCGATTTTGGATCAACACCAAGAATTCTTTCGCCGGAGGCGCGTTCACTGGTTTCTGTAGTATGTTCAACTAATTTGTGGAAGGGGAAATAAAATTCTTTAAGCATTTTATGATAGCTGTTTTTTCCCATTGCAATATCATCAAGCTCATCTTCAACTTTAGCAGTAAACTGATAATCCATAATTTGCGGAAAATGCTGATTAAGAAAATCGGTTACAATCATTGCGATATCTTCGGGAAAAAGTTTTCCTTTATCTGCACCGGTTATTTCAGTCTTCTTTTCGTTTTTTATTTCTTTTTTCTTGTTTAAAGTTAAAACCTTAAATGTGCGCTCAACTCCCATTCGTTCTTCCTTATGAACATAACCACGTTTTTGAATTGTACTGATGGTCGGAGCATAAGTAGAGGGTCTGCCTATCCCAAGCTCTTCTAATTTTTTAACAAGGCTTGCTTCAGTAAATCGTGCAGAAGGACGAGTGTATCGTTCTGTTGCAACAATTTCTTTCATATCGAGCTTCTGTCCAGCTTTTAATGGAGGAAGAATTGAGTCATCACCATTCTCACCATTCTCATCATCAGTATCTTCAAGATAAACTTTTAAGAAACCATCAAACTTAATTACTTCACCTTTTGCCGTTAGCAGATCATCGTTGCCGGTAATTTTTATTTTCGCAGTTGTGCGTTCAATATCTGCATCACTCATTTGGGATGCAATTGCACGCTTCCAAATCAATTGATATAAAGCCTGCTCATCCTTTGGTCCTTCAACATTCTCTTTGTTAAAATCAGTAGGACGAATAGCTTCGTGTGCTTCCTGTGCGGATTTAGATTTAGTTTTAAATTGTCTCCTATGAAGATATTCTTTACCAAAATCATTTTTTATTGTCTGCTCTGCGGCATCAATTGCAAAATCAGAAAGATTAACAGAGTCAGTTCTCATATAAGTAATTTTACCCGCCTCATAGAGTCTTTGAGCAAGCAGCATTGTGCGAGAAACAGAGTAGCGTAATTTTCTCGAAGCTTCCTGCTGCAATGTAGAGGTTGTAAATGGTGCCGCCGGCGAACGCTTTACGGGTTTCTTTTCAACATCATCAACAATAAATTCAGATTTGGCACATTGCTGTAAAAATGTTTCAGCTTCTTTTTCATCTTTAAGATATCTGGCAAGTTCTGCTTTAAGATTTATTTTATTTCCTTTTTCATCTTCAACTATAAAGTTTGCAACAACTTTAAATCTTGGTTCAGGAACGAAAGCATCAATTTCGCGTTCACGTTCAACAATCAATCTAACAGCAACGGATTGAACTCTACCGGCAGAAAGTTTTGATTTAATTTTTCGCCATAGAATTCCTGATACTTCAAATCCAACCAAGCGATCTAAAATTCTTCTTGCCTGTTGAGCATCTACAAGGTTGTAATCTATTTTTCTTGGATTTTTTATTGCATTTAGAATTGCAGTCTTGGTAATTTCATCAAAAACAATTCGCTGGATTTTATCCTCATCCAGTTCAAGAGCTTCTTTAAGATGCCATGAAATAGCTTCACCTTCACGGTCCTCGTCAGTTGCAAGCCAGATTGTTTCAGCTTTTTTAGAAAGTTTTTTTAATTCATTAACAACCTTTTTCTTCTCTTCTGAAATTTTGTAAAGAGGTTTAAAGTTGTTTTCAATCTCGACTCCCTTATTTTTCTTTTCAAGATCGCGTATGTGTCCGTAGCTTGAAGTAACTAAAAAATCTTTCCCCAAATATCCTTCAATTGTCTTTGCTTTTGCAGGGGATTCTACTATAACTAAATTTTTTGCCATTATATTTTCTTTTATTCATCTTATACAATTTTTATAAAATAAGATGATTAAATAATGTCACTCTTCAACTTAACTCAGAGTGACTGATTTGTTTGATTAAATTAAATCGTCATACTGAGCGAAGTCGAAGTATGACAAGGTTGTACATTAATTCAAAATAGGTACAATAACTTTTTTATTTTCCAGTCTATTCATTAATTTGGAAAAAACGCCTGCAAATTAACCGATAAAAAAAACAAAATTCAAAGTAATTTAGTGAGCAGTATCATTTTATTGGTGATTAGTTCGTTTTTATGATGAAATATTTGATAATATTTGAAAAGTAAATCACAATTATTGATTGAATTAGCCATAAAAAAATATCTAGACATAATTTTAAAACTTTTAGCAGTCCCATTTATTCTGCTTATTAAGATTTATCAATTGTTAATATCACCGCTTTTTCCATCATCCTGTAGATATACACCAACCTGTTCGCATTATACTTCAGAGGCATTAAAAAAATATGGTTTGTTTAAAGGCGGTTGGCTAGGAATAAAAAGGATTTCACGCTGTCATCCCTGGGGCGGAAGTGGTTATGATCCGGTACCATAAAAAGGAATAAATCTATAAAAAATATTAATTACATTATTAACGTTGGAACTCATCCCCCAACCCCTTAC
>JACZJI010000094.1 GCA_014860665.1 Bacteroidales bacterium | reverse complement strand
CCTATAAAAGGTATCGCATCTATCAAATAGACTTTTAATATCAGATAGTCTATGTTGAAATTTATTAAAGAAAGAAACCTCAGTATTATAGATATTCTTAATCTGGGGTTTCTTTTTATTATTATTGTTTTTGCACTGTTTTCGTTACCAAATAACCCCTATTCATTTAAGCCTTTCCTGACACTGGCATTTGCTTTGTCGCTGATAATTGCAGCTGTAGCTATCCGAAACAGGAAAAGTCAGAAAAACGAATCGAAATTCATCAACAAAATCATCAGGGGATTTGTAAACTTCTATCCGCTTCTTTTCTTTTTTGTGGCTTTCGAAAGCTTTTACATGATACTGCCTTTTTTAAATCCACATGATTATGACAAGGAGCTGGCTCATCTTGATTTTTATTTATTAGGAGTTAATCCGACGGTCTGGATTGAAGCTTTTTTCAAACCCTGGTTAACGGATTTAATGTATCTTCTCTATTTCTTTTATTTCCCTTTTCCTTTGTTTATACTGTTTTATCTTTACAGGAAAGGAACAGACTATCAGTTTAATAAAAGTGTTTTTATTTATCTCCTTGTCTATTACGGAGCCTATATTATTTATTTTATTGTTCCTGCAAGAGGGCCACATCTTTATGCTCCTATTGCAAGTCTTCAAACCAAAGATCTGACCGGGATTATTCTGGCAAGCCCCATCAGAAATCTGATTGGCACCCTTGAGCCAAACAAATTCGATGCATTTCCAAGCTTACACACAGCAATCTCTCTGACCACGATCATTCTTATGGCGAAATACCATAAAAAAATGTTTATTATCTTTACTCCCGTAGTGATTGGAATTTGGATATCATTGGTTTACTGTCGCTATCACTATGTAACAGATATGCTGGCCGGAGTTATATGGACTGTCATTGCATTTGTTGTGGGAAACTGGATTTATGAAAAGACTTTAAAATTTAACCTACCCCCGTACTTTCAAAAAAGCAAAAATGTTTAAAGGAATCACTTTCGAAAAAAAAGATATACATGTTTATGTATTGTTGCTGAGTGCCCCCGTTCTACTCACACTTTACCGCTATCACGGGTATCCTCAGTTTTTTTACAGTTATTTCCCTACTTATAAAACAATGCCGGGAGGTGACCTGATTGCCCGTTACTGGCAGTTCGGGGTTTTCTTTATATTGATGTTTATTCTTCCCCTGCTATACATGAAACTGGGTATGAAAAAGCCCATGCGTGATTTTGGCTGGGGACTGGGAGATATAAAATATGGTCTTACCTGGCTTATCGGTATTCCCCTGATCGTGGTTCCGTTGATTTATATCGCATCGAAAATGCCGGGCATGAGGGTGGAATATCCACTGGCAAAAAGCCTGATAACCGACCCGAGCCCTTTTGTTGTATATGAGATAATCTATGTACTGTTTTATTACGTTGCCTGGGAATTTTTCTTTCGGGGATTTCTGCTTTTCGGATTAAAAGATCGTTTTGGGGCAGTAAACGCCATTCTTATCGAAACGATTTCTTCCACATTGGTTCATATCGACAAACCTGAAGGCGAAATTATCGGGGCTATCGTTGTGGGGATTTTATTTGGCATGATTGCCTTGCGAAGCAAATCAATCTGGTATGTCTTTTTGATTCATGCCTCTATCGGAGTTTTACTTGATTACTTTATAATTTTCCACCACTAATGTCTAAAGTCCTTGTAACGGGAAGCAACGGCTTCATTGGGAGTAATCTGTGCAAACGTCTCATAGACGAAGGCCATGAAGTAAGCGCACTGGTACGAAAATCCTCAAACCTGCATTTCCTTGAAGGAGTTCCTGTCAATCTGGTTTATGGCGATATCACGGAACCGGAAACACTTCCTAAAGCTTTGGAAGGCATGGAGAAAGTCTTTCATGTTGCCGGACTGGCTGCAGACTGGGGGCCTTATGAGCTTTTTGAAAAGGTCAATTTTCAGGGGACAAAAAATGTAGCAACAGCAGCTTCAAAAGCAGGAGTTAAAAGACTGATATACATAAGTACTGTGGCATTTTATGGCTTTGGAAAACGAAATGTCACGGAAGAATTTCCACCGGCAAACAACCTGATTCCTTACGCCCAAACCAAATATCTGGCAGAACAATGGCTCTGGGAATTCCGGAAAAATACGGCGATGGAAATAACTGCTGTTCAGCCAGGAAATGTTTTTGGGGCAAATGACCACACCTTTATCTCAAAATATATCGATGCCCTGCTTACAGGAAAATTTGCCGAAGTAAATCATGGGAAAAGTAAGACATGTCCTGTATTTGTAGATAATCTGGTAGATATCATCCTCATGGTTGCCAATCAACCCGGTGCAGACGGAAATGCATACATCGCAACTGATGGTCTGGAAATAACATGGCATGAGTTCAATTCGGTACTTGCCGGAAAACTGGGTGTTAAATTACCCAAAACATCACTTCCCTACTGGCTTGCCATGTCTGCTGCCAGAAGTTTTTACACGGTTCATCAATTCCTAAAAATTAAAAAGGAGCCGTTTTTAACTCCCTACCGAATTAACAATGGAGGAAAAGACTATCATTTCAGCATTCAGAAGCTAAAAAATCAGTTTCAGTACACACCAGGAACAGATCTGAACACAGCATTACAGAAAACTGTCGATTGGTATAAAGCATCTGCCAAAAACTGATTTTTCGTAAATCTCATTCATAAAAAAAAATCCCCGCACTTTTCAGTACGGGGATTGATGTACCCAAGATAGGACTTGAACCTACACGACCATACGGTCACTAGTCCCTGAAACTAGCGCGTCTACCAATTCCGCCACTTGGGCATTTTAATTTAAGAACACATTTTGATGAATGATTCTGCAAATTTAACACATCGGGAGTGAAGTTCAAAATTCGTTTTTTCACTTTTTCGATCATCATTCATCATTCCACTTGTGCCCAGAACAAGAATCGAACTTGCACTCCCATTACAGGAACATGGCCCTCAACCATGCGCGTCTACCAATTCCGCCACCTGGGCTTTAAGAGGGTGCAAAATTAGTATTATTTCTTAATTTACATCAAATTTATACATAATTTTTTATCAGAAAATACAATCCTATGCCTATCAGCAAGGCAGCAAATCCCATAACCATAAAGAGTAAAGTAAAAGACATTTTTTTACTCTTTGAGGATTCGTGGGACAAATATATTTTGTAGGCAATAAGATTGGCCAGCGAAGCAACAAGAGTTCCAAAACCGCCTACATTCGAGCCCCAAAGTAGCGCTTCCCACTGTGATGTGTATTTTGAAAGCAGCAACGTTGCCGGAACATTACTGATAAGCTGACTTAAACCTGCTGTGTAAAGAAAAATATTGGCAGTACTTCCTATTTCTGTTGAAAAAAAGTCTTTCAGATTATCGGCAAGTCCAAAGAAACAGACAAAGGTCAGCAATAAAGCATAATCGACTTTCAAACTTTTTCTGTCAAAAATCAAGGCATAAACAATAACAGCCGTAACCATAAAAACCGGAAGCAAATGCAGAATTACCAATATAAGAACTGCCAGCAAAAGCAAATAGGAATATGCTTTTGAACTAATCTCTGCAGAATTAATATCAGGACTTTTAGCAACACTATTCCCCTTTAACAACCAGGTGGCCAACGAAATAAGTATCAGGAAAAAGACTGAAAAAGGTGCTATACTTAAAATAAAGGTAGCAGGATGAACACCGTAAATCCAGTAAATAAACAAATTCTGCGGGTTCCCGAAAGGAGTCAGTGCAGAGCCTGCATTTGCTGCCAACGCTTCAAGAATAACCAGAACTCCCTTTCGTTCAACATTGACCATTAATGTGAGCGGCACGAGCATCACCAGGGCAACGTCATTGGTAACAAACATCGACAACAGGAATGTTGCCAGCACAAATTTTATCTCGATAAATCTTCCGGCCTCTATTAATTGGGAAAACCTAAGCATTAAATTGCTTCGTTCCAACCCCTTTACAGTGATAAAAAAAACAAAAAGCACAAATACCACCTGGAATTCTTTTTCTGAATAAACAGGAAGTCGTTGGAAAAATAATGAAGTGATCAACAGACTCAAAAATGACCCCAAAAAGAGCCATTCTTTTGCTATAAAACCTTTATAATGGTTTATTCTTTTTAAAGCCTTTTGCATCGGATTAACACAAAAAATTGGAAGATATTCAATGGATTGTAATAAAAAGGAAAAGGTCTCTCAAGAAATTTAAACTCTGTATTGCGTAAACTGTTATCATACCATGGTTCGTATCCAACCCGTTAAATAAACTTAGAAAAACCATCAGCAAAACTATCAAAAAGTAGTTTCACTTAACATTAAAATCACAGAGATTTGCATCGTCTGCGAGGTCAATTTATTTATTTTTGCCTGAAACAACATCTCGAAACAATATGTTCACAGAAAAGGACCTTCGTCAAATAAATTCCATGGGTATCGACCCAAAAATGGTGGAAAAACAAATTGATAATTTCAGGAACGGATTCCCTTTTATCCGCCTCTCTGCTCCTGCAACTACGGAAAACGGAATGTTCCTGTTCACTGAAAAAGAAGCAAGGGAACTCGAAGCTTATTTCGATGAAAGCAAAGAGGATTATGAAATTCTGAAATTCGTCCCGGCCTCAGGAGCTGCGAGCCGAATGTTCAAACACTTGATGGCTTTCAAAAACGATTTTAAAGGAAGTGATGAAGAAATTTCTTCATTGGAAGCAGACCAGGACTTTAATTCTGTTGGTTATTTCTTTAAGAATCTGAAGAAATTTGCCTTTTATGATGCATTAAAAAAAGTGCTGATGGACAAAAATCTTGATTTGGATGAGTTACTAAAGAATAAAGATTACACGACAATCCTGGATTATTTACTTACTGATAAAGGACTGAACTACGCTCAGCTTCCTAAAGCTTTGCTCTTTTTCCATAATTATACTGATGGTTCCAGACGTGCTTTTGAAGAACATCTTGTAGAGGCGGCGCATTATGCCACCGACAAAGAAAATGTTGCAAGAGTTCATTTTACCGTTTCGCCCGAACATCAGAAAGAATTTGAAAGAATATTTAAGAAAGTAAAGGATAAATATGAAAAGAGTTTCGGAGTCACCTATGAACTCAGGTTTTCTCAGCAAAAACCTTCAACGGATACCGTTGCTGTAGATATGGATAACAACCCTCTGAGAAAAGGTGACGGCACTTTGACTTTCAGACCGGGAGGCCACGGAGCATTGCTTGAGAACCTTAATGATCTGGATTCTGAAATCATTTTCATAAAAAATATCGATAACATTGTTCCTGACAGACTGAGAGATACAACCTACCTTTACAAAAAAGTTATCGGAGGATTGTTGTTGCAACTACAGGAACAGACATTCGAATATCTCGACCTGCTGGACGAAGGCAACCTCACTGATGAAGAATTGGAGGAAATCAGAACTTTTGCATATAAAAAGCTGAGCATTTTCATTCCTAAAGCATTTGATGGTTATGATAAGATGGCAAAAATGGATTTCCTGTACAACAAGTTGAACAGGCCAATGCGTATTGCCGGAATGGTGAAAAATGAAGGCGAACCCGGTGGCGGTCCGTTCTGGGTTCATGACAGAACCAGTGAATTTTCCTTACAGATTGTCGAATCTTCTCAGATAGATTTTAAAAATCAAAAACAAAAAGAAATTGTCAGCCAGGCAACGCATTTTAATCCTGTAGATATAGTTTGTGGTATACGAGATTTTAACGGGAAGAAGTTTGATTTGCATGAATTTGTAGACCCTGAAACCGGATTTATTTCCTATAAATCTAATCAGGGAATTGACTTAAAGGCACTGGAACTCCCCGGATTATGGAATGGTGCTATGGCAGACTGGATTACTATTTTTGTGGAAGTGCCGCTCATCACTTTTAACCCGGTAAAGACCATCAACGATTTATTACGTCCGCAACATCAACCGGAATAATCTGAATTATTAACAAAAAGTTAATAATTTAAAATGCAAGGGTGTCTTTAAATAAGATACTGAATATCTATATATTATCTAATCTTTTTACAAAAATGACTTTAGTTCATTTTTCACAAAAGTAAAATTTCGTTTTTATCAAATCCTTGATAAGAATTAACCTCTTATATTAGCAAAAAAAATTGCCCATGACCAACATTTTCGCCTTTCTACAACAAAAAAGAATGTTCCGTTCCACAATGTGGCAAAGGAATCTGGCCG
Organism: Bacteroidales bacterium; assembly: GCA_014860665.1. GTDB lineage: Bacteria > Bacteroidota > Bacteroidia > Bacteroidales > F082 > Sulfidibacterium. The sequence continues at coordinate 31,273 of JACZJI010000094.1, read as the reverse complement.
TTAATATTTTCCTTGGAGTTTTTCTGGTACTACTCTTTTTGGAATTACTAGGGCTGGGATTTTTTCTTGATGAAATATTAAAAAAGCCTGGGGCAAAGTATCCACCTGACGTAATAGTAGCACAGGGACTTGCTTATTACTATATGGTAATCTTTGTTATGAGGTTTTTTATACAGGAACTACCTACTCTGGAAGTGGCTCCATTACTGCATTTGCCTATTAAAAAGTCAAAAATCAGTTTATTTCTAAACTTCCGTTCACTGCTTTCATTCTTCAATTTCATACCATTTTTCCTTTTTCTGCCTTTTACCATTAAGTTTATGGGGCCGAAGTTTGGCGCAGGCCAGGCGATTATCTGGTTTGCGGCTATTTTCTTTTTTGAAATAACATCAAACTTCTTACTGATCTGGTTCAAAAGAAATTACACAGTAAAACCAGGCATAATTGGTATTCTTATAATTATAATGGGTTCACTTTCCTTATTGGATAAATACCATGTCTTTTCAATCTCATCGGTTTCTGAAACCTATTTTGAAGGAATACTGAACCATACCGTTTGGATTGTACTTCCCATCCTTACCACATTAATCTTCTTTTTTGTAAACTATCGTTTGAACCTGAATCACCTTTATCTTGAAGATTTGGGCAAGAAGAAAAAACAAAACGAAAGAATTACATCACAGTTTCAGAGGCTCGAATCGTTTGGTATTACAGGCTCTCTTATATTAAACGAAATCAGATTGTTATTTAGAAATAAACGGTCAAAATCCATCATTTTTCTAACGCCGTTTCTGGCATTATACGGACTCCTTTTCTATCCAAAAGGGATGAATCCCCTGAACTCATTTACTTTTGCTCTGGTTGGCATTTTAGTTACAGGAGCTTTTATGATTCCTTACGGGCAATACATTCTGGCCTGGGAAAGCCGCCAGTTTGATTTTATCTTATCCAGCAATATCAGTACCTCAGAATATTTCCGTGCCAAATTCTACATCATGGTTATTCCGACTGTGGCGTTATATCTGGTCAGTATTCCGTATGTTTTCTTTGGTTGGAAAATCCTTTGGGTTAATACGGTGATGTTCTTTTATAATGTAGGAATCAATGCATTATTGTTGCTTTTCACAGCGTCATTTAACCGAAAACGTATGGAACTCGAAAAAGGACAAATGATGAACTACCAGGGAGTTGGGGTTAATAACATCCTCAATGCTTTCCCTCTGATATTTCTACCCTGGATTTTCCTGATCATTTTTAAAGCCCTTTTTAATGAGGTAACCGCTCTTTGGCTCATTCTCATCATGGGCCTGTTAGGAATTCTGTTTCACAATTATTTTATTCGCCTTGCGGTGAAATTTTTTCAAAAAAACCGATATAAAATTGCAGACGGTTTCCGTCAGTCATAAAAACAAAAATATCCCATATGGAACCTGTAATAGAAGCTAAAGAATTAAAAAAGAGTTACAATAAAAGAGTTGTTCTGAATATACCTGAGATAAACATAAGCAAAGGAGAAAGTTTTGGCCTGGTAGGAAATAACGGGGCTGGTAAAACAACTTTTTTCCGGCTTATCCTTGACCTTATTAAGGCCGATTCAGGTATGGTACTGTCAAAAGAAAAGAGTGTAGCCGAAAATGAAGATTGGAAGCACTATACCGGCTCTTATCTTGACGAAGGTTTTTTAATTGATTATCTAACGCCTGAAGAGTATTTCAATCTGGTGGGAACCATAAATGGTCTGGCCAAAGGCGATATTGAGCAGTTCCTGAATGATCTTAAAGAATTTTTTAACAACGAAATTATTGGAAAAAAGAAATACATCAGGGAACTCTCTAAAGGGAATCAAAAGAAAGTCGGAATTGCTGCTGCTATCATGATCAAACCTGAAATCCTGATTTTAGACGAGCCCTTTTCCAATCTTGACCCAAGCTCACAATTTCTTTTAAAGAAGATTATTAAGGAGCTAAAGGAAAAAGAAAAAATTACCGTTCTTATTTCTTCCCACGATTTGAATCATGTTACAGAAGTCTGTGAACGCATTGTGGTTTTGCACGAAGGTAATATCGTCCATGACCTGCAGACCAATGAAAACACACTGAAAGAACTCGAAGCTTATTTTGCCGTCAAGGGAGACTGATTCTTCGGAGCAATTAGTTTTGGCAACCGATTCAGTCCATTTTTGTACTTTTGCCGTGATGGCGGATTATTCAAAATATATTCAAAAAGAACCTTTCACGTCAATTTCAAAATTGGCTGTAGAAAGGAAAGTTCAGGCTTTTGTTATTGGGGGATATGTCAGGGATCTGATATTGGAACGCCCCTCTAAAGATGTTGATTTTGTAGTTGTTGACAGTGGCATTGATTTTGCAAAAGAGTTGGCTCCCTTGTTGGGCAAAAACATTGAGGCCAAATATTTCCAGAATTTCGGAACCGCTATGATCCGTTACAAGGAATGGGAGCTTGAATTTGTAGGTGCCAGAAAAGAATCATACCGTAAAGAAACCCGCAAACCCATCGTTGAAAACGGAACACTTGGAGACGATCAACGTCGTAGGGATTTCACCATAAATGCAATGTCAGTCAGCCTGAATCAGGAAGACTTTGGGATGCTGCACGACCCTTTTAACGGATTAAATGATCTCGAAAATAAGCTCATCAGGACTCCGTTAGATCCAGATATCACTTTCTCCGACGATCCTTTGAGGATGATGCGAGCCATCCGTTTCGCCACGCAACTCGACTTTAAGATAGAGCAGAATACCTTTAGAGCCATCAGCAGAAACAAAAACCGCATCAGCATTGTATCCAAAGAACGTGTTATCGACGAGCTGAACAAAATCATCCTTGCCGACAAACCTTCGACCGGATTCAAATTATTGGATGAAAGTGGATTGTTGAAAAATATCTTTCCTGTTTTCACGGAATTAAAAGGTGTCGAAATCATCAACGGGAAGGCCCATAAAGACAATTTTTATCATACTCTGGACGTGCTAGACAATCTGTCCAAGACTTCCAATAATCTCTGGCTACGCTGGGCTGCTCTTTTGCATGACATAGCAAAACCGGTAACAAAACGTTTTGATCCAAAGGCAGGATGGACGTTTCATAGTCATGAGTTTATTGGAGCCAAAATGGTTCCCGGAATTTTTAAAAAGCTTAAACTTCCGTTGAACGAGAAGATGCATTTCGTACAGAAAATGGTATTGCTTCATCTCCGTCCCATTGTGCTCGCACAGGAAATTGTTACTGATTCTGCTGTCAGGAGATTGCTTTTCGATGCCGGGGATGATATTGATGAGCTGATGCAGCTTTGTGATGCGGACATCACCTCAAAAAATGAAGCCAAGGTAAAACGATACATGAAAAACTTCCAGCTCGTCAGGGAAAAACTCAAAGAGGTGGAAGAAAAAGACCGAATCAGAAACTGGAATCCGCCGATTGATGGTGAGTTAATCATGAAGACTTTCGGATTAAAACCTTGCAAAACAGTGGGAGATATCAAGACGGCTATCCGGGAAGCTATTCTGGACGGAAAGATTCATAACACCTTTGAAGACGCATATCCGTTTATGATAACAACCGGACTTGAATTGGGACTTCAAATTCAAAATCAGGACGACACGCCTGAAGCGCCACAACAGGAAACCGAATTGGAAAAGTCGTAACAGCAACTTTGATGACAATTTCCCATAAGAAACCTACCCTTATCATTGTTCTGGGGCCTACAGCCTCAGGAAAAACCAGCATTGCCATTCGTCTTGCCAAACATTATCAAACAGAAATTATTTCAGCCGATTCAAGACAGTTTTATCGCGAAATCCCGATTGGTACCGCAGCGCCTACTGCTGAACAAATGGAAGAAGTAATACATCACTTTGTCGGACAACGTTCCATTTTAGAAGACTACAATGTTTCTCAATTTGAGAAGGAAGTACTGGGATTTCTTTCGGAGAAGTTCACAAAAAAAAACATCATGGTTATGGAAGGAGGCTCCGGGCTATACATTGACGCAGTTTGCAAAGGAATTGACGACCTTCCTGACCCCGACCCTGCTTTGCGAGAAGAACTGAATACTTTATTTGAATCAAAGGGAATTACTGCACTACAGGAGCTTCTGGCTCAATTAGACCCTGAATATTATGTCCAGGTGGACCGCAACAATCCCAAAAGGTTGTTGCGCGCTTTGGAAGTCTGTAAACAGACCGGCAAAAAATACAGCAACCTTCGGTTAAATCAACCTTTAGAAAGAGACTTCAATATTATAAAAATAGGTTTGGACGTACCCAGAGAACAACTCATCAGACAAATTAATCACCGTACGGATGAGATGATGAAACATGGCCTGTTGGAAGAAGCAAAAACCATGCTTCCGCATCGAAAGCTAAACGCAATGAATACAGTGGGTTACAAAGAGTTGTTTGATTATTTTGACGGAAAGTGGACGTTGGATGATGCCATCGAAAAAATAAAAATCAACACCCGGCGCTATGCCAAGCGTCAGATGACGTGGTTTAAAAAAGACAAGGAAATTCAATGGTTTTCACCTTCAGAGCCTGATAAAATCATTGAATTTGCTGACACACTAATAAGTCGATAAGCCCTTACCTTTTCCCCTCCCACTCGTCATAAAACTGTTCAAGATATTGTTCCATAAACTGGTGTCTGCCTTCGGCCATCCTTTTCCCGGTTGGTGTATTCATCATATCCTTCAACAACAAAAGCTTCTCATAAAAATGATTGATGGTCGGTGCTTTAGCGGCTTTATATTCTGCTTTACTTTGTTCCGGATTGGGCGGAATGGAAGGATTGTAAAGTGCTCGTCCTTTATAGCCTCCAAAGTTAAAAGCCCGCGCAATTCCAATGGCTCCAATGGCATCCAAACGGTCTGCATCCTGAATGACCTGCAACTCTTTAGAAACAAAGGGCACCTTTTCATTCCTGTTTTTGAAAGAAATATATTTGATAATATGTATCACATGATCAACAACTTCCTCTCCTACTGAAAGAGAAAGAAGAAATTCCTTAGCTATCCTCGGCCCGATAGTTTCATCACCCTTATGGAATTTGGCATCGGCAATATCATGCAAAAGCGCGCCAAGGTTTACAACATAAAGATCTGCCTGCTCTTCTTTTGCAATTCTTAATGCGAGTTTCCAGACGCGGTAAATGTGCCACCAGTCGTGGCCCCCCTCCGCTTCTGTCAATTGTTTTTTTACAAAAACTTCTGTCTCTTCTACAATCTTTTGTTTTTCTTTATCCACAGGAAACCGTTTCTTTAAATCAATATTTTTTTAATTGTACTTCACAGCAGCATAACCAACCCAGTGATGCTTATTGGCAGGAGCTGTAACTCCCATACGCAGGTCGCTGACAGGGATAGGATCTCTTTCAATACTGGTAGAATAACCGACAGGTTGACCCAGAATGGGTTTTCCAAATAAACTTTCGTTGAGATCGTTGGCAGTCAAGACACCAAGAGGAACGGAATATCTGCCGCACCAGGTCCATTTGTAATTCCTGAAATTATCAGCCTGCACAGTCATCTCGCAGAATTTGTGAATACTGTCAGAGGAAACATTTCCCGAAATGAGTTGCATCAGTTCATGTTCCCTGGCTTTCACATTCACATAACTACTGTCTGAAGTACCCATAAAAGCATAATTGCTTCCTCCCCATCCCTGGTCACCGTAATGGACTGCATCCGTGGAAATAACAAAGGCATAATCCTTGCCCCAGGTCATATTTTCAGAAGCTGTTGCTTCTTTGATGGCTTTTGAAAGATCTTTTGCAATTTGCTCCATCCGGTCAAAAGGCATGGCCGGAACCAGAATGGAAACAATCTCCACGTTGTGGTCGAAATATTGTAACCACGGAATTTCAGCTTCCACAGAATGTTCTATAGACTGCATGGAGTCATTTACCATGTAATCATCTTTTGGAAGACCTGCCATTATTTTCTCACGCAAATCAGAAACTTTCACTTTCCCGAAAGGCCCCTTCCAACTGGAATAGGAGTCAAAAATAATCTGATTCTCTAGCTGCAGCTTGGCAGCTTTGTGAGCCACGCCAAAGATAATCACAGTTTTAGCCTTAATCTGGCTCAAAGTAGCCGGATACAGATATCCCACGTAAGTATAATCGTCATGCGGGCAGACCACTGCTTTAGCAGCCTCCGGATTCAATTTGATCACACTTTCATCCAGTAAATTCCACTGATATTTCTCAATCCGGTTCATCAGCGAATCCATTTGCCACGGATACTGTGCGAAACCAACAGTATCGACCAGTTGTGTTCTTTCGTTCATAGTTTTAGGTTGATTTTTACAAGAGGTAATGAAACCAAAAAGTATCATCGCCATCATTGACAAAAACAGGTACCTCTTCATAATTCAGTTTTTTTCAAAATTAAGAAATCTGTTCAATTTCTGATTTCTTTCCTGTCTCCTATTTAAAATCTGTTAAAGAAGCACAATTTGTCTTCAGGTATGGTGATAAAAACTATAATTTTGAAAAAAAATATCATGTTTTACAGCGTCAATCCATATACGGGCGAAACTTTCGCCGAACATGCAGTTCACAATGCTTCTGAGGTAAACAACATCATAGAAAAATCTCACAAAAGGTTTCTCAGTTGGAGAACACTGAGTTTTGACCATAGAGCAGTTTTTATGAAAAACATGGCTCAGGTATTGCGTCAAAACCTTGAAGAATATGCACGGTTAATTACTCTGGAAATGGGCAAAATTATTACAGAGTCAAGGGGGGAAATCGAAAAATGCGCCTGGCTTTGTGAATATTATGCAGAGCATTCGGAAAAAATGCTCAAACCTGAAGTTTTTCAGTCTGACGCCGGGAAAAGTTATGTACGTTTCGATCCCGCAGGAATCATCTTTGGTATTATGCCCTGGAATTTTCCTTTCTGGCAGGTATTCAGAGCTGCCGTTCCGACCATTATGGCAGGCAATACTTTTCTTTTAAAACATGCGCCCAATGTCACAGGAGCAGCTAAAATCATTGAAGAGATTTTCCTAAAAGCAGGTTTTCCGGAAGATGTTTTCCGTACACTGATTATTCCGGTAGAGTTATCTGAAAACGTCATTGCAAATCCATGGGTGGAAGGCGTTACACTTACTGGAAGTCAGAGAGCAGGAGCTTCAGTAGCTTCTTTGGCTGGAAAATATTTGAAAAAAAGTGTCCTGGAGCTGGGAGGGTCTGATCCTTATATCGTTTTGAAAGATGCTGAACTGAACAGCAGTTGTAATACCGGTGTCTGTTCCAGAATGCTGAATGCAGGTCAGGTTTGTATATCTGCCAAACGCTTCATTGTGGTAGAAAGTATGCTCGACCAGTTTATTTTAGGTCAAAAGAATTTGCTGGAAACAATGGTTTTGGGTGATCCGTTGGATGAAAAAACGGAAATGGGGCCGATGGCAAGAGTTGATCTGCTTGAAAATATTGACAAGCAGGTGAGTGAATCCGTGAAAATGGGAGCTAAACTACTTACAGGCGGACACCGTTTGTATCCCGACAAACTGTTTTATGCTCCCACATTACTAGTGGATGTTAAGAAAGGAATGCCAGTGTGGGATGAAGAAACTTTTGGCCCAGTTTCAGTGGTGATTCCTGCAAAGAACCCCGATGATGCCGTTAGAATTGCTAATGATACTTTTTACGGATTAGGTGCCAGCCTGTGGACCAAAGACCTGGAGCTCGCAGAAAGAATGGCAGCTCAGATTGAGTCAGGCGCTGTGTTCATCAACGGAATGACCAAATCCGATCCACGTCTGCCTTTCGGCGGAACCAAAAGGTCGGGTTATGGCCGCGAACTGGCTTATCTTGGCATCCGTGAATTCGTCAACGCCAAAACAGTCTGGATCGCTAAATCATAATGTGACACTGATTTGTTATCATTAATCATCAGTTTCTCATAACCAATCGGCGCACTCCCACCTACTCAGGATCAGATATTACCACAGCCTGAAGTTTTTACTAAATTTGCGAAAAACTGATTTTTATGGGTGAACATCATCATAATCATGACCACAGTCATAGCTCCTTAAAAGGGAAAAATCTGTTTATTTCCATCGCCCTGAATTTAGGGATCAGTATTGCGCAGACCATTGGAGGTATCCTTTCAGGAAGTATCGCTTTGCTTTCTGATGCACTGCACAACTTCAGCGACGTGCTTTCTTTATGTATTTCGTATATAGCCCACCGGCTGGCGGCTCGTAAATTCACCACCCGTTATACTTTCGGATTACAACGTGCCGAAATACTGGCTGCTTTTATTAACTCAGCTGTTTTAATGGGCATCGCCATTTATCTGGGATTCGAAGCTGTAGACCGCATGATGCATCCGCACGACATTCATTCTATGACAGTAGTATGGCTGGCTTTCGCCTCCATAGTTGTAAACGGTCTGAGCGTTCTGCTTATCAAATCAGATGCAAAAAAAAGCATCAACATCAAGTCGGCTTACCTACACTTGTTTACGGACATGCTCACCTCCATTGCTGTACTGGCAGGCGGTTTGCTGATGAAATTTTACGGCATCTACTGGATCGACGGGCTCATTACACTTCTGATTGCCTGCTATCTGATATATTCGAGCTGGCATCTCTTTGTGGAATCTATCAATATCATCATGCTTTGCTCTCCGGGAAAGATCGACATCCAAAAACTAACAAGTAAAATCGAATCTGTGGAGGGCGTCAAAAACCTGCATCATTTGCACCTATGGCTGCTTACCGACAATCAGATAAACATGGAAGCACACATTGATTTGATGGAGGATAGTCCGGTGTCGGAATTTGAAAAGCAACTGGAACAGATCCAGACTATCGCTCATGAAATGGGCATTGACCATGTAACCATACAGCCTGAATTTATAAATAATGACGACAAAAGCCTGATTCATCAGCACCGGTAATAAGGCAAAGCGAAAAACCCTAATTTTGCGCCATGAGAATTGACATTATCACATTGTTTCCTGAAATGTTTGAAGGCCCCTTTGGCCATTCGATTATCCAGAGAGCCAAAGATAAAGGGTTGGCAGAGATTTATTTGCACCAGTTGAGGGATTTCGGCATTGGGAAACACAAACAGGTGGATGATTATGCTTTTTCCGGAGGCGCCGGGATGGTAATGATGATTGAACCTGTAGCTGCCCAGATTGAAAAATTGAAAAGCGAAAGGGAGTACGACGAAATTATTTATACCAGTCCCGATGGGGAACTGTTCGATCAGCCCATGGCAAACAAACTTTCCACTTATGAAAACCTCATGATTCTTTGCGGGCATTACAAAGGAATTGATGAGAGAATCCGTGAACATTATATTACCAAAGAAATTTCGGTAGGAAATTACGTGTTATCAGGAGGAGAACTGGCTGCGGCCATTATTACGGATAGTCTCGTTCGGTTGATTCCGGGCGTACTCGGAAATGAAGTTTCCGCACTCAGCGATTCATTCCAAAACCAGCTGATTTCACCTCCGGTATACACGCGTCCCAGGAATTATAAAGGCTGGGAAGTGCCGGATATACTGCTTTCCGGAAACGAGAAGATGATTGAAGAATGGAAATACGAGCAGTCGCTGAAGCGTACAAAAGAGAGAAGACCTGATTTATTAGAGGATTAAACGCTGGCGAAATGTCCGACAAAATCTGTAAGCACCTGAAAAACTTGTTGACAATCCGTCGTGAATAAATAAAACAGATTTTTGCATCAAATAATTTGCATTTAAAGAAATAGCAGTATATTTGCACTCATTTTTGAAACATCACTACAAAGCATAAAAAGATGAGCAAGCAGGAATTAATTCAGTTGATAGAAGACACTGTAGCAATCAAAGAATTTCCGAAATTCAAAGCCGGTGACACCATCACCGTTACTTATAAAATCATTGAAGGAAATAAGGAACGGCTCCAGAAATTCAGGGGTGTAGTAATTCAGCGTGCAGGAAGCGGCCCAACAGCTACTTTTACTGTTCGTAAAATTTCCGGCAACATTGGTGTTGAAAGAATTTTCCCTGTTTCATCACCTTTCATTGAAGAAATTGAAGTAAATAAGGTTGGTGTGGTTCGCAGAGCCCGTATCTTCTACTTCAGAAACCTTCGTGGTAAAAAAGCCAGAATCAAAGAAAAAAGACAATAATCTTATAAGATTAAAAAAAAACTCCGGTTCCATCGAGCCGGAGTTTTTTTTGTGTCCATTAATCTTTTCAATTTAGCATAGAGACGCTATACATACTGTCTCTACGGCAATTTCTGAATAATTCCAAAATTCCCCTAAGCAGGAAATTTTAAAAACAAGCTTACGATTGGGGGAGCTCTTTTCAAGGGATTTTTACCCCTTTTTCTGAGCAGGGCAAACTCATGGGCATGAGTTGCTCAAGAGATGGGCATAACTTTATCAAGAGATGGTCATGAGTTATCCAAGAGATGAGCATGAGTTGACAAAGAGATGGGCATGAGTTTGGCAAGAGATGGGCATGAGCTGGAGCCCTTCTTTTTGGAGCATAAAACTTTCATCATTTCAGCGGATTTTTTCTGAAAACAATGAGGAAATAATAATCAGATAATTGTATAGAAACAGCTCCTTAACTTAAGGCACTTAATAAACTTTAGCTCACACTTCACGTACTCACATTTCAGGATTTCATCCGTTGTCTTACCACTTCATAGATCAAAACACCGGCAGCCACGGAAACATTAAGTGATTCGATCTCACCGAACATAGGAATCTTTACTTTCACATCGGTAAGTTTCAGGTAAGCTTCGGAAATACCTTCGCCTTCAGAGCCCATAACCAGCGCCAGCGGGCCGGAAAGATTTTCTTCAAAATAAAGGTTTTCTGCTTTTTCAGTCACAGCCACGAGTTTTAATCCGCTGTTTTTCAAAAACAGAAGCGCATCTTTCAGATTGTGTTCGCGGCAGATGGGAACTTTAAAAATGGCACCCGCCGAAGATTTAATGGTTCCGGAATTCAACTGGGCCGAACCTTTGGAAGGCATCAGCACTGCATCCACACCGGCGCTCTCTGCTGTACGCAGCAAAGCACCAAAATTCCTCACGTCGGTAACGCGATCGAGTACCAGAATAAAAGGTTCTTTTCCCTGTTCGTAAAGGGCAGGCAGCAGTTGTTCAATATTATGAAACTGCACGGGCGCAATAAACGCCACCACCCCCTGATGGTTCTTACGTGTAATGCGGTTGAGCTTTTCCAGTGGGACGTTCTGAAAAGGAATCATCCTTTCTTTCAGCAACGCTATCAACTCCTTTAAAGCAGGGCTCCCCGCTCCTGTCTGCAGAAAAACCTTCTCCACTTCTTTTCCCGAACGGATGGCTTCAATCAACGGCCGGATGCCGTAAATCATTTCCTGCGTATCTTTCTCTTGATCCCACATATTAATTATCGAGGTATTTTTGGTCAATGCTTTTGGAAGTCTTCACTCCAAGTTGTTTCAATTTTTCAACCTGCCGAACCAGATTACCACGTCCCGTAGTAAGCTTTTTCTGGGCTTCATTATAGGATTCCTGTGCTTTGTTCAGATTAGTCCCGATTTTTTCCAGATCTTCCATAAAGCCCACAAATTTATCATAAAGACTGGCACCCTGACTGGCAATTTCCAGTGCATTTTGAGTTTGCCGTTCGTGACGCCAGATGGAAGCCACCGTGCGCAAAGTCGCCAGCAATGTGGTCGGGCTTACGATGATTATTCCCTTTTCAAAGGCGTCGTTAAACAGATCGAGTTCGGTTTGCACTGCCACTGCAAAGGCTGGTTCCACAGGCAGAAACATCAGCACGAAATCAGGTGTATTCAATCCCTTCAGTTGGTCATAATTCTTCTCCCGCAGCTCTTTGATGTGATTTTTTATAGAAAGGATGTGTTGTTTCAAAGCGGCGTCCCTTTTACTCTCTTCTTCTGCTGAGATATATTGCTGAAAAGCTGTCAGCGACACCTTGGAATCGATGACCAGATGCTTTTCTTCAGGCAGCTTGATTACAACATCAGGACGATACACTTTGCCGTTTTCACCTTCAGCAGTATATTGCAGAAAATACTCCTCATCCTTAATCAGGCCTGATCTTTCCAGAATGCGTTCCAGCACCACTTCTCCCCAGTTCCCTTGTTTCTTGCTATCAGATTTTAATGCTTTTGTAAGATTTCCGGCCTCTTCACCCAACTGCTTGTTCAACTCCTGAAGTCGCTTCAACTCCTCCTTTAATACCGTCTGGTCAATTTTACCTTTCTGATAAGTCTCTTCTACTTTCTTCTCAAAATCCATGATCTTTTCCTTCAATGGATTGAGGATGTCATTCATCTGCTTCTGAGATGATTCATTAAACTCTTTTGTATTCTGCTTTAAAATGGCGTTGGCCAGATTTTGAAACTCCGATTTAAATCTTTCCTGCAACTGCTCCATCTCATTCTTTCCTTCAGCAAGTTTCTCTTCCAGATGTTTTGACTCTGTTTGTAATGTTGCTACCTGATTCTGAAGCCTGTTGTTTTCTTCTTCCGAGGATGTCCATTTTTTTTCAAGGCTGTCCTTTTCGGTAGTTGTATTTTTGATTCTTTCATTCAGCACGGCAATCTGACTTTCAAAAGCTGAAGCCCTTTCCATGGCGCTTACAGCATCTTTTTCCCGTTCCGACTGAAGCCCGGCAGAAAGTGCTTTTTCCCTTTGTTTAAAATATATAAAAGCAAGAAAAATCCCTACCAGAAGACCAATAATCAAATAGAGCAATTCCATAGTTAATTTTTTAGTAAAAATAGCGTTTTTTTGCTGCGTTCGCAGAAGGCTAAGTTGAGAATAATTGCTTATTTTTGAATATAAAATATTAAACCACAAATCATCCAGCTATGAAAAAGCTATCACTACTCATTCTCATACTATTTGGAACTGTATTGGGATTGCAATGCCAGACCAAAACTGACAGCACTAAACTTTGGAAAATCAATGGAAAAGCGAGTCTGAATTTTAATGAAAACTATTTCTCCAACTGGGCTGCCGGTGGAGAAAATGCTTATGGCGTCATTGGCAAATATATGATGCATGCCGATTACCAAAAAGGTAAAATCGGTTGGACAAATACTGTTAATCTGGCTTTGGGATATTCTTTGATAGGAAATTCAAACCCCATGAAAACAGACGACCAAATCCAAATTTACTCGATATATAAAGTCCAGTGGCAAAAGCATTGGTTTTTTACAATACTGGGAAGTATCCAAACTCAGTTTGCAAATGGTTATAATTACTCTGTAGATTCCAGCACTTCAATTTCAGGTTTCCTGGCGCCTCTCACCATTGATTTAGGCCCCGGAATTCAATACAAGCCCAACAAATTTCTGGAAATCAACTTTTCGCCTGTTACGCCACGGATTGTTTATGTGAACAACCAGCGGCTGGCAGATGAGGGTTCTTTCGGTTTGAAACCGGCTGAAACCGATTCCGCCGGAAACATCATCAAACATGCCAGCAAAGCTTATTTTGCTTTCGGAGCAAGGCTTTATGCAACATTAAACTATGATATTGCAAAAAATGTCAATCTGAACACCAAATTATCCCTGTTCTCAGACTACCTCGACAATCCCCAAAATATTGATGTGGACTGGCAGGTTTTGCTGGGAATGAAAGTAAACAGCTGGCTGAATGTGGATATTTCCACCCAAATGCTTTACAACAACAAAGTACTGATAGCAAATAATGAGGGTATTAAGGCCCCCAGGTTACAGTTCAAGCAATTGCTGATGGTGGGCATTGGTTATACTTTCTAATAATTTGATTTCTGACGATTTATGAAGAAAATAGGCCTCCTCTCCGATACACATGGTTCTATCCCGGAGAGGGCAAAAACTTTTTTCGCTGATTGCGATGAAATATGGCACGCCGGAGATATAGGTACGGATGAAGTTGCAGACAAACTGGAAGCAATGAAGCCGTTGCGGGCTGTTTACGGTAACATTGACGGGCAACCGTTAAGAAAAGATTTTCCTGAATATGCTTTATTTAAGACAGAAGACACGCTGGTTTTGATGATGCACATCGGAGGATATCCGGGCCGTTACAGTCCCAAAGCCAGGGTTTTAATACAACAGTTCCAACCAGGATTGTTTATCTCAGGACATTCTCACATTCTAAAGGTCATTTACGATAAAAAGAATAAGCTCCTGCATCTGAATCCGGGTGCTGCAGGAAATTCAGGATTTCACACCAAGATCACGATGATGCGTTTTAACATCAATAAAGACCGCATCGAAGATTTGGAAATACTTGAAATAGACAGGAAAAGAGAACTCTGATATTAACGCAATCTGTCAGCGCTGCGTACCAGTTTCTCATCATGAAGCACACTAAAATGTGCCAGAACAAGGAATATCAGAGCTATTAACGGCATGAAAATCCCGGCTTTATAGCTTGCAGTGCCACCGGTAAGTTTTTCCAGACTTCCCACGTAGTAAAAGAAAAACAACCCGATAAACAATACTTCTACCAGTATATTTAATTTAATGATGTGTAACTGCCTTTTCCGGTTTTTAAACAGTAATATGGTGATCAACGAAAACACTATCACAAAGAGATTCGCTGAAAGAATCGGGAGAACAAAGATCAGGCTATTCGGAAAAACCTTGTCAGGAACCAGGCTTTGTACTGAATGAATGGTCAGAATAATGGAGTCCTCTACTCCGATAAAATTTGCCAGCGGTAAAAAAAACAACACTATGGAAGCCACTATGGCGCCCAGCAAAAAAAGCGTCTGTTTGCGTTGAATCATCTGTTTAAATATTATTTAGGGATGCAAATTTAAAAATAAAGTGCCCTCTTTGCGAAATAATTTTTCAGCATCACCGAATATTACTCCAATTCCAGAAACTCTTTGATTCTTCCCAGATAATATTTCTTCCAGCCTTCCGTAATGTCTTTAAAATCTTCATCAGGAATATTGGAATGGTGCAGTTCCACCGATACTTTTGACTTATCGGGATGTATCAGGATGGTAACTATGGAAGGCTCTTCCTGTTCACCGAAATACCATTGCTGTACCACTTTTTTGTTGGTTTCCAGCTCCAGCATCTTACCAATAATGCCGCCATCTAATATTTCAAACTCTGTGTCCGGAACAGCTTCCACTTTGGCTGGCATATCCGACCATAATTCAATGGTAAAAGGATTTGTCAGACAAGCGTAGACATCTTCCGGTTCAGCATCAATACTGATGTAATACTTAAAATCTTTCATTTAAATCTCTCTTTTTGTGTAGGAAGAATAATCCTTTAACAAAGGTTTATAATCCGATTTATAAAGACTTGACGTGATAAGAAAATCCGCAGTTGCACGATTATCGGCTGTAGGAACATTGTACATCACTGAAATTCTCGACAACGCTTTTACATCCACATCATGTGGCTGCGGCTGCATCGGGTCCCACAAGAAAATCAGCATATCAATTTTACCTTCAGCAATCATGGCACCCAGCTGCTGGTCACCACCCAGCGGACCCGATTTTAAAATGGTCATATTCTCGAAAGTATTGCCAGGTTTTAACTTCCGTTCCAGGGCTTCTCTTACCAGTCTTCCTGTTGTACCTGTGCAAACCAGATGTTTATTTTTCAGTCTGTTAAAATTATATTCAACCCACTCTATCAAATCCTGTTTCCTGTTATCGTGGGCAACTAAACCAATTGTTTTTATCATTGTCTCAAAATTTTGGCCCTTTAGTTCCCGGGCATCATAAATCCTAATTTTTTACAAAGTAAATCAATTTTCACGGCGGGCAAAAATGCCGGGATTAATTTTTGTTTACTTTTCGCAACAAAATCAGTACATTTGTTTCATATGACTTAACCTTCTCAACCGATTTTGGAGACATATACAGAAGTTCGAAAGTTTGTTTCCCGCTTTGTTATACTCAACGAAGAGGAGTGGAATGCTGTATTACCCCTGATAAAAACAAGATACCTGAAAAAGAACGATTATTTTGTCCGTGAAGGGGAAGTTGCCAAATATATTTCATTCACCGAAGAAGGTTATTTAAGGGTTTTATACAACCACGACGGAACGGAAATCACAAGGGATATTTCCCCGCTGCACAGTTTCGTCACAGCACTTCCAAGCTTTATTTCCCACAAACCTTCCTTCGAAATCATTCAGGCCATTACCGATTGCAAACTTTTCATCATCTACCGGGATGATTTGGAGAACCTTTATAACCATTATATTAACTGGCAAAAAGTAGGCCGAAGGATTATGGAAGAAATGTTTGTTGAGACACAAAACCGCATCTATTCCTTCATCACGCAAAGTGCAGAAATGCGCTATAAAGAAATGATGAACAAGTTTCCTGACATCTTCCTGCACGTTCCACTTCAGTATATAGCTTCCTATCTTGGAATTACCTCCCAGTCACTGAGCCGCCTCAGAAAAAGCATTCAGTTTAGCGAAGAGTGAAGAAAAGTGCCTTAAGTGCGCTAAAATTCATAAAATGTACTTACGTTTGAGCTACAGTCTCCGATAGCTTAAGATCACTTTATGAACCCAAAACGTACTTTTTTACCATTTGTTAAAAGAAAGCTGCTTTTCTATGACCAACTTTGTATATCCTAATTGGTTATTTATTTTTTATGGAAAGATATATCGGAACGCAGAAAGAAGAGAAATTTGACATCATTATTGTTGGGGGAGGTATTACCGGGGCAACCCTTGCCTATGAGGCTTCCAGCCGGGGATTAAAGGTGGCTTTGTTTGAAAAAGGTGATTTTGGTGCCGCCACTTCTTCCGCTACATCAAAACTGATCCACGGGGGACTCCGTTATCTAAAAAATCTTGAGCTCAGTCTTGTACGCGAATCATTGAAAGAGCGAAAAACGTTGAGCAACATTGCTCCCAATTTCATCTATCCGGTTCCATTTATGATTCCAACCTATAAATCAGGGAAAACAGGAAAAATAGTATTAGGGATGGGCCTGATGATGTACGACATCCTGGCTTTTGACAAAAACCAAACCAATGACCCGTCCAAAAAGATTCCGAACTTCCGTTCCTTGTCCCTGGAAGAAACGCGCAACATGGAAAGCATTGTTCCGACCAAAGACTTATCGGGAGCCAAGGTTTTTTATGATTACCAGAATATTTTCCCCGAAAGACTGACACTGGCGTTTTTAAAATCTTCTGAAAAATGGGGAGCAAAACTTTCCAATTATGCCGAAATCACAGGCTTTTTGAAGAAAGGTGACAAGATTCACGGAGTAACTGTAAACGATAAGATTACCGGAGAAAAATCCCATTTCACAGCACCACTTGTAGTGAATTGCACAGGACCATGGGCAGACCAAACCATTCGAACAGCCGCGAAGAAAAAAACACAACATACCATCCGACGCTCCGAAGGTATTCACATCATCACGCGAAAACTGAGTTCTATTCACGCCGTTTCACAGGTTACTGCCAGCGAACGCCACATCATGGTAATTCCCTGGAGAAACCATTCAATCATTGGCACAACTGACAAAGAATATCTTGGCGATCCGGAAGATTACAGGGTCACCAAAGAAAGCATTATGGAACTTCTGGGTGAAGTGAATGAAAACTATGCGATAAATCTCAAATATGAAGATGTGTTGTTTTACTATGGCGGGTTGCGGCCCCTGGCAGACACAGAAACAGAAAATTCCTATGAATCTTCCAGGAAATATGAAATATACGACAATACAGACGAAGGCCTTGACGGGATGATCACTGTGGAAGGCGGAAAGTACACCACCAGCCGACAGCTGGCAGAAAATGTAATGGAACTCGTTCAAAAAAAGATAAATAAAGAACTTCCCGAATCGATTTCGGAATCTGAATTTCTTTGGGGTAGCGAAATTCCGGATATGGACCTGTTTCTTGAAAAATTACAAAACGACTATCAGGATTTTGCCTCTCAAACCATATCATTCCTCGGGAAAAATTTCGGATCAGAATCACATCAGCTGTTTCTGATGGCCCGTGAACATCCGGAATTGGCAGAGGTACTGAACGACGACGGCGAAATATTAGCCGAAGTGGCTTATGCCATTGAAAAAGAATCTGCATTATATTTATCTGATATTTTGTTCCGCAGAACGGGAATCGGCGGATTGGGGCATCCCGGAAAGGATGTGCTGCAAAAAGTTGCTTCCCTTGCCGGGAAAATGTTAAACTGGGACAAAGCGACACTGGAATCGGAAATTCAAAAGGCTGAAGAACGGTTTCAGTTGCCGGATTAAAAATCACTGTCATGAAAAACACCTATCGTTCCATCTTTGTTTGGGGAGATAAACACGAAGAAGTGCTGGAAAAGGGAGTCATTGAGCTTGTAAAAGAGAAATTCGGTTACACTGAGGAGGATTTCAAGCAGCATTATTTGTACGGAGATAATGAAGTAACTCTGGGAAAAGCATGCTCGTTGCCTGAAAAAATCATCGATCAATTCATCGCGATAAGCGGAAAAGAAAACGTGGATTCGGGCGATTATGAAAGAGCTTCTCATTCCATGGGGTATTTTTTCTCAGAGCTGCTAATGCTTCGAAAAGGGATGATTAAAACGCCTCCCGATGTTGTAATTTATCCCCGAAATGAAGATGAGATTTCCCTGATTCTCACCCTTTGCAACAAAGAAAATATTGCCGTAACGCCAATGGGTGGCAGGTCGTCAGTAACAAAAGGACTGGAAACGCCAAAAGGCGGTATCAGTCTGGATTTAACACGGCATTTTGATAACATTTCGGACATCAACGAAATCAATCAGACTGTAAAAGTGCAACCCGGAGTTTACGGCCCGGTATTGGAGAAATTTCTCAACACTCATGGCTATACATGTGGCCATTTTCCTCAATCTTTTGAATACTCCACAGTCGGAGGATGGGTAGCAGCCCGGGGTGCAGGACAGGAATCTACTTATTACGGAAAGATCGAGAACATCGTACTGGCCATGAAAGTGGTCTCTCCTGCCGGAACAATCGAAACCAAAGACTATCCGGCTTCTGCCGAAGGATGGGATTTATCAAAAACTTTTATTGGCTCGGAAGGAAGCCTGGGTATTATTACAGAAATCACGCTGAGAATCAAAAAATACAGACCAAAGAATACGGCTTTCACTTCCTTCATTTTTAAAGATTTTGTATCGGCGACCACCTGCATGCGGAAAATAATGCAGGCAGGTTTTGGGGCTCCTGCCCTGTTCCGCATTTCTGACCCCGAGGAAACGGCAACAGCTTTCAAGATCAAAGAATTTGACAACAGCTTCTCGGATAAAATACTAAAGTCCTTTGGATATGCCCCCGGCAAAAGATGTCTGATGTTTGTTACCGTTGAAGGCGATAAGGATTACACTGCTTTAGCAAAAAAGAAAATCAAAAAAATAGCGAAAGCACACGGTAGTTTTCATTCAGGAGGCAAAGCAGCCAAAGACTGGCTAAAGCAGCGATACAGCAGTGCTTACATGCGCGATCCGCTGATGGATATCGGCATCATGACCGATACTGTGGAAACAGCCGTGCCCTGGGACAAACTTCTGACCTTGTGGAAAGCGGTAAGAGACTATCTTGAATCCAGAGAAAAAACCCATGTCATGGCTCATATTTCGCATGTTTATGAGAATGGAGCCAACCTGTATTTTACATTTCTGAGTCCCATGAAGAAAGGCGAAGAGCTGGAAGATTATACCGCTTATCACAAGGGTTTGATTGACACCATCCATAAAAACGGAGGTTCGCTTTCACACCATCATGGCATCGGCAGAGCTTTGGCACCGTGGATGGAAGATGAAATGGGAAAAACTGCTATGGGTCTGATGAAAGCTTCCAAAGACTTCCTTGACCCAAAGGGGATTTTAAATCCGGGAAGCATTTTTGGGGAGAGTTCGGGTAGATAATACGAGACTCCGCTATTGGCATGCTCTTGAATTTTATTAGATTTGAACTGATTTATCAAATACAGCAATGGAACAGACGGCTTTTTACGGAAAATTTATCCTGGTTATTGATGTAGGAACACAATCCATCCGCGCATCATTTATCGATCTGGAAGGCAATATTCGAGAGATCGAACAGACGCATATCGAAGCTTATTATTCCGATCAGCCGGGCTATGCAGAACAGGATGCAGAATATTTCTGGAATCAGCTTTGTGAAACCACCAAATTGCTGTTCAAGAATACACACCAGGATTTGAAACAGCTTGCCGGCATGAGTTTAACAAGTCAAAGAGGAACGGTTGTCAACCTTGATAAAGACAGGAAACCCTTGCGCCCGGCCATCATCTGGCTTGACCAGCGAAAAGCCAAAGTTGACCAATGGCCCGCAGGAATCGTCAAAACCGGGCTCAAGATTGCAGGATTATATGAGTCTGTGGCTTATGCCATTGAAGAGGGAGAATCCAACTGGATTAGACAAAACCAACCCGAAGTCTGGAAAAAAACTGATAAATATCTTATGCTTTCGGGCTTTCTGATTTCCCGTTTATCAGGCCGATTTGTAGATTCAACCGGATGCACTGTGGGATATATTCCGTTCAATTACAAAAAGCATGAGTATTCCAAGGCTTCTTCTATCAACTATAAAATGTTTCCTATTGAAAAGGAAAAACTGGCCGAGCTGGTTTATCCTTCAGAAAAAATTGGAAATATAACACCAGAAGCAGCAAAGCAAACCGGTATTCCTGAAGGACTGACCATTATTGCAGCAGCGGCTGATAAAGCGTGTGAGGTACTTGGTTCAGGTGTAATTTCTCCTGAAATTGCCTGTCTGAGTTATGGTACCACTGCAACAGTACAGACAGTAAATCCTAAATACATGGAGGTTGTAAAAATGTTTCCCTCCTACCCAAGCGCCGTTCCGCATTATTTCAACACGGAGGTTATGATTTACCGGGGATTCTGGATGATAAAATGGTTCAAGAACGAATTCGGTTACCGCGAAGTAGAGGAAGCCAAAAGATTGAAAAAAGAGCCGGAAGAATTATTTGACAAGATGATTGATAACATTCCACCCGGTTCAATGGGGCTGACGTTACAGCCATACTGGACTCCTGGCATAAAGGTTCCGGGAATTGAGGCTAAAGGCGCCGTGATTGGTTTTGGCGATGTGCATACACGGGCTCATTTGTACCGTTCCATTTTAGAAGGAATTGCTTATGCATTAAAGGAAGGGACAATACGGACTCAAAAAACTACCGGAGTTAAAGTAGAGAAAATCAGGGTTTCCGGTGGCGGATCACAAAGTAAAAACGCTTTGCAGCTTACCGCTGATATTTTCAATCTGCCTGTGGAAAAGCCGCATACCTATGAAACATCAGCACTGGGAGCTGCCATCAATGCAGCTGTGGGGCTGGGATTTTATAAGGATTTTGAGTCTGCTATTGATAAAATGTGTCGTATCGGAGAAACCTATCAGCCTATTCCGGAAAATGTGAAAGTCTACAGTAAATTGTACAGCCAGGTTTACAGCAAAATGTACAAACGACTGAAACCGCTGTACAACGACATCCGCGATATTACCAACTATCCAAAGAAATTATAAATAGGACACTGATAAAAATGGGACACTGATTTATTATGATTGTTATGATCTCATATGATTTTAATGAATCGATCCCAGAAGTCGCGTACTTTTTTTAAATGAGCACTCTAATTCTTATAATTTCTATGATCTGTTATGATCTAAACTGATCAGGTTGATCAGTTAATCCAATATTCTATTTGGAGGTAATCATGATTTTTTGGAACTTTAGGGTCGATTTTAATCATAAACCAATAACATCATGGAAAACAACAATTATCTTTATTCCCGCCTTTCGTCAAAAATAATTCAGGCATTTTACAAAATTTACAACACATTGGGCTATGGATTTTTGGAGAAAGTTTACGAAAATGCATTGATGATTGAGCTTAATAAAGCCAATTTAATATGCCAACAACAGCAACATATTGATGTGCTTTATGAAGAGCAAAAGGTAGGTGATTACTTTGCTGATATCATTGTGGAAGACAAAATAATTATTGAATTGAAAGCTGCTGAAGATCTTGTTCCAGAGCATGAAGCTCAACTTGTAAATTATCTCCGGGCCACCAACATGGAGGTGGGCTTACTCTTAAACTTTGGGAAAACTCCCCAACACAAGAGGCGTGTTTTGACCAACGAGTATAAAAACCAATGAAATCATAACCAATCATAGAAATCAAAAGAAACAAAGCATCTATCCAAGATACCTTTACAAAACTGTGAAAGCAGGACAACAAAAATCATATCAGATCATAATGATCATAAAAGATCAGTGTACTATTCTGTATTTTTCTCATCCAACTCCATCCAGCGGAGTGTTTTCGCATCGATGAGCTGCATGAGCTCGCCAATGCGTGAAGATGTTTCTTCCAGTTTCTGATAATCGGTGGTGCCAGAATTCAATATCGCTTCACAGGTCGTTTTTTCTTGTTCCAGCTTTTCGATTTCCTTTTCCAGTGATTCGTACTCGCGCTTTTCATTGTAGGATAGCTTCACTTTCTGGTTACCCGAGGATTTCTGTTTCGGCGCTTTATCCTGTGATTTTATCTTTTTCTCTGCCTTTTCTTCCTGATCCTTTAGTTCGCGGTAGGCTTCATAAGTACCGTAATAATCTCTGACATTTCCGTTTCCTTCGAAAATAAACAAATGGTCTGTCAGACGATCCAGCAGGTAACGGTCGTGGGAAATCAAAACAAGGCAGCCTTTATAGTCGGATAAGAATTCCTCCAGTTTGTTCAGCGTGGCAATGTCCAAATCATTGGTCGGCTCGTCGAGTATCAGGAAATTGGGATTTTTAATCAGGATAGTGAGTAAATACAGACGTCGCAGCTCTCCCCCGCTGAGTTTCTCAACTGGTGTTTGCTGCATTTTAGGCGGGAAAAGAAAATAATTCAGAAACTGCGATGTCGTCATGCTTTTTCCTTTGTCCAGCATGATGACTTCTGCAATATCTTTTACAACTTCCAACACCGTTTTATTCCCTGCTGTCTGAAGCCCTTCCTGCTTGTAATAGGAAGAAACAACCGTTTCTCCGGTTTCTATCTCGCCCTTGTCGGGTTGCACTATACCGGAAAGCATATTGACAAACGTGGTTTTCCCGGAACCATTTTTTCCAACAATGCCAATCCGTTCGCCCTTTTTAAAAATATAGCTGAAATCATCCACAATCTTCAGCGAGCCATAAGCCTTTTTAATGTGTTTCAGTTCCACGATCTTCCCACCCAAACGGGCAGTCCGGGTTTCCAGCTTTAATTCCTGGCTTTCCTTTCCACTCATCGCTTTTTCTTTGGTGTCATAAAAAGCATCGATGCGTGATTTGGATTTATGGGTGCGGGCTTTAGGCATCCTGCGCAGCCATTCCAGTTCCTTTTTCATCAGCCTTCCGGCTTTATCGATTTCCACTTGTTGCGCTTCCAGGCGTTCATCCTTTTTCTCTAAAAAATACTCATAGTCGCCCTGATGCATGAAAATCTCACCATCTGTAAGTTCCAGGATATGATCACACACACGGTCGAGAAAATAGCGGTCGTGGGTCACCATCAGCAACGTGATGTTAGCAGTACCCAGATACTTTTCCAGCCATTCAATCATCTCAATATCCAGGTGGTTGGTAGGCTCGTCAAGCAGCAGTACATCCGGTTCATCCAGCAATGCCAGCGCCAGCGCCAGGCGTTTATTCTGACCTCCGGAAAGTGTTTCCGTCTTCTGCGTCATATCCGTAATCCCGAATAGAGTCAGCATTTCGGTGAGGCGGCGGTCGTAATCCCAGGCATGATGCTTGTCCATCTCATTGGTCAACCGATCCAGATTCTGACGCTGTTCGGAAGAATCTTCTTTAGCCTGCAGTTTCAGAGCTTGCTCATAGCTGAGAATGAGCTTCCGGATATCCGTTTCATGAGTTCGGATCAATTCCTTAATGCTCATGCCGGGTTCATAAACAGGATGTTGTTCCAAATACCCCAGCCGAAGGCCATCACGGAAAGTACATGTGCCTCCATCTGCCAGTTCCTTTCCCGCCAGAATTTGCAGTAAAGTCGACTTCCCGGTTCCGTTATCGGCCACCAGCGCCACTTTATCGGATTTGTCCAGCCCGAAACTTATCTGGCTGAAAAGTACCTTATCCGCATAACTTTTTGAAAGTTTATCTACCGAGAGAAAATTCATATAATGATCAGTATTGGAACCAATTTTGATGATTTACAATGGAAAACACCCCGGTTTTCCCAAATCCGTGCAAAGGTAGCCATTCCTTTCAGGTTTGGGAATAAATCCTTAAATGAATATTTACCATTCCAAATCCCGATTTCGACAGATAATCTTTAAATTTGGACTGCAAAACAGATTGAGATATAAACTGAAAAGGGATTGAAATTATCCTGTTAAAATCTTCAGCCATGAAAATATTACCCATAGACAAAATCAGGGAAGCCGATGCCTACACCATAGAAAATGAACCTATTGCTGATATTGATTTAATGGAACGGGCCACCCGAAAGCTGTTTAAATGGATTAAAAAGCAGGTGGATGTTTCGCAACGGATTTTTGTGTTTGCGGGATTGGGAAACAACGGAGGCGACGGAATGGCGCTTGCCAGAATGCTGACGGATGCAGGTTATGAGGTGTTTGCCTATGTAGTAAGGTATTCTAAAACATACTCTGCCAGTTTTGCCGAAAACTATAATCGCTACCTCGAAATGTCGCATGATACTTTGTTCGATCTGGAAATGGAAGAAGATTTTCCCGGGATAGAAGAAGACGACATTATTGTAGATGCCCTGTTCGGGTCGGGATTGACACGGCCATTGGAAGGGTTGACTGCGAAAGTCATTCAACTGATGAACCAGTCCCCTGCCGTAAAGATTGCCATTGATATTCCTTCAGGGCTCAATGCCGACCAAACCAGCCGGGAAAGTCATGGTAATATACTCCAGGCCGACTACACACTGACATTTCAGTTTCCAAAATACGCTTTCCTTCTCCCCGAAAACGACCAGTATGTTGGAGAATGGTATGTACTGGATATCGGATTACATCCCGACTTTATTGAAGATGTTGAAGTAGATAATTTCTTTCTGCTGAAACAAGACGTGGAGCAGTTAATTAAACCACGAGCCAAATTTTCTCATAAGGGCACTTATGGCCATGCATTGCTTATTGCCGGTGGGTACGGGAAAATGGGCGCAGCCATCCTTGCTGCGCATGCATGTCTTCGCTCAGGAACGGGTTTGTTGCACGTGCATGTTCCGAAAGTAGGCTATCCCATCATGCAGACCGCCCTGCCTGAAGCCATGATCAGTATCGACCGCAACGATTATTACTTTACTGAAGTTCCCGACCTCTCAACTTATAATGTCATCGGAATTGGGCCGGGAATGGGGAAAGAGAGCCAGTCACAAACTGCCATGAAATTATTGATTCAGGAATACCGTCGTCCGATGGTGATTGATGCAGATGCTTTGGGTATTCTGGCAGAAAACAAAACCTGGCTGTCCTTTTTACCTCCCAACAGTATCCTGACACCGCATCCCAAAGAATTTGAACGTCTGGCCGGGACCTGGAAGAACGATTTTGAAAAAATGGACCTGGCACGCAGCTTTTGCAAAAAGTTTCAGGTTATCCTGGTGTTAAAAGGTGCTAACACAAGTATCTGCCTGCCTGATGGCCGGTGTTATTTCAATTCTACGGGTAATCCCGGCATGGCCACTGCCGGTAGCGGCGATGTGCTGACGGGCATCATAACAGGACTGCTGGCACAGAATTATTCGCCCATTCACGCTGCACTGCTGGGTGTTTACCTTCACGGAAGTGCCGGAGATATTGCTGCAGAGAAAAATTCAGAAGAGAGCTTGATTGCAGGAGATATCACTATGAATTTGGGGAAAGCTTTTCACAGACTTATACAGTAAACTAATAAACTATGAAACTTGATTTAAATTTTATTCGCTCTCAATTCACAGAATTCTCCGAACCGGCACTGAAAGGCTGGGCTTTTTTCGAAAATGCCGGGGGATCTTATCCTTGTCAGCAGGTGGTTGACCGTCTCACCAACTTCTACACAAAAAACAAAGTGCAACCCCACTATCCTTATCCGGCTTCGGCACTGGCGGGAGAACTGATGGATGGTTCCTACAAACGCATGGCCGATTACCTGAATGCAGATGAAACGGAAATTCATTTCGGTCCTTCCACCACACAAAATGTATATGTGCTGGCCCATGCCATGCGTCCTATGTGGAACGAAGGCGACGAGATCATTGTATCGTGTCAGGATCACGAAGCCAATGCAGGTGCATGGAGAAGGTTAGCCCACCGCGGCATCAAAGTGATAGAATGGCATGTAAACCCGGAAACTGGGATGCTCTCTGCGGATGATTTGGATCGTTTATTTTCCGACAAGACTAAAATGGTAGCCTATCCGCACTGTTCCAACATTATCGGCTATATAAATCCCGTGAAGGAAATCACCCGAAAGGCGCATGAACACGGGGCACTTTCTGTGGTCGACGGCGTAGGAATGGCACCTCATGGTTTTCCGGATATCAAAGACCTGGGAACAGATATTTATCTGTTTTCAACCTATAAAACCTTTGGCCCGCACCTGGGTGTCATGTACGTGAATAAAGACCTGATCGGAAAGATGGAAAACCAGTCGCACTTTTTCAAAGAAGGCATAACACGGAGCATGCTGGTCCCCGCCGGTCCCGATCACGCACAGATTGCAGCAGCCAGTGGCATTCTTGATTATTTTGATGCCGTGTATGAACATCATTTTAAAAGCGAAGCCACCCCCGCACGAAGAAACAAAGCATTAAACAAATTGTTTCAAGAGCATGAAAAAGAACTGCTGGAGCACCTCCTGAATTTTTTAAGATCGCGCGATGACGTTCGGATTGTAGGTCCTGAACAAGCAGAAAACCGTGCCCCCATTGTCTCCATCATTCCGAAAAACAAGAGCATCGAAGAAGTGTATGCCGTTTTAACAAAGCACAAACTAATGACAGGCATGGGTAATTTTTATGCTGTTCGGCCCCTACTGGATATGAACATCCCCGCAAATCCGGGTGTATTGCGGATTTCTTTCATACATTACACTTCGATGGAGGAAATTGATCAGTTGATCGAAGGGTTGAAAGAAGCTTTGTAATTTTTCACTTTTTTCTAAACCCGAACAAACCGGGAAGAAAAGAAAACTATTCGTACTCTATGGGATTCTTCAGCACCTTTAGCAAATAACTGTATGCCTTTGCCAGGACGATGCTGTAAGAAGCTCCTTCGAAATCCTGCATGGTGCCTCTGTCTTTATCGGTGAGGCGCAACTTAAATACCGCATCATCATCCGTGTTGAGTGAAACTGTATATTTCTGAAGCAGTATTTTCAGTTTGGTGGTATTGCGCATGGTTTATTTTTGTCTGCTCTTTATTTTCAACAGGCTCAAAAGTAAAAAATGTATTGGACATGGGAACAGCCGACACCCATATCTCAAGGAAAAAACCCATATCACCAACATTTACAATAATTTTTTAACTTGCGGGGTGTAAAAACCAAAAACTTGTCCAAACAGTTTAAATTATCGATTCGCCAAGTGAACAAGGAATAATTTTCATCTGACTTAAGAAAAGTAATTTAGGATATAATGATCTGATTAACATAAAATAAGAATCTAATTCATTTAACTCTTAAAAATCTTCTTTTTATGAGAAAATCAATATTTCTTTTCTTTTCCATTTTTGTATTACTTCCTGCCATATTCAATGGGCAAAGTTTAGATTCCTTAATAGAAAAAGCTAAAAATGGAGATTCAATTGCCCAATTTGATTTAGCTAAAAAGTATTTAAAAGGTCAAGACTTGAAATGCGATACCGCAAAAGCTTTTTACTGGTTTGGAAAAAGTGCTGAAAAAGGCATTAACCTGGCACAATATGCATTAGCTAATATGTATTATTACGGTGCAGGGACACCAAAAGATTATAGCCAGGCTTTTTACTGGTATATGAAAAGCGCAAAACAAGGTTACCCTCAAGCCGAATATCGTATCGGTTACATGTATTATTACAACGGAAGCAGGACTCCGGAGGATTTTAAAGAAACTTTTAATTGGTATAAAAAGAGTGCTGAGCACGGTTATGCATTGGCACAAGTAATGCTGGCTATTTTGTACACAAAAGGAGAAGGAACAACAAAAGATTTAAATAAATCTTTTTTCTGGGTACGAAAAAGTGCAGCGCAGAATTTTGCAAAAGGACAATTTTTGCTTGCTCAATATTATTATTACGGAATAGGAACATCAAAAGATTTTACCCAAGCTTTTTACTGGTCAAGAAAAAGCGCAGAAGAGGGCAATTCAAGTGCTCAATATATGCTTGGCAATCTATATACTAAAGGCTTGGGAGTTTCTAAAAATTTCAGTAAAGCATTGTACTGGTACAATAAAAGTGCATCTCAAGGTGATTCACAAGCTCAGTACAAACTTGGTCTTATGTATGCTAAAGGTGATGGCGCTCCAAAAGATCCGAACAAAGCATTATACTGGTATTCATATAGCGCAGAACAAGGATCTGCAGATGCTCAGTACAGGCTTGCTAAAATGTACAGTTACGGAGAAGGAATACCCAGGGACTCTATTAAAGCCTTTTATTGGTTCAGAAAAAGCGCAGCACAAGGAATTGCGGACGCTCAATACGAGCTGGCCAGGATGTATGGGGCAGGTGAAGCGACATTAAAAGATCCGGAAAAGGCTTTTTACTGGGCAAAGAAAAGCGCAGTACAAGGCAATACAGAAGCTCAACACATGCTTGCTCTTCTGTATTATTATGGAACAGGAACTTCAATAGATAAAAAAGAAGCCAACTATTGGTTGAACAAAGCTTATAAAATCAATCAAAAAGACCAGAAAACGTTGGGTAAAAAGGAACTTAAAAAATAGCGGTGCGGGCAGGAATCTCCCGTGAAAGAGATCGCTTTTCCAATAGATTGGGACAGGTTTCGTCGGTCACCTCCCCAAGATGGGGTCAACATTGATAGATGACTTTGGTAAATGCCACACTGTTAAAAATTGTTAAACATTTAACGGAATCCTTGCGTTGAGAAGGTTAAAATTTATTTATTTCCTAGGTTTGTGAAAATTGAAGGCCTGACAGCCAATATTTTCACCCATTGAAAACCAAGAAAACAACCGAATTATTATTTAAACCACACCCATCATGAAAAAAATTACCCTTCTTTCCTTAGCGCTTGCGCTGATTTCTTCTTTTGCATGCGCCCAAAACACCGCTGTGTTATACGGAACCAGTGCGGATACCACCATTACCCGGATCTCATATGATAAGATCAGCCCTTTTGGAATGTCTGATATCAATCCTCCTGCAAAGAATATAGTATCAAAGGTGAACAATCATTTTATATTAAAGCTGCGGGTTCAAAGCCCTCAATTGGTGAGACTTTATCCGTTTGGATATTATGGAGACCGAACCTTTTATGTGACGCCCGGAGATTCCCTCTCCTTTCAAATTATTCCCGGTGCCAACAAATGGCAATATAAAATGGTATTCTCAGGAAAGAATGCAGCACAGTATAATTATCTACAGTTTATGAATAAGGCATTTGCTTCCAGAGATCAACCCTATTATAAAAAAGGAATGGATTTGAACCAATATAAAAATGGGCTTCTGGCTTACAAGAAAAGGCAACTTGATTCTTTGACGTATTATATCCGGAATCATGCTGTTTCAAAAAGCTTTATCCGTTATGCAAAGGCAGAAATCGATAATGATTATGTCGTTAGATTGTACGTTCCGGTAAGCATGAATTTATTTTCTTTAAAAGAGCTGCCTTCCGGCTATTTAAAGGATGCCATTCCTGAAAAAAATGAATTTTCCCCATCTTATAAAGACGCTTTGGTCGATAAAAACATACGCTATTTTGACGATGCGCCATTATCTCATTTTGATGCTGTTTATTCCAATATCATGCATCATTTCTCGGGCCAGGACAGGGCATTTTTATTGAGTGCCATGATCGGGGATTATGCCCTGGGACAACAAATCGGATACCAGAAGGAATTATTGCATGCCATCAGGGAGGCTCCGGAATATGTGCACAATCCGCAATATCTGGGTTATATCCACAATGCTGAAACCTATTACTCAAAACTGGGCCATCCTTTCCCTGACAGTGTGCTGGAACATACTTATCTGAGATCGTTCAATAGCAGCCAAAAGATCACGTTGAAAGAACTGCTGGACCGCTACAAAGGAAAAGCGGTGTATATGGATTTTTGGGCCAGCTGGTGCGGCGGCTGTCGAATGGATATTGAAAGGTCCCATCCGGCGAAACAATATTTAGCCAACATGAATATAGCGTACATTTATATCTCAAGAGATACCGACGAGAAGGCCTGGGTAAAGGCAACAAAAGAAGAAGACATAACACAAAATCAATATTTGTTGTATGGTGATTCCCATTCCCCGCTTCTCAAATATCTGTCCATTACCTTTATACCACGGTATGTATTGTTGAACAGGCAGCATGTTGTGCTGGAGACAAAAGCGCCACGCCCTGTGGACTCTTATTTAGGCAGCCCTGTCAGTTTTAATAATCTAAAAAAGAATATTCAGGAAATAGCCTTGAAGAAAAAACTGTAGTGAAGTAAAGCCTTGTCATTGCGAGCCGCCCGAAAGCGGCGTAGCAATCTCATTATAAAAACGCGTTAAATTCTAAGACTCTCACGCCGACTTCTCAATAACGGACAAAAACTAAATTTTTCTAGTCGGCTCAGAGTTAAACGAACTTAATCAAAACCCGGCGCGGGCAGGAATCTCCCGTGAAAGAGACCGCTTTCCCGAAATTTCAGGATATCCTCCCCGCAATGACGCCCGGGGTAGATATCGAAAGAATAACTTTAGCGCACTTTAGGCACTTTATGAATTTTAGGCACTCAATAAAAAACCCTACAGTTGGCTCTGAGAAAACCCTGTTCAGGGAAAAGGGACATACGCTTTGTACCACGTTCTTTGATGTATTGACTCTTGTCGTCGCCCGTTTCCTAATCATCTTAACTCCCGGACGGAAGTCCGATGCCTTTTGACATGTGATATTTGCAATTTTCCAGACAGTATCTGAAGTATTTCAGGTTGGTTTTGACTCCTGCCGGATGATCTTTGCCTTTTTCCCGGCGGGAAATTGTCAAAGCCACTTGGGAAATTGTCAAAGCCACCTGGGAAATCGTTAAAGCCAACGGGAAATTGTCAAAGC
>JACZJI010000093.1 GCA_014860665.1 Bacteroidales bacterium | reverse complement strand
ATCAATGCATTTCCCCATAAACTTAAGGCTGCAATCAGCAACATCCCAGCAAAAATGGTACGTGATATAATAATATAAAAAACCATTGCCAGCAAAAGTGCAATGGTAGCAAAACTAATATAAGGCGACCAGTTTAAAGGAAACAAATTGTCCAGAAAAGCATGGGGAATAGAAGCAAAAAGTCCGACGACACTAAAGAAAATAATGGGGACACAAACCCAGTGAATCGCTTTATTTATTCTGTTTTGATGGCTTTGCCCATACTCATCGAACCATTGTTGTGCTGTTTTCATCGTTCAGATGTTTTAGTTTCAGCCATCTAAAATAGATAAAAATGTATAAGTCAGGATGATTCTTTTTAAAATGGAATACGAAATCGGAATATTTCCAAAAACAAAAAACCCAATGAATTTATTCAAAATTCATTGGGTTTTTAATTCTGTAGTCGGTACGGGATTTGAACCCGTGTTACCAGGATGAAAACCTGGCGTCCTGACCGGACTAGACGAACCGACCGTGTCTCATTTTCGAGGTGCAAAAATAATATTTTTTTTGTTCCTGCAAATCTTTTTGAAAAAAATAAACGACTTATTCATCTAAAAAATGATCAGGATAAAATTTAAACCCCAGCCGCTTACCCGTTTTAATGGAAATCATATCCAAAGTACTTTTCATATCACTGACTGCCACTAACTTAACCTGATCATAAGAAGGAATCAATAAATCGAAACCTAAAGTATATTGAATGGCAGAAGTAATAATTTTTTCTACCGATTGTTCATTTATGACATGATTTCTGAAGTTGTTGTACATAAATCCAAGTTCACTTTTGCCGTCAATGAAATAATGTTTCTCATGATTTACAAAAATTCTTCCTATCAAATATCCCAAATCATTTACCCGATTGTATTTAAAAGAATCTGTCAAAAAGTTGTAAACATGTATGATACCGCAATACGAGCGGGTGGGATCTGTTTTAATGTATTTAGATTGCATCATCTTATGATCCCTTGGAATTTCAAACACATTGGTATGCATCAAAAAAAGAAGGGTATCTCCTCCAAATTTCAAAGAAAACTCAAAATCTCCGTGAACTTCAACCTCCATGGGTATTGAGCGCTGTGGCTTCCTGCTTTCTTCATAAGCCATATACTGGCTGGCAATTTCACCAGAGACGCTTTTCAACACGCCTAAGGATTCTTTGGTCGCATCGAAAACATCTTGCTTCATCTGCGATTTATCCAGGATGTCGGAATATAATTGACGGCGTTTAGGGTGTGTCTTTGCGTCCATAAAAGCTGAGTTTTTATTCAAAAGTTAGCGACAGCATAAAGATCTTGGAATGAAGTTGTCTTATGCTCCCGGAATATATATCTCCCTCATTATAAATAAGGTTATTTAATCCATACAACATTTTTGCCTCAACCCCCAGCTTAAAATAATGCGTGTAAAAATCGAATCCCGTTCCCAACTGTACTTCGGCATCATGTGTTCTTGTTTTTATGATCCCGCTGATGTTACTAGCCTCTCCTACTCTTTTAACAGCAGCCAGATCTATCGAGTAACTCATTCCGCCAATGAAATAGGCTCCCACATTGTTACTCCTCCATGAGCGGTATTTTAACAGCAAAGGAAAGATCAAATAAGTAGAATTCATCTGCTTATTTACTCTAAAAACTTTATCTCCCGTAAAAACGCCATCTGCAGATTGCTGAATTCTATAAACCAGGGTCCTGCTGCCAAAAGAAATAGAAGGAATGAATCTCAGATCTACATAATTATTCAGCAACAAATTTCCCAGTATTCCCACAGAAAATCCAGGTGAACCATTGGCATTGATTGATTTTACCCTGTAATAATAATCCGAATTCAAATCAGCAGTCTCATTTCCGCCGTGCCATGTAACAGAAGAAAGATTGTCGATAGTTTTAATAGAATACAGCATCTGGTCAAAACCGAGGATGAACCCGAAATGATATGGCTGATTGTTATAGTCCTGTAAATTCATCACATACCTGTCCTGTGCTTTAACGGAATGAGCCGAAAACATCAGGATTACAGCAAAAAGGGCTAACAGACTTAAGTTTGATTTTTTCATAAGCTCAACCTAAAACGGCCAGTCTTTCCAAATATTATCAGAACTCAAAGTTAGGAATAAGAAAGAAACATTACAAAACTTTGTATTTTTCATATCAAAGTTTTACATCGTGCCGTTATTTTTCTGCAATATATAACGTAGCGATCCCGAAAGTTAGTCTGTTTTGTACAGGATTTTTAAACCCTGCTTTCCGAAGTTCTTCCATAAAAACTTCTCCTTCCGGGAAGGCTGCTACAGAATCAGGCAAATATGTATATGCAGAGCTGTGACGCGAAACCATCTTACCAATCACCGGTAAAATATATTTGAAATAAAACCAGTAAATATTTTTCATTGGAAAAGTTGAAGGCTTGGAAAATTCCAGCACAGCCACTTTCCCTCCGGGTTTCAGAACACGTTGCATTTCTTTAAGTCCTTTACCCAGGTCTTCATAGTTTCTCACTCCAAATGCTACTGTTACAGCATCGAAATATTCACTCACAAAATCAATGGCCTCAGAATCACCTACCTGAAGCTGGATCTTTTTGTCCAGACCCCTTTTCCTGACTTTCACCTTGCCAATCTCCAGCATGTCTGCAGCAATGTCTATCCCGATAATTTTTTCCACAGGCATCTTTGCCAGTTCAATTGCAAGATCACCGGTACCGCTGGCAACATCAAGGATCATTTTCGGGTTATCACCGGCAAGTTTTTTTCTAAGCTTTTTCCTCCAGATTTTATCAATATCTGCAGAAAGCAAATGGTTTAATAAATCATATTTAGGTGCAATGTCATTAAACATCCCCTGCACCATATCTTTTTTACCTTTCGGTTGTTCGGATTTTGTCATGCTTTTTAGTGTATCGCCTGAAAATTTCGGGCGCAAGATATATAATTAATCCCGGAAGGATAATTCAGTTTTATTAAAAATTCAGGATCACCGTTATCGTTTCTTATAAGAAGCTATTTCGATCTTCCTCTGTCAACAAGCAATAATGCTTCCTCGAACAGTTTTTCTTTATTGACGGGGACCACGCCTACCTCCTCACAAACCAGGCCTCCTGCAAGATTTGACAACAAAGCTGTATCTTCCGGATTTAAACCATGCGAAATGCAAAGCGCCGCTACACTTATTACTGTATCACCCGCACCGGAAACATCAGCCACATTCCTGCGATGAGCCGGTACCAGTTTGTCCTTTTGAGTCCCGTTTTCGTTCCATAAAATATAGACACCTTTTTCTGAAAGTGTGTTCAGAATCATAGAGACATTTAATTTCTCCAGTAGCTTTTTAGAAGCATCGCGGATACTCTCCAAATCAGCTGGTACAGAATTCAGATTGAGGCCTTCTTTAATTTCCTTCAAATTAGGTTTGAACAAAGTAACATTGTGGTAAGCAAGGAAATTTCTCTTTTTGGGATCAACCATGACCGGGATTTTAAGCGCACCGGCTTTTTCGTTCACAAAATCGATAAGTGCAGGAGAAATCACACCTTTGTCATAATCCTGAAAAATAATCGCATCAACTTTCCGGTCTTTCAATATCTGCTCTATTTTTTCAGAGAGCTGCTTAAAAACAAAATCGTTTAAGATATGTGTTGATTCCTCATCCACCCGAAGCAGCTGTGCATTATTTCCTATAAATCTTGACTTTACAGTTGTCCTTCTTTCACCGCTTTCTATGATTCCATCCCGATCCAACCCGGCATGCGTCATCAATCTCATCAAATCCTGGCCACGGCGATCTGCTCCGATTACAGAACATAACAGTGTTTCCGCCCCCAGCGACTGGAGATTCAAAGCCACATTAGCCGCACCTCCAAGCCGCTCTTCCCTTTTTTCTACCGACACAACCGGAACCGGAGCCTCGGGGGAAATTCTTTCCACTTTTCCCCAAACATAAGAGTCCACCATAATATCACCAATGACCATTACCTTTTTATCAGTAAAAGCCTTAAAAAGTTCCGTAAGTGTTTGCCGGTCTATATTCATTTTCTGTTATTTCAAATTTTTATTGCAGCTTTTCCAGTGCTTCCTTCATTCTTTCCACCGCCTTCGAAATCAAATCCGAAGAAGTAGCATAAGAAATCCTGATACCGTTCGGATCACCAAAAGCATCACCCGGTGCAACCGCAACGTGGGCTTCATTCAACAAATACAGACTCAGATCTGAGCTGTTATTGATTTCATAGCGACCCGTCTTTTTGCCGTAAAAATAACGCACATCCGGGAATAAATAAAATGCTCCTTCAGGAACGTATGTTATCATGCCCTTAATTTGATTCAATTTTTCAACAAGCAGATCACGGCGATCTTTAAAAGCACTTACCATGATATGAATATATTCAGAATCCTGTGGCGGATTTTTGATAGCTGCCATTGCGGCCATTTGTGAAATGGTACCCGCACCTGAAGTATATTGTCCCTGAAGCTTAATACAGGCTTCTGCCAAAAACTTCGGAGCAGCCATATAACCAATGCGCCACCCGGTCATAGCATAACATTTTGAAACCCCGTTTACCACAACCACCTGATCCTTTACTTCCGGAAAAGAAGCAATACTGACATGCATTCCATTGTAATTGATATGCTCATAAATCTCATCAGAAACAATCAGGATATCAGGATATTTTTTCAAAACATCCACCAGCCCTGCAATTTCATTCTGGCTATAAACCATTCCCGTCGGATTTGACGGTGAGTTAAACAAAAAGGCCTTTGTGTTTTTGGTGATAGCTGCAGCAAGTTGTTCGGGACGCAGTTTAAAATCATCTGCAATACTGGTATGCACAGAAACAACGGTACCTCCGGCCAGCTTGATAATATCTGCATAAGAAACCCAATAAGGAGCTGCCATTATCACCTCATCCCCGGGATTTAAAATCGATAAGAAAATATTTGCCAGCGATTGCTTGGCACCGTTGGAAACCACAATCTGACCCGGATCGAAATCCACATCATTATCTCTTTTAAGTTTTTCGGTGATAACAACCTGAAGGTCTTTAAATCCTGCAATAGGAGGATAATGCGTAATGTTCTGTTCTATTGCCCTGAAAGCTGCTTCTTTCACAGGGCCCGGGGTATCAAAATCGGGTTCGCCAATGCTTAGGTTAATAACATCAATTCCGGCGGCTTTTAATTCCCTGCTTTTCCTGGTCATTTCCAATGTTGCCGACATGGAAATATCCCTAATGCGCGTTGAAATTATATTTTCGTTCACTTGTCCATTATTTTTAAATGGGCAAAGGTAATAATTCTTAATAATTCACAGTAAAAACAGGACATCCCGATATGGGCGAAAACCACAAATTTAGAATGATTTTTAGCAAAAACATCTAGCTTTCAGATTCCTGTTTCCGTCGCTTCAAACTATTAAGGCTCCTAATCATATTCCAACAAATCAGGAAACGGTTCTTTCATTAAAAAATATGTTGTTATTTTGTAGTTAATTCAACATTCAAACAAATGATGACTATCTTACTGGAACTCATTAAATACATAATTCCATCCGTTGTTTTGGTATTTCTTGTTTATCTGATGATGAAAGAGTTTACACGTTATAACCAAAAACACATGGACTTCTTAAAAGAAGAACAGGAGTTGACGAGGATAAAAATTCAACATGAAAGCAAAGCGGAAAGTACGAAAGCCATTCTGAATGCAAAACTCCAGGCTTATGAACGTATGACGCTCTTTCTGGAACGCATCAATCCGCCCAACCTTATCCCCCGCGTTTTAATTCACGGACAAAGCGGAACATCATTATTGAAAACACTTCAGCTGACTGTGCGCGAAGAATTTGAACACAATTTATCGCAACAAATTTACATCTCCGACCATGCCTGGGAACTGACCAAAGCCGCAAAGGAAAATATTCTGCAACTCATCAACAAAGCAGGTGGCAAGCTTGGGGCTGCAACAAGCGCAGCTGATCTGGCACAAATGATATTGGTTTCAGGATTTGAAAACGAATCAGATCCCATTGAAAAAGCGCTGACCTATCTGAAGAAAGACGTTAGAGAAATGTTCGACAAGTGAAGCTGAAAAAAGAGATAAAATCGGTCGTTTTCATTGGTTCGGGCAATGTTGCCACGCATCTCTCTGTGGCTTTACACAAAATGGGGATGCCCATCTTACAAATCTATTCTCCCAATATTGAACATGCCCGTCTCCTTGCACGGAAAACTGAAAGCAGTGCAATTCATGATTTATCAGAAATAAATCCTGAAGCCGATCTGTATCTGATTTCCATCCCGGATGATAAAATAATAA
Organism: Bacteroidales bacterium; assembly: GCA_014860665.1. Classification (GTDB taxonomy): domain Bacteria; phylum Bacteroidota; class Bacteroidia; order Bacteroidales; family F082; genus Sulfidibacterium. Next base: position 11,178 of record JACZJI010000093.1, on the reverse strand, counting down.
AGGTTATTGATGAGCTTAAACCATTCTCAGGAATTGCGGCTCATACATCGGGGATTGTTGAAATGAAAGTTTTGGAGAAGTTTGAGAACTTCGGCGTTTTTTATCCGTTACAGACTTTTTCAAAAAACCGCCCTGTCGACATAACCACTGTCCCCTTTTGTATTGAAGGGAACAGTGAAGATACACAGAACACTTTGTTTGATCTGGCAAAGAAATTAAGCCGATCAGTCCAATACATCAACTCGGTTGACAGAAAGCAAATCCACCTGGCCGCCGTGTTTGTCAATAATTTTCCGAATCATTTGTATGCAGCGGCAGAAAATCTGCTGAAGGAAAAGAATATCAGTTTTGAAATTCTGTTACCCCTTCTTCAGGAAACCGCAGCTAAGATGCAAGACCTGAAGCCTGAAGAAGCACAGACAGGCCCTGCCCGGCGTAATGATTTAAATACGATTAAAACACATTCCGCGATGCTTAAGAACCATCCGGAACTCCTTGAAATATATCAATTATTCAGCCATCAAATTTTAAAAAAATATCATGACAAATTATAAAGAGCTACTGTCCGGAATAACCACATTGATGTTTGATTACGACGGAGTCATGACAGACGGAAAAGTAATATTGCAGCATGATGCTCCTCCATTGCGTACAGCCAATGTCCGCGACGGATACATACTGCAACTTGCGGTAAAACTGGGATATAATGTTGTGGTCATATCGGGAGGTTTTTCAAGATCCATGGAAAACCGTTTTGAGTCTCTTAATATTAAAGATGCTTTTACAGGAGTAAAAGACAAAATGGAGGTATACAGGAAATACCTGAAAGAAAAAGGCATCAACAACGAAGAAGTACTGTATATGGGTGATGACATTCCTGATATTCCGGTCATGAAAGTAGTCGGAGTTCCCGTTTGTCCATTAGATGCGGCTGAAGAAGTAAGAAATGTCTCCGTTTATATCTCAGACAAAAAAGGCGGTGACGGCTGTGTGCGGGATATCATTGAGCAGGTTATGAAAGTTCAGGGTAAATGGCTTACCCCGGAAGCTTTTACCTGGTAAATTACTAATTATCCATTATTAATTCTTTTGAGTATGGTAAAATCCTTTTTCAAACTTATCCGCTGGCCGAATCTCATCATCATTTTAATGAGCATGTCTTTTCTGCTGTGGTTGGTTATCAGACCGGGATTAGGTCCTGTGGTTAAAAACAATGGATTGACCTTACCCGAATTCATCCTGCTTGCAATTTCAATAGTTTTTACTGCCATCGGCGGGTATATCATCAATGATATCAAAGACATTTCCGCAGACAAGATCAACAAGCCGGGGAAAAACAGCATTGGAATTGTTTTTACGGTGAATCAGGCTTACGCCCTGTATGCGTTTTTCGCAGTGACCGGTGTCGCGAGCGGAACTGCAGTCTCCATAATGCTTCATAAAATTGATTTCTCGCTGATTTTTCTTTTGACCGCAGGACTGCTTTGGTTTTACGCCACGGCTTACAAATGCCAGCCGGTTACCGGAAACCTGGTAGTCGCTTTTCTGAGTGCACTTTCTTTCGGACTGGTTTTCTTATACGAACTGTTTGCCTTGCAAATGGAAGATATCCATATGAAAATCGACCCGGTTGCACTTCAAATAGTTTATTCGGTGGTTCTCATTTACATGATTTTTGCTTTTCTGGTCAGTTTGTTGCGGGAAGTCATCAAAGACATTGAAGATGAGGAAGGTGACGAAAAAACAGGGTGCGGTACTTTTGCCGTTGTCTATGGAAATCACAAAGCCAAAATCCTGGCACTGGTGGTCGGAATTATCGGGCTTCTGGCATCATTTGGATTTCAATGGCTTTTCTTTCAGAAAGAATTTTTCATACTGTTTTTTTATTTCATTCTTATAGACATTCTTTTTGCGCTGGTTATCATCAAAATAATTCAGGCGAAAGAAAAACTGCATTTCACCAAACTGTCTGTTTTCGTTAAGTTGTTAATGCTGGCAGGCATCCTTTCCATGGTTTTGTTTTATTTTGAATTTGTACGATGATTCTCGACACATTAAAAAAATATGATATTGTTCTGGCTTCAGGCTCGCCGCGCAGGAAACATTTACTGAAGGAAATGGGCCTTGAATTCAGGGTGGAGACACGAAAAGTAAAAGAGCGTTTTTCTGATGATCTTACACCTGCTGAAGGAGCCCTATTTCTCAGCGAATTAAAAAGCCGGGCTTTTCAAAATGAGGATATGAAAGACAACACCCTTCTGATCACTGCCGATACGATCGTCAGCGTTAAAGGTGAAATTCTGGGAAAACCGCACAACAAAGAGCAGGCATCAGAGATCCTGCGGAAGCTTTCGGGTACCAACCATGAAGTGATCACTGGGATGACGTTGAGAATAAAAGACCGGTTTCACAGCTTTTATGCTACAACAGAAGTCTATTTCAAACACCTTTCCGAAGAAGAAATTGACTACTACATAGAAAATTACAAGCCTTTTGATAAAGCCGGAGCTTACGGAATCCAGGAATGGATTGGCCATGTGGCTATTTACAGAATCGACGGTTCCTATTTTAACGTGATGGGATTGCCCACGCATCGCCTATTTGATGAACTGGACATTTTTCTTAAGTAAAACAAAAGGCCTTTTCTGATAAAATTCAAAACCATAACATAAAGAACCTTTGTGTTAATCCTTCATTAAATTCATGGGTGCGACTTCAGTTTTAGACCCATCAATGAAAACTCATTGTATATTTGCAAAATAAAAGCAAATACAAATTTCTATTAAGAAATAAACCGCAGACAAAAATTCACCAGGCTTTTAAGGCCATTCTAAACTTACTAAATCAATAAGAACATGTTACAAAAGATCACTAAAAAACTGATAAACTCCTTTTTACAGGGGCTTTTGTTTCTCGTTCCGGTTACCGTAACCATTTGGGTTATTTACAGCATTTTTGAGCTGATTGACAATTTACTGACAGACCCCATAAAACAAATTATAGGAATTAATATTCCGGGTCTGGGCTTTGTCTTTCTTATCATCATCATCAGTCTTGTAGGACTTTTGGGCTCAACCATCGTCTTCAGACCTGTTGTAAGTTATTTTGATGATTTACTGGCCAAAGCTCCTTTGATTAAAATAATTTATACCTCTACAAAAGATCTTATTTCAGCTTTTGTGGGGCAACGAAGAAGTTTCAGGGAACCTGTTCTGGTAAAGATGAGTAAAGAATGGGACGTGGAAAGAGTGGGCTATATTACCAACCGAAGCCTTACAGCACTGGGAATTCCCGGAGGGAAGGTTGCCGTTTATCTGCCACACGCTTACGCCTGGTCCGGAAACTTATATATCGTTCCTGTTGAAAATGTAAAACTGATTCCGGCTCCTTCCATGGAAGTCATGAAGTTCATAATTTCAGCAGGTGTTACAAACATTAATAGCAGCGCAAAACATGAACAATAGACCTCTTATCTTAATTACTAACGACGACAGCATTCATGCACCCGGCCTTCGCAAGCTCATAGAGATTATGCGCCCCATAGGCGATGTGGCAGTCATTGCTTCAGAGCAGATCATGTCGGGAATGGGACATGCCGTTACAACAAAAAGTCCGTTGATGCCCCGCCTCGTAAAAGAAGAACCAGGTTATAAGGAATATATCACAAACGGTACTCCGGCAGATAATGTTAAGCTGGGGAAACATGCATTGCTTGAGCGTAAACCGGATTTGATCGTTTCGGGAATCAATCACGGTTCCAATGCTGCGATCAACATCATTTATTCAGGAACCATGGCGGCGGCTCTCGAAGGCGCCATCGACGGAATTCCTTCCATCGGATTTTCATTGGACGATTTCAGTCCGAAAGCCGACTTCAGCCATGTGGATTCATTTGTGGATATCATTACCCGCAAAGTACTGCAGGAAGGGTTACCCGAAGGCGTATGCCTGAATGTAAACATTCCAAAGATATCTGATCAGCCTGTTAAAGGGATCAAAACGGTAAGGCAGGCAAAAGCACGCTGGGTTGAAGAATTTGAAAAAAGAGCCGATCCCTATGGAAGAACTTATTACTGGATGGGAGGCGTTTTTCAAAATGGAGATCCCAGGTCTGACACTGATGAAAAAGCGCTGTCCGAAAACTATGTAGCTGTAGTTCCTGTTCAGGTTGACTTTACAGCGCTATCCATGTTGGATAAAATAAAATTTTAGACCATGCTGCAATTTTTTAAGAAAAACAATTTCCTTTTCGGCCTTGGTACGGGAGCATTTCTTCCGCTTCCGGTTTTCGGCTTTTTCTGGTTGCTCGACCAACTCATGAAAAGCACCGGAATATGGCACGGATTACACCAGCCTCAAAACATCTATCTGTTGAGTCTTGTCGGCAACCTGATACTCTTACGTATCTATTTTATAAATTTGAAAAGTGAAAAAACGGCAAGGGGAATTCTGCTTATGACGTTAGTCTATGTCGTAATTTTCTTTGTAATTTATTATCACAGGTTATAAGACAGACAAAAAGCTCATGAAATATTACCTTATCGCCGGAGAGGCATCGGGAGATCTGCACGGTTCAAAACTCATGCAGGCCATTAAAATGAATGATCCGGATGCTGAATTTCGTTTCTGGGGCGGCGATAAGATGCAGGCACAAGGCGGGACTTTAGCAAAACATTACCGTGATCTTGCTTTTATGGGATACACGGAAGTGATCCTCAATCTGCGTACAATTCTGAGAAACATTTCGTTCTGCAAAAAAGAATTGGTCGAATACCATCCCGATGTCGTTATTCTGATAGATTATCCGGGATTTAATTTACGCATGGCGAAATTTGCATCACAGCAAGGGCTGAAAGTTGCCTATTACATCTCTCCTACGGTCTGGGCATGGAAACAGGGACGTGTAAAAACCATCAAAAAATATGTTGACAGAATGATGGTCATTTTGCCGTTTGAAAAAGAATTTTACAGCCGTTTTGATTACAAAGCCGACTATGTCGGACACCCGCTGCTTGATGAGCTGGATGATGAAAAAATGATTTCCCGTGAAAATTTCATCAAAGAAAACAAGCTGGATAAAAGACCCGTGATCGCACTCCTGCCGGGAAGCCGTGTCCAGGAAATCAGCCGAATGCTGGAGCCCATGCTGGAACTTGTTCCCGAATTCGCCGACTATCAGTTTGTGATTGCAGGCGTAAATTCTGTACCAAAAGATATTTATTATGTCACAGAAAATGTGAAAATCGTCTTCAATCAGACGCATACATTGCTTCGAATCTCCGAAGCGGCACTGGTAACATCAGGTACCGCCACCCTGGAAACTGCTTTATTGAATGTCCCTCAAGTGGTTGCTTACAAAGCCAATGCAATTTCTTTTAATATTGTCAAAGCGCTGGTCCATCTGAAATATATTTCTCTGGTCAATCTTATTATGGACAAGGAAGTGGTTCGCGAACTCATTCAGAATGATTGTACTGCTCAATCCCTGCGGGAAGAGTTAAAGAAAATTTTGCCCGGCTCGGATGAAAGAAACCGGATGCTGTCAGATTACCAGAAACTGGTAGAAAAACTGGGAACCAATGGCGCCTCTGAAAAAGCAGCACTGGTTGTCAAAGAGCTTGCGGGTCAATAAAAGGACAGTCCCTGCTGAATTAAAAATCCATTCTTTTCTTCTTTTTAAGGCTTCAGGAAATTCCCGTCTCGAAAATTTTTTGTAAAATTGTTGTCACCAACAATTTAAAACCATAATGTTCTGGCAAGACCGTCCCTTCGTCCGCATCCTTTTCTTTTTCCTGACAGGAATTTTTCTGGCATATTATCTTCCCATATTCCAAAACCTGCCTCTCATTTTTTGTACAGTGACCTCAACAGCCTTTCTGTTGCTCTCGCTGCTCTTTACTTTATTCTTAAAATCCTACCGCTATCGCTGGCTGAGCGGATTTACTATTTATGGCACCCTTGTTTTTGCCGGAATGGGTCTCACTAACCTCCACTTAAAACAAAGCAATGCGATTCCCTCCGATTCCGGATTCCTGAGTGGTGAGGTATTGACGGAACCCCAGACCACCAATAAATCTGTAAAACTGATTTTATCAGTATCTGAAGAAGGAGCATCACAATCCCAAAGTGCACCTTTTAAAGTAATGGCCTATTTCGAAAAAGATTCTGCCTCAAAAACACTTCATCTGGGTGACTTTGTGGCGTTTGAAGGCAGGTTTCAGGAACCCGCCAAAGCACTTAATCCGGGTGAATTCGACTTCAGAAACTATCTGCGAAACCAGGGAATCAACTACATGCTTTTCGTAAAAAAGCATCAGTGGAAAAAGCTCACCTACAAAAGTCCGTTTAACCTGAAAGCGCCTTTTGCCTCCTGGAGAAATTTTCTTCTGACAACACTCAGAAAAAACGGACTCAAAGGTGACGAGTTCCAAGTAGCCGCAGCCATTCTGCTGGGTTATGATCAGTTGCTCGAACCGGAAGTTCATCAGAATTATGTAGCAGCAGGTGTGGTGCATATTTTATGTGTCTCGGGGATGCATGTCGGTATCATTTTCCTTGTCCTGAATTTTCTGCTGGGTTTTCTCAATAGGTTCAGTCATGGAAAACGCATTAAAAACATTCTTTTGTTGCTCTTTATATGGTGTTATGCTTTACTGACGGGTCTCGCGCCTTCTGTTCTCCGTGCCTCCGTCATGGTTAGTTTTTTTATCGTAGCCAACGCACTCGAACGCGAGTACGACAACTATAATCTGCTGGCAGCCTCTGCATTTCTGCTGCTCATTTTCAATCCGCTTCTTATTTTCAACGTAGGATTTCAACTGAGTTACGCCGCAGTTCTCGGGATTCTCCTATTTTACTTCCCCATCTATAGCAGGGTCTACTTCAAATACAAATTCCCGGACGTTCTTTGGGCAGCGCTTGTAGTTTCTTTTTCTGCAGAGCTGGGCGTTTTTCCCATCGCCATTCATTATTTTCACCTCTTCCCTGTCTATTTTCTGATTACCAACCTGCTGGTTTTTGCGCTTTCGTATCTGATTTTAAGTTCAGGTATGGCCCTGCTGGTTTTTTCCTGGATACCCGAAGTCTCTAAAGTTCTGGGATTCATCCTTAATGTATTTATCGAATCTTTAAATCGCATCGTTGACTTTGTTGCACACCTGCCTCAATCCCAGATTCAGGATCTGTTTTTACCATGGTCCCGGGTCTGGATCATTTACCTGCTGATTGTTCTTACCTATCTTCTTTTCGTAAATAAAAAGATACGTCTCCTGCTTCCGGTGTTGGCGGTGAGTTTGTTATTCATGAGCCTGCACACCTTCAGAACATACCAATCACTAAAACAGGAAAAGCTGGTCGTTTATGCACTGCCATATCATACAGCGATAGACTTTATTCAGGGAAATAAGCATGAACTGCTGGCAGATTCATCGGCATTAAAATCCGGTGAAACACTGAACTATCATACGGAAGAATTCAGAATTGAAAACCGGTTGGAAAAGCAATTTGCAGTTTTAGAACAGACAAAAATTTCTCCTGTCGTCTTTTATGATGGCGGTTTTGCAAAATTCGGGAAAACCCGGCTTTTTATCCTGAATCCAAAAGAAAACCAATTCCCTGAACTTGATAAAAAAATAGAAGTCGATTATCTCATCTACCGGGGTTCGCGAAAGATCCCTTTAGAAGACATCATGAAATCGGTTTCGTTTAAAAAAGTGGTCTTTGACGGTTCTGTAAGCCCTTACCGGGAAAAGGTTTTGATAAAAGATTCGAAGAACCTGCACCTGAAGCCGGTTTCGCTCTTAGAATCAGGGGCTTTGATCGTTGACGGCCGGTAGAATCTTGCTTTTAATTATGACAACAAAAATCTAAGCCCTCGAGTTTTTCAAAGAAATGTAAAGTCTGTTCGGAAAGTAAAATTCTTTTAAAGCCTATTGTTATATTCCAACACCAACCTCTTTTTAAAGCACAGAAAAGCCGAAAGCCAAAAAAGACTTATTCTAGAGAACATTTTCTGAAAATCTTTCTAATTTTGAGTTTTTAAAACAATTAAAGTGCCTCAACAATACACCCTCAAAATCTTTCCTTTTAGAAACAACATTAAGAAATTGATAAGCAATGTATATCAATCTGTTATCTTACACAACGTGAGGCAGTCCGGTAATTTTGAACATAAGAACATTCAATAAACATAGCAACAGTCTGATAGTTAATTATAGGTGAGTTAGTGCCCCTTGAAAGGACAAAAATGGAAAGGATAAACAAATAGAATCGGATAAGCATAGAAACTATCCTTTTTTTGAGAATGTTAAGTAAGCAGGACAATAGGCCTTTAATGCTATTTGACTCCCTTTCTTCATCAGCGTATAGTTATGTATTTGAAATTTAAATATCATTTGGAAAACATGACAATGTTGTAAGAAAATATAAATCGGAAGCTTATGAAACAACTTTTTACAATTTTATGCTTTTTGGTATTTACGTCTGGTTTTTCACAAACCACCCCAAAAACAATTTACATATCCACATCAGGATCGGACACGAATACAGGGGAATTAAATTCACCTTACAAAACGATTCAATTTGGAATTGATAATGCAAATAAAGGCGATACCATTTTGGTAGATTCAGGTACCTATAAAGAGAATATCAATATTCTGGAGAAGAACATTACTCTGATTTCAAAATATGGACCGGATTTAACCATAATTGATGGAAATAAAGCGGGAACTTGTATTAACATTCAAATTGACAGTACTGGAAACTTTAAATTGGATGGATTTTCTGTAACCAATGGGTTAGGCAGTTCTTCTGCAGGGGGGATTTATGTTAGCTGCAATAAAGGCAACATACTTTTAACAAACTTAAATGTATATTCAAATCTGACTGATTTTCAAGGTGGCGGTATTTCAATTAACAGCTCGGACCAAGGATCAATAACCGTTAAGAATTGTAAAATTTATTCCAACGAGTGTGTAAATTATGGTGGAGGTATATTTAGTTCTGGCAATAATTTGGTTGAAAATTGTGTGATATATAATAATATTACTCAATTGGATGCGGGAGGATTATATGTTCAAGGAAAATTTAAAATGATTAACTCTACAATAGTACACAATTTAATTCCAGGTGGACGCTATGGTGCTGGAATAGATATTAATTCAGGACTTGATAGTGTTTTATTAATGAACAATGTCTTTTATAATAATGTCAGAAACAGTAATAATAGCCAGGATGACGGTGTTTTCGTATGGAATGGACAAACCTTTGTCTATAATAATTATTTGCAAGATTCTAATGTTGTTTATACAGTTGATAAAGGAAATATTTATTCTGATTCAGATCCTTTTTCATCTTCAGATAGTTTGAATTATAACTTAAGTAATTTCAGTAATACAATTGGAGCAGGAGCTGATTCTGTGTCTTTTGGCGGCACTATTTACTACCCTCCTAATGTTGATATAAACGGAAATAACAGACCTTCTCCATCAAACTCCAAACCTGATATGGGGGCTTATGAAAATCCACTTGGTGTACGTTATTATTCTCCAACTAACATCATTTTGTCAGATTCCTCGGTAAATGAAAGGGACTCTATTGGGACAACTGTGGGAACATTGACTTCCATTGATCAGGATAAATCAAATTCTCATACCTATTCATTAGTATCAGGAGAGGGAGATACAAATAATGTAAGTTTCACCATTTCAGACGATACTTTAAAGACCAACGAAGTATTTTATTATGAAAAGGATTCCTTGTATACTATAAGGATTCAATCGACAAATGGAGACGGCGGGAGTTTTAGTAAATCGTTCGTAATTAAAATCAACCATGTTAACCAAAGTCCTACCAATATACTTTTATCCGACACAACTGTCAATGAAAACGCACCTGTTGGAACAGTGGTTGGAGTCTTGACTTCAGTTGATCCAGACAGTTCTGATACACATACCTATTCATTTGTATCGGGTGATGGGGATACAAATAACAGCAGTTTTTCAATTTCAGCAGATACTTTAAAGACCAACGAAATATTTGATTACGAAACAGATTCTTTATACAGTATAAGAATTCAAACAGATGATGGCCATGGCGGGATATTTAGTAAACCTTTTACTATCAAAATAAACAATCTCAATGACCTGATGATTATGGATACAATTTTAGTCCAACCTTACTGTTCCGGGGACACGACAGGTTCAATTACCTATAAGGTAGGAGAATATGTGCCTCCCTTAAAATTTCTTTGGTCAACTGGAGATACTACTCAAAATTTACAAAACATTAGTGCTGGCAATTATACGGTTACAATAACGGATGGAGCGGGGATGCAATTAAAACATACATTTTCTTTAAATCCCAAACCCATTTTTGAGGGAACCCAAATATGTTATGTTTCCGCCGAAGGACAATACAATGTCGTTCATATTGACAAAGGTTCCGGAAATTACAATGTAGGCAAATATGAAATTTACAGGGAAGGAAACACTGTTGGTGATTTTGAAAAAATCGGAGAAATCAGTGCTGATAAAAATTCTTTTATAGATTCTACTGCTAACAATAAAGTAAGAAGTTATGGTTACAAAGTTTCAATGATGGATAAATGTGGGAATGAATCTTCACAGAGTGAACCACATTATACCATGCACCTTTCAGTGAACAGTGGAACCAACAACCAAGTGAATTTAATTTGGACGCAATACCAAGGGATAAATGTTCCATCATATTATATTTATCGATCAAAAAGAAATGAAGGTTATCAATTATTAACTCAGATTTCTTCAAACAATACCACTTATACGGATTTTCCAGACTCAACAAATTCACTTTATGAATATTATGTTTCATTTGAAGGAAGTCCATGCGATACAGTTTTAAACCTTAAATCAGACCAAATCATACAGGTCAAATCAAATATCGCATCTACCAATGAAACCACTGGAGTCAAAAACTTTGATGAGGATAACATTAAAATTTATCCAAATCCGGTTAAAAATGACAGGATAACTATCGAGGGTTCGTTTTCGGGGCCAATCCTGGATATACCGGCCATCTTGTGCCACTAATTCCGGGCATCTTGTGCCACTGGAAAAGGGTGTAATTTCTAAGCCAAATTTATACATTAATTTGTTAAATAATTTTACCTTAATTTATTTTGTTTTTCTTTTCATTTGAGTT
>JACZJI010000092.1 GCA_014860665.1 Bacteroidales bacterium | reverse complement strand
ACTTATTACTCACTTGAATTGCTTGTTTCCAAACACCTAATAATTTTTAATGAATTATTAAATAAACTTTCAATTTTTCATTTTTAGGTTCTGTGTATTATTTTTTCAAATACCGGCACAGAGGGAAACAATAAGTTTACTTAGTTTTTTAAACCTATCTGCCAAGCCTAAATTTTAATTCATATTGATTTTGTCAGAAAGCAATTGTGATGGTACAATTATTGGCAATAAGTTTTGCTTAAGTTATAAAATACTAAAGGTTTATTCTCAAATTGGTTTTTTTAATATCTAATGACAATTTGATTCCATTGATGCAATTATCATTTCTGTCGAGTGACTCAGTATGAGAATGGTCGTGCAGGATAAATTTGGCAATTTAATAGATATATTCTTAGGTGATATGTAAACATTTGTGAAATTACTGAAATAGTTTGTGATTTTGGCCAACTAATCTTCAAATTCTAATTTTATATAAAAACATTAATGATGCTAAATGAATATTATAAATGTAACCATTTGTCAGGATTTTCAAATTAAAATACCTGGTATTCTTAATAAAAAAAATTGGACAGTAATACCAAGCTAAGATTTAAATTTATTAATCATTGAAAATTTATGAAACGAAAATATCAAATTTGTGAAAAATGTGCTATGGATACAACGGATCCGGAAATAGTCTTTGATGAAAATGGAATCTGTAATTATTGCAAAAGCTATCCAGAAAGAATGCAAATGTTCGGTTCGACAGCAGATGAAAAATCTATATATCTCAGGGAGATGATCGAATTTTGTAAAGAGAAAGGAAAAGGAAAAAATCATGATTGCATAATTGGAGTCAGCGGTGGTGTGGACAGCACCTATGTAGCATATAAAATCAAGGAATTTGGTTTAAGACCTCTGGCTATACATCTTGATAATGGCTGGGATGCAGAACTGGCAGTTTCAAATATTCGCAATGTTTTAAAGAAGCTGGATATTGATCTTTATACATACGTTCTTGATTGGGAAGAATTTCGGTCATTACAGCTGGCTTTTTTAAAAGCTTCAACACCTGACTCGGAAATTCCAACTGATCATGCAATCGTAGCTTTGTTAAAAAGTTTTGCTGTTAAAGAGAAGATACCTCTTATCTGGGGTGTGAATTTTAGTTCGGAGGCTATATTACCCAGAGTATGGTCACAAGGTCATATGGATTGGGGTTATATTAAAAAAATCAATAGTCTGTTTGGAGAAAAAAAATTAAAAGATTTTCCACATTATTCTGTTTTCAAAAGGATTTATTGGAACAGGATTAAAAGGATCAAAATCTTTTCCTTACTGGATTACATTGATTATGATAAAGAGAAAGCCAAGAAATTCTTAATTGAAGAGCTCGGATGGAGAGATTACGGCGGTAAACATCACGAATCAATATACACAAAATTTTTTCAAGCTTATATTTTACCGACAAAATTCGGATTTGATAAAAGAAGAGCTCATTTATCATCTTTGATTTTAGCCGGTCAAATGACTCGCGAAGAAGCTCTTATAGAGATAAAAAAACCACTTTATGATGAAAAGGAACTTCAGGAACATTTAATCTATGTACCCAAGAAGCTGGGTTTAACGAGGGAGAAGTTTGAAGAAATTCTAAATGCATCACCAAGAAGGTATGAAGATTTTTCTCCGAGTTTACCAAAATTTATATATGAATTTGAGGAAAAATGTTTCAGAGTTATAATTAAAATTAAGAAGAAAATTATTTCTGAGAAAAATTAAAATTATGTACAGAGTCATCTATATTGATAGAATATCCGGACATAATGCAAATTCTCCATCTAGCATCAAAGATGGAGATAATTATTTTACCATTGGCTGGGGTGGCGGATGTGCCAGAAAATTTAAAGAGTTTAATCCTGACGTAAAAGTTGAGTGCTGGAAAACAGATTGGAAAGCAAGTAAAATTTATGAAAGAGAAATTTCAGGTGTTTTATTTAAAATTTTCCCGGCATTTCACATTAAATATCTCGGAGATTATTCGAGATCTCTAATGAAGCATCTGATAAAGGAGCTTAAACTCATTGAGCCCACTATAATTCATATTACAAGCATCCGACATTTACTATTTTATACTATAGCCATGAAGTTGAAAAATTATCCTGTTGTAGTTCAAAATAATGGTGAGTCATCAGCTATTTATAAGGTTCACATATCAAGAGGAATAAAAAAGCTTTTTTATTTATTGCAGATGCCTATTGAAAAGAAAGCATTAAGAAATATTGATTTGCTTTATGTTCTTGACGAAAGAGTCAAATCGTATCTTCCAAATACGAACACAATAATTAAAAAACAAACTCTTGGTGTTATGCCGGAAAGGTTTAATCCATTGAATAAAAAAGAAGCAAAGCAACTCTTAAAGCTGGATACGGATAAGAAGTATTTGCTGTATATTGGAAAGTTAAACTACACAAAAAGACCTGATATTTTAATAGATATCTATAAAGAGATAAAGAAAGAAAGAATTTACGTTGAATTACTGATTGTTGGCACTAACGAAGGAGATCCGCTAATAAATTATGCAAAGGATGCTGGGGCTAAAGTGTATGGAAGGATTATGCATACGGATATATATAAATATTTATCGGCTGCCGAAGTTTACATTTTACCGAAATATTCTATAGAACATATTTTTGGCGGCATTGGTTTACTTCCTATTGAAGCATTATTGTGCAATACACCAATTATAGGTGAAAGTCTAAAAAATTTTCCGGAAGAATTCAGAAAGTCTGTCGGAATGCCTGTTTCAGAAATTGAGGAAATGAAAGATGCCATTCTTAAAATCATAGATAAGAAGGTAGCTTTTGATAATCTCCGCGATATTGCAATCGAACATTATTCCTGGGAAAAAATAATCCAGAATACATCAAAAGATTATAAAGAATTGTTAACTAAATATTACAATTAATATGATATGAATGAACTCGGTGCAGAATTATGGAAAAAAGAAGAATTGTTAGCAAAGTACATATATATAATTGGATAGAAAACTTTAATTCATAATGTTAAAATTAGCAATTGTAGGCATTGTCGGATTAATAACTATTATTTCATTTATCTTAATCATTCGAAATAAGCCAGAGTTCTGGTTCTGGATATTTCTAAATTTATTTTTTGATCCGGCCGGTTACATTGAGATGTATAGAGATGGGAAATTAGTCGGACCTTTAAATGTAACGGATGTTCTTATTGTTGCCATTGTTTTGTGTTTGATTTTTGCAAAAATTAATTGGAGAATAATCTTTGCGGATCAATTTTTCTTAAAATTTTTAATTTACCTTTTTATTTTTTCTGCATATTATTTTATAATCTATGGTGGTGTTGTACCATATATTAAAGATGATTTTGATTATTCGACTTTTTTTATGAAGAACAGAGTATTTGTTTATGGTATTGTCATTTTAATTTCTGTTTATGTATTCTCTTTAACAAATTTAAAGTATTTTTACCCAATCACCCTTTTTATTGGTGTCATATGTTTAACCCTGTACTTGATAACGTTACTCACGGGATTACCTTTAGTACCATTGGGAATATTACAAAGAGAAGGGACAGAAATGACAAGAATTTATATGGCTAATTATGGGTTATTTCTCTTAATGTATCCTCTGGCTTTAGCTGTCTATCTTCTGTCCAGAAAAATTAATGTAGTTTTAAAATACAAGCCATGGTTGTATTTCGGAGGGGTAGTATATATAGTGGCAGAACTAATAACACTAACACGTAGGACACAAATAGATATTATAGGCACAACAATAATAATTGTGTTAATAATTTCTTATTTATTTCAGTTGGGAAAAATAACGGCAATGTTCAAACTCGTAATTCCAGCTATCCTGGTTATTTTAGTTTTATATTTTACTTTACCAAATTATGCCGGTTACATAACAGAAACTGCTGAAGACACTTTTTTGCTTATCACCACCGGTAAGGACTCGAGAGGAATGAGTGATCAAAGAGTTGCCGGCACCGGTGATTTAGATATTACTAAAGAATATATAATAAATAATTTAATTTTTGGTACAGGGTATACACATTTATATTGGATGGGACCAGGGAATGTAATGTCACCAAGAGGAAAAACTTTTGCGATTGCTACTGATGCCGCAAATGAAGTTCCCATTTATTACGCATTATTCGGTTTTGGAATTGCAGGCGCTTTGTTGTTATTTCCCCTATATTTTCTGCTAGGAAAATTATTTTTCAAACTTAGTAAATTATTAAAGATAATGCTGATTAATTATTTACAAGATCCGATAACATTAATATTTTCAATTTATATATTGTCGATAATAGCAGCTATGTTTACATTAAATATTTACGCTCTGAGCTCACATTTTACTGGAGTAAAATTCAGTTACTATGCAGTTTTTATGGGGATTGGATTTGCTCTATATCACAAAATGTACACTAATATTAATTCTCAGCAAAGCAGAGCAGTTCTAAATTAGAAAAAATATAATCCATCTTTGTAAAACAAAGAAGTATTAAAACAAAAAAAATGAATCTAAATGCCTCTAAAAATAAATTAATTATTCTTATGAATTTATCAGGAAGTTATATCGGAGGAGCACAAAAAAGGTATTTAACTTTAATTAATTATTTACAAAAAAATAATAATGATTACTACTTTTTACTAAATGATGCACTATACGAAAGCTGTATAAATAATAATATTTTAAGCGAAACTAAGAATGTGATCCCCATACCAATAAAGTATGGAAGACCAGTGCCTTACCAAAAAAATGACAGCTCTTTAAATAGAGAGACAGCATATCTTTCAAATTTAAAGCAGAAATCCAAAGTTTTTAATTATCTGGGCTTATTATCCAGCTTTTTGAAACAACTGAGGAGCTGGAGCAGTTATTCGTTCAAGCTTATTAAAATTATTAAGAAATATGATATTGCTCTGATTTATGGTGTTTTCACAGGCGGAATATGGTCCTGGTTAGTTGCTAAGTTGCTGAATATTAAATTTATTTACAGTTACAATGATTCAGGTGCCAGTACAGTTGAAAAGAATATTTTAAAGATTTTAAGCTCAGAATATTACCCTCTAAAGTACGCGGATAAAGTTGATTTTTTATCTGAGGGGCTTCTTGATAAACTAAAAGAGAAAAAAATAACAATCAGCAAAAATAAAACTTTATTTACACCTTGTAGTTTTATAATTTATGATAATTTTCACCCTGAGTATCCCAAAAATGACTGGATTGTTTTTTCTGCAAGACTCACAAAAATTAAAAACCCTCAACTACTGTTAGAAGCAATTTCAATTCTAAAAAATCGGGATGTAATAGACTTTAAACTTTTTATTTTGGGTGATGGTGTTTTATTTCCGGAGTTGACTAAGCTAAAAGATGAATTAAATATGAGGAACGTATTTTTTGAAGGGGGTGTAACTAATACATCAATACATTTAAAGAAAAGTAAGATATTTATATCAATACAGATGGATAATAATTATCCAAGTCAATCACTGCTTGAAGCTATGGCGTGCGAAAACGCAATTATAGCTTCTGACGTCGGAGAAACCAGAAAATTAGTAACAGAAGATGAAGGAATTATTGTACCTTTACAATCAGAAAAGATAGCTGATGCAATTCAATCTCTAATCGCAAAGCCTACGGAGTGCGAGCGGCTCGGAAAGAATGCAAGGAAAAAGGTACTGGAAGAACATACAATTGAAAAATACTCAAAATACTTTTTAAGCATAACAAAAAATTAGTGTGGTAAAATGGAAAAAATCTTAATTATCGGAGGTACAGGCTCCTGGGGACAAGAACTGACCAGACAAATCCTGGAAAAAGGTTCAGCTAAAGAAATCAGAATTTATTCACGCGGAGAACACAAGCAAGTTGAGATGGCAAGAAAATTCAATGATAAGAGATTGAACTTTATAATCGGCGATATTCGGGATAAGAAAAGATTAAAATATTCTGCACAAAATGTTGATCATATATTTCATTTAGCCGCATTGAAACATGTTCCTGTATGTGAACATAGTCCCGAAGAAACTGTAAAAACAAATATTATCGGCACCATAAATGCTGTTGAGGTGGCAGCCGAAACTAAAGCTAAGACTTTTGTTCTTGTTTCCACAGATAAAGCGGTCGACCCGATAAATGTATATGGGGTTTCTAAATCATTAGCTGAAAAAATAGTCGTCAATGCAAATTTAAATTATCAGGGAATCAAATTTGTGTGCATCAGGGGTGGCAATGTAATCGGCACAAACGGATCAGTTGTTCCTTTATTTAAAAACCAAATCCTTAGAGCAAATGAAATTACAATTACAGATAAACAAATGACAAGATATTTTATGCGCTTACAGGAAGCAATTGGTTTAATATTTAAAGCTGTTGAAGATTCAATGGGCGGGGAAATATTTGTGATGAAAATGCCCAGTGTAAAAATTACAAGCCTGGCAGCATTAATGATAAAGGAATTAGGGAACAAATCAACTAAAATTAAGCAAATAGGAATCAGACCGGGAGAGAAAATCCACGAAGTTCTGGTTTCAAGATATGAAGCAAAGAGAGCATTTGAACAAGGTAATTACTATGTGATTCTGCCAAATATAGATATGCATGGTTTATATAAAAAATACAGTAAAAAGAGTTTTTTAAATACCGAGTATAATTCTAAAAAAAACAGATATCTCACTCAATCGGAGTTAAAGTCGGTTCTCGAACTCGATGGATGGCTGGATGGTAAAAACCTGAGACTTCTTGAAGACTACTCTAAAGACGAACTGCTTGAATATTTTAAAAGGGAGAATTGGCAGCAATAATGAATATCCTGGTTATGGGAGTTTCCGGTATGCTTGGGTCTATGGTTTTTCATTATTTATCTCTAAATAAGAAATTTATTGTCTGTGGTACCATCCGTGAAACT
>JACZJI010000091.1 GCA_014860665.1 Bacteroidales bacterium | reverse complement strand
GCGTATAACGATCCCAAATTCGGGGATTTTCAAGTTGCGCCCGCGAAACCCCAAATTACAGGTCCAGGCTTGGTTTTCATAGAGGGAGGTACCTTTACTATGGGTGCCACAGAAGAAACACCTTTTCCTGAATGGGATAACCAGCCACGCCAGGTAACTGTCAACAGTTTTTATATGGATCAAACTGAGGTCAGAAACTTAGATTATCTCGAATATATTCATTGGTTAGAAAAAGTTTATGGCACTGATTATCCTGGAGTTGTGAAGAAAGCTCTTCCTGACACCACTGTATGGCGTAACAAATTGGCCTACAACGAACCTCTCGTAGAAACCTATTTCCGCCACCCCGCTTATCATGATTATCCGGTCGTTGGTGTAAGCTGGGTACAGGCAAATGCTTATGC
The DNA here is from genome assembly GCA_014860665.1 of Bacteroidales bacterium. Lineage (GTDB taxonomy): Bacteria > Bacteroidota > Bacteroidia > Bacteroidales > F082 > Sulfidibacterium. The sequence goes on along the minus strand of JACZJI010000091.1, from coordinate 27,757 downwards.
TTCATGGCGTACCGATAGGGTAAATGAAATGTTACTGATAAAAGCAGGATACCTGAGTTATAATCAACATCAAAAAGATAGCAACAGCTTCAGTACGGAAGCTTACCTTGCAGGACGTTACAAGAGTCCTGTAGTAAATGAAAAAGGTTTATTCAAGAAAAAAGGAGACACAACAAGCCAAAGAATAGGTTTCGGTGATGGCATTTTATTGCCAAGGTACCGGCTACCAACTGAAGCCGAATGGGAATATGCTGCTTTAGGTCTCGTTGGAAATACAATCAGCAATCGTGTAGTTAGCAGAAAAATTTATCCTTGGGCCGGTACAAGTTTGAGAAATGATAAAAAAGATGACATAGGCCGTTTTATGGCTAATTTCAAAATTGGCAGTGGCGACTATATGGGAATTGCGGGAAGCACGAACGACGGAGCCAGTATTCCAGCTCCTGTAATGTCTTATTGGCCAAATGATTATGGCTTGTATAACATGGCAGGAAATGTAAGCGAATGGGTTCTGGATGTTTATCGCCCTTTGTCATTTCAGGAAGAAAGCGATTTTGATCCTTATCGTGGAAGCAATAAAAATGGTAACAATGCCAATGCTAAAGACGGTGATTATCAGTCGACCATACAGGCTAACTGGAACAACCCCTCACAATCGGATTTAAAGAACAGTACAAAGTTGATGTACGATTATGGAGTTACAACTCTTATTAATGATAAATCCAGAGTTATTAAAGGAGGTTCATGGGCAGACCCGCCATATTATTTAAGCCCCGGAACAAGGAGGTTTATGAATGAAGACAGCTCCTCAGCAACTGTGGGATTCCGGTGCGCAATGACCCGTGTAGGAAGTCCAATTTCTGACAAGAAATATAAGAAATAGCAATAGCAAATATTTGTTAATTTTAAGGACTGTTTCCAATATATCGTGAGACAGTCCTTTTTTTATGAGTATGAAAGAAATCGAACAGATTTACAGCGTTTTTCTGAAGCATCCTATAATAAGCACAGACAGCAGAAATCACGTGGAAGGTACGATCTTTTTTGCCCTTTCAGGAGAAACATTTAATGGGAATCGCTTTGCTAAACAAGCATTGGATAAAGGAGCAGTCCTGGCAATCGTAGATGATCCTGGCATAATTGATGAAACAGATGAGCGTCTTTTTTATGTTCCCAACACACTTAAGACTTTACAGGATTTGGCATTCAGACACAGACAAGGTTTTGATATTCCTATTCTTGCCATTACAGGGACAAATGGTAAAACCACGACCAAAGAATTAATTTCCAACGTTCTGAAAACAGAAAAAGAAATTATCTACACTCAGGGAAACCTGAATAATCATATTGGGGTGCCCCTTACTCTTCTGTCAATTAGTAATAATACAGAAATTGCTGTCGTCGAAATGGGTGCCAACCACCAGGGTGAAATTGAAGCACTTTGCAGGATTGCAAAGCCAACTCATGGCATCATCACGAATATTGGAAAAGCACATTTGGAAGGATTCGGGAGTTACGAGGGTGTCATAAAGACGAAAAATGAACTTTATGAAAGTATAAAGGAATCAAAAGGAACCCTTTTCGTCAATCAGGAAGACGCTCTTTTGATGGATTTATCAAAAGATATTCAAAGAGTGACATATGGGAAAAGATCAGGAGATATCGAAGGTGAATTGCTGGATTCGAAACCTTTCCTGAAAATCGGTTGGAAATCAAAAAATGGAACTCTCGATATACATACACAACTTTACGGAAATTATAATTTCCCGAATATGATGGCAGCCATTACGGCGGGAAATTATTTTGGCATTTCGCCAGTAAACATTAAAAAATCACTTGAGGAATATACACCAAAAAACAATCGTTCTCAGGTAATTAAGACTGAAAATAATACTTTAATCCTTGATGCTTACAACGCAAATCCGGGAAGTATGTCACTGGCAATTGAAACATTTTCAGCACAGGATTTTGATGATAAAATAATCATTCTGGGAGACATGTTTGAGCTCGGAAAAGATTCCGAAAGCGAACACCAAAAAATTATAGACTTGTTAAAGAGTAAGTCCTTTAAGCAAATTATTCTGATAGGAAAAGACTTCTTTAAAATTCAGAAAGAACAAAAATATTTCTCATTTGAAACCACAAAAGAAGCCGCAGAATACTTGAATAATCAAAAACTCAGAGGAAATACAATCCTTATAAAAGGTTCCAGGGGCATGCAACTGGAAACATTGGTTCAATACCTGTAATGTATTATGAAAAAATACACTGCATTGGGAGTTATGTCAGGCAGTTCGTTGGACGGCGTCGATCTTGCTTTATGCAGTTTTACCGAGGATAAAAACCAGTGGAATTATCAAATTATTAAAGCAGAAACCATATTATACTCAGAGGATTGGATAAATTTACTATCCAGATTACCCTCTGGTTCTGCGCAAAACCTTATTGAGTACGATGTCCTTTATGGAAGATATTTAGGAAAGCTTTGCTTTGACTTTCTGAATAAATATCAATTAACTACTGATTTGATTGCCTCCCACGGACATACTATATTCCACAATCCGGATAAAGGATACACTTATCAGCTAGGAAATGGGCAGGCTTTGGCTTCAGAGTCAGGAATTAAAACAATTTGCAATTTTCGGACAAAAAATGTGTTATGGGGTGGACAAGGAGCGCCTTTAGTCCCAATTGGTGATGAACTCTTATTTCACAAAATGGATTATTGCTTAAACCTGGGAGGAATTGCTAATATTTCCTTTCGGGAGGGTGGTAAAAGAATTGCTTATGATGTATGCCCTGCAAACCAGCTGTTGAATCACCTCAGCATGAAGATAGCATTGCATTACGACAAAAATGGAAATACTGCAAGAAGAGGAAAACTAATTTCCGGTCTTTTTGATGAATTAAATAATGACCCCTATTATAAGAAAACCATTCCAAAATCTCTCGGAAACGAGTATGTTAGGGATATATTCATTCATTTGCTGACAAAATATCGGGCATCAGTTGAAGACCTCCTTCACACTTCTGTTAAACACATCGCTTTTCAGATTGGACAGATTTTTAAAGAAAAGAAAAATCAAAAAGTACTTGTCACAGGCGGTGGAGCTTACAACAATTTTTTACTGGAAGAAATCAAAAATGCGACCCGACAGGAATTCATAATCCCGGATAATGAACTGGTTGATTTTAAAGAGGCTCTAATTTTTGCTTTCATGGGGATTTTAAAAGATTTGGAACAGATTAATTGTTTAGCTTCTTACACAGGAGCAAAGCAAGATCTATCGACTGGAGATATTTACCTTCCTTAAATAAAACAAAAAAGCGAGGTCAATGGCCTCGCTTTTCTTAAATATCATGATAATTTTCTAATGATGAAATATCAGAATGTTTTGCAGCCAATAAACAACAATACCGGCCAGATAACCTACTAAGGCAACCAATCCGATTTTCTTCATATACCAGATAAAATCTATTTTTTCCAACGCCATGGCTACAACACCGGCTGCAGAGCCGATAATCAAAATACTTCCACCAGTACCGGCAGCATAGGCCAGCAATTCCCAGAAAGCTCCATTTTGCATAAAATGTGTCATAAAACCTGGGGTAGTTGATGCCATTACCATCGTATGAGTCATAGTTGGATACATTCCCATAGTGGCTGCAACAAGTGGTACATTATCCACGATAGAAGACATCAGACCTATCGTTCCATTAATCAAATAGATGTTGTGAAGATGCTTATCTAGATATCCAGCCATAATCTGAAGATGACCGGCAGACTCTAAAGCAGCTACTGCTGAAAGAATACCCAAATAAAACAAGATGGTCGGAATATCTACTCTTTTCAAAATACCAACTACCGTAAATTGCTTATTACGTTCCTTTGGCGCTTTCTTGTGAATAAGTTCAGTAGTAATCCAGATAACACTTAAACTGAACAACATTCCCATGTATGGAGGCAAATCTGTTAGTTCTTTAAAAATCGGAACAAAAATTAAACCTCCAATGCCCATAATAAGCATTAACATTTGAATATTTTTATCGTGGCCTTTACCTTCATCAGCTACTTTTGGTTTTTCGACATGTCCTTTCACATAAAAAGAAACCAATACCAAAGGCACTAATAGACTTACAACGCTGGGAAGAAATACCATCCCCATAATATCTAAAGCTGTTATCTGTCCACCGATCCATAACATAATGGTAGTCACATCTCCGATTGGGGTGAATGCTCCACCAGCATTGGCAGCAATGACAATGATACTGGCAAAGAACCATCGTGTCTTTTGATCACTGATCAGCTTTCGCAGCAAAGCAATCATCACGATCGTGGTAGTCATATTGTCAAGAACTCCTGAAAGGAAAAAAGTGATAGTTCCCAGAATCCAAAGCAGTTTGACCTTATTCGTTGTTTTTATCCTGTCAGTAATTACGCGAAAACCTTCGTGCTGGTCAACTGTTTCCACAATGGTCATGGCTCCCAGCAAAAAGAAAAGTATCTCCGAAAGGTTTCCTAAATGAGAAATTACCTCATGACTGGTAATAAAATATCTCATTTGCCCGATTAGTCCTACTGAAGGGTATTCGCTTTTAAATTTAGCGAGCTCAGAACTTTTTAAAAAGCTCTGCCACGATGGACTATAACCAAGATTCAACACACTGGGCAATCCATAAATATAAATCACCCAAATTACTACCCCTAAAAATAATGCAGAAGCAGCCTTATCTACTTTCAAAGGTCCTTCCATAGCTATCGCTACATATCCCAGGATAAAAACGATTAGCATTAGAATAAGAACAAACATGTTCAATCATTTTAAACTTACAAGGGCGCAAATTTAAAATAACCCCCATACGTTTATCGAGACAGTATGAAAATTTAAGTAATTTTAAATCTATTTGTATAACTTCTAAATTAACACCTAACACATAGAAAAACAGTTCATTAGAAAATATACAAAATTATGCATCAATCAGCAGGACAATATAGAAAGCAGAACCTGAAAGATTTACATGTGAAATAATAACAGTTCCTGAACCCAGTAAATAAGAATTCCGCCAAAATATCCGATAAGCGCAAGCCAGCTTATTTTTTTCATATACCAGATAAAGTCGATTTTCTCCAGACCCATTGCTGCAACTCCAGCTGCAGAACCGATAATTAGAATACTACCGCCAGTTCCGGCTGCATAAGCCAGTAATTCCCAGAAAGCTCCGTCCTGTACAAAATGATGCATATACTCAGGTTGCATTGAAGCTTGTGCCATAGCATGAGTCATAACCGGATACATTCCCATTGCTCCTGCAGTGAGCGGAACATTATCAACAATGGATGAAAGAAGTCCGATAGCTGTATTGATACCATAAATATTATGGACATGCTTATCAAGAAAATTCGACATCAGATGAAGATGCCCGGCAGATTCCAGGGCTGCCACTGCTGATAAAATCCCAAGGAAAAAGAAAATCGTAGGAACATCAACTCTTCTCAAAACCCCGATAATAGTAAGTTTTCTTTTATCCTCAAAACTTTTGTTTTTATGTAAAAGCTCTGTGGTAACCCATAACACGCCAAGACCAAACAACATCCCCATATAAGGGGGTAAATGCGTTACAGTCTTAAAAACAGGAACAAAAAGCAACGCACCAATTCCCATAACCAACATAAGACGCTGTTCGCCTAGGGTAGTGAAATTCTCAAAACTAGCATCTTTATTTTTGGGTCGCTTCACTGTCCCCTTCATGAAAAACGAAACCACGACCAGTGGAAATATCATATTAAACAGACTTGGTAGGAAAACCATTGCCATGATGTTTCCGGCAGTAATCTGCTTACCAATCCAGAGCATAATGGTCGTTACGTCACCAATTGGTGACCATGCCCCACCTGCATTTGCTGCTATCACAATCATACTCGCAAAAAACCACCTGGATTTCTTATCGTCAATAAGTTTTCGAAGCAGTGCGACCATTACAATCGTTGTGGTAAGGTTATCAAGCAAAGCCGACATGAAAAAAGTCAGAATACTTAATATCCACAACAATTTTACTTTATTATTCGTATTAATCTTATCTGTAATAATCTTAAATCCCTGATGCTGGTCAATAGTTTCCACGATTGTCATAGCACCCAGCAGGAAAAACAAAATTTCAGAAATACTCCCTAAGTGTTCAATAATCTGGTTATCAATAACAAAATATCTCATTTGTTCCAGTAAATCAATTCCGGGATGACTTGTTTTATATGCAGTTAAAATCGAACTATTTTTAAAATTCATCCACGCATCACTGAATCCCAAATTTAGAATTCCGGAAATGTCAAAAATAAAAATCGTCCATATTAGAACGCCCAATAAAAGTGAAGATGCCGCTTTGTCAACTTTAAGCGGATGCTCAAGTGCTATTGCGGTATAACCAACAATAAACACTACAACCATTAGTATAAAACCTGTCATTTTGTGAAAATAAGTTTAAGGATAAAAAGCAAAAATAACCAAATCTGTGGAAAAGGACTATTTTTCAAAAAAATTGATGATTAAAATCATAACTATTTTAAACTTTTTTAATGTTATTTTCTCTAATGCCTACATAATAAAACTATCTCTTTTCAGTTTAACTAACAGGCTCGTGTTTAAAACAAAACCAGTCAAAAATTGAGAACGTCTATTATCCTTTTAATTTTACGTCTATAACATAATAAACTTATGATACCGAATATGATTCTTCAGATTAACGAGGCTGTTCAAACAATTCCTGTTGGTCAGGGAGCACATGAGATCAGTCTGCCGATTATGAATTTGCTCATCAAAGGGGGTTGGATTATGGCGGTCCTGGGCCTGCTTTCGGTGATTGCCGTTTATATTTTTATCGAAAGGTACCTTACAATAAATAAAGCGTCCAAAGAGGATAAAAATTTCATGAATAATATCCGCAATTTTATTCTTGACGGGAAATTGAACTCAGCGAAGGATCTTTGTACATCAAGCAACTCCCCTATCGGCCGGATGATAGACAAAGGGATTTCCAGACTTGGGAAGCCTCTCAACGATATCAATGCTGCTATTGAAAATGTAGGAAGGCTGGAGGTTTCTAAACTGGAAAAAAATCTTGCTGGTCTTGCCACTATTGCCGGAGCTGCACCGATGCTCGGGTTTCTAGGAACTGTAATCGGTATGGTAAGGGCTTTTTATGACATGGCTATGGCCGGAAACAATATCAATATTGAATTGCTTTCCAAAGGTATTTACCAGGCAATGATTACAACAGTTGGTGGTTTAATCGTGGGAATTACCGCTTACATTTTTTATAACCTTCTGGTTTCTAAAGTTCAAAATGTAGTCAATCTTTTAGAGATCAGAACTTCCGAATTCATGGACTTGCTCCACGAACCGGTAAAATAAATCATGCTATTACTTATCTTCAGCAACTAAAATCAAATTAAACCGGTAAAGAAATGGCTATTCAGACCAGAAATAAAATCAGCTCCAGCTTCAGTATGGCATCCATGTCTGACCTTGTTTTTCTGCTGCTGATATTTTTTATGCTGACTTCTACACTCGTCGCTCCAAATGCCATCAAGCTTTTGCTTCCGAGCAGTCATAGCAAAACAATGGCGAAACAGACTCTGACGGTTTATATCAATAAAGCAGGAAACTATTTTGTTGAGACAACTCAGGTAAGTCCTGAAACTCTGCAACAAGCTATCAACAGCAAAATTGATAGTGACTCAGAAGCAACTATCGTTTTACGAGCCGACAAAACTGTACCGGTTCAGGATCTTGTCAATGTAATTGATGCGGTAAACCAAATCAATCAGAAATTTAACACAAAGCACAAAATCATTCTTGCAACCCGGCCTGCGGAGGGAGAATAAGAACTGAAGTTACTATGAAACTGAATGGCAACAAAGGGAAAGCACTTATTGGGACGATAATCGTACACGCATTAATCATCCTGGCTTTGCTATTTATGGCGCTTAGGACACCGTTGCCATTACCTGAAGAGCAGGGAGTTGAAGTTAATATCGGAACTGAAAATCCCGGAAACGGAAATCAGGTGAATGCGGCTGTCCCGTCTCAACCAAAACCTGAAGAAGTTCAAAAAAAGAAAGAGACTGTTACTCCACCGCCCGTGAAAAAAGTCCAACCACAAAAAGATCTTACTCAGGATGTAGAAAAGGCCCCTGCCCTTCCGGAGAAAAAACCAGTCAAGAAAAAACCAACTCCAGTTAAGAAAGAGGTAGTTCCAAAGCCAGAAAAGAAAACTCCCGTGGCCAAGGAAACTAATACAAAGCCTACGGTCAAAGAAAATAAAGTAGAAAAACCTGAACCTGTAATTAATCAAAAGGCTCTTTTTAAACTATCTAAAAACCAGACTAATCAGGGGAAAGGAATTGAAGAAGGTGATAACGAAATGGGTAGTCCGCATGGAATTGACCAAAGCAATAACTTTATGGGACAAGGCGGAAAAGGAAACGGTATTTCATACAGCTTAGGTGGACGTGGTGCAAAATTCATAGATAAGCCGACGGCATCATTCAATGAACAAGGCATTGTCGTAGTACAAATTTGGGTTAACCCTGAAGGGAAAGTTATTCGGGCTCAGATCTCGGCAAAAGGAACGACTGTTGTAAACGAAAATATAAGAAACATTGCTCTTCGTTCTGCCTTGAATTCAACTTTTGTGAGTGATCCTTCTGCTCCTGCACAACAAATCGGGACCATCACATATACCTTTATTCTGAAAAGGTAAATCGACAAAAATGTTCTTCAGCAAAAGTTATAAACCGACATCATTATTATAATGCCGGGAACGGTTCTCATTTCCTAAAGATTTTAAATTTGCGTTATGAATTACAATGAGACTTTAGACTGGTTGTTTGAACAACTGCCCATGTTTCAGCGTGTAGGGCAGGCAGCCTACAAAGCTGATCTTTCCAACACTATTGATCTGCTGGATGAATTAAAAAATCCTCAAGACTCATTCCGCGCCATACATATAGCAGGAACAAACGGAAAAGGAAGTGTTTCACACATGATTGCCTCCATCTTGCAGGAAGCAGGACTAAAAACAGGGCTTTATACTTCCCCGCATTTGAAGGATTTCAGGGAAAGGATAAAAATTAACGGAGAAATGATTCCGGAAGAAAAAGTTGTGGAGTTTGTTGATAAGAATCAAAAATGGCTGGAGGATCATAAGATTTCTTTTTTTGAAATGACTGTGGGGATGGCTTACCAATATTTTAAAGAAGAAAAGGTAGATTTTGCAGTATTGGAAACTGGTATGGGAGGCAGGTTGGACTCCACGAATATTTCAAATCCTGTTCTTTCAATTATCACCAACATCGGATATGACCACATGGCATTTCTCGGGAATACACTTGAGAAAATCGCAGGAGAAAAAGCAGGCATCATCAAAGAAGGAATTCCGGTTGTAATTGGCAGAAAACAATCTGAGACAAAACCTGTCTTCGAGAAAACTGCTAAAGAAAAGAATGCACCGATTTTTTATGCGGAAGACCATTTCGAAGCAAAAGCAGTTCATACAGCTCGTAAGAACGAAAAGCATTATGATATCTGGCTTGATGATGAATTATATCTGGAAGACCTGAGCAGCCCTTTGCTGGGTGAATATCAGATGGAAAATATTGCCACGGCTTTCCAGGGGATTAAAGTTCTGAATGACTCCGGAATCCTGAATATAGATAAAGATACCATAGCTGAAGGATTTATCAGCACCATTGCAAACACAGGATTAAAAGGGAGATGGACTGTAATAAGCACGAATCCGCTCACCATTGCGGACACAGGTCATAATACTGATGGAATCATGAATGTTGTTCAACAACTTATGAAAATGGATTATGAGCATCTTCATTTTGTCTTCGGTATGGTTTCCGACAAGGACCGAAGTTCTGTACTGAGGCTTTTGCCTAAAAATGCTACCTATTATTTCTGTAAAGCAAATATTCCCAGAGGATTAGATGCTGAAATTTTACAAGAAGAAGCCGCTGAATTTAAACTAACAGGACAAAGTTATATTTCAGTAACCCATGCCTATTCTTCAGCAGTAAACAATGCTGGCCCTAATGATTTGGTTTTTGTAGGAGGCAGTACTTTTATCGTGGCTGAAATCATATGAGAAGACGAACATCTTAAATATCCTGAAAAATTTATTTAGCATTTGATAATTTTTCTTTTAGAAAAAGGTTATTTCAGTATTTAAATAAAATAGCTATAAATAGGGTTTTCGGCTTCATTTTAGGGCTTTTTAACGACTCTCATACTACTGAATTATTAACTTTGCAAACGTTCTAAATGAAATTTTAAAAAAATTAACCGATGAGTATCAAACATAATCCCGGTGAAATTCTTGAAAACCTGGGAATTAAAGAAATTAACCTGGGTGTCAGCACAGGCACACAGTGGTTCGAAACCAAAGGAGACATTTCTACCTCTTATTCTCCCATTGATGGAAAAGAAATTGCAAAAGTCAGAACAGCTACACTGGATGATTATGAAATGGTGATCCAAAAAGCTGAAGCCGCTTTTAAAGAATGGAGAAAAGTTCCGGCACCTATCCGGGGAAATCTTATCCGTGAAATAGCCATCGCATTGCGGGAAAACAAAGAATATCTGGGGGCACTGGTTACCCTTGAAATGGGAAAAATATTCCAGGAAGGGATGGGTGAAGTACAGGAAATGATTGACATCTGTGACTTTGCAGTAGGGCAGTCAAGAGTTATCAATGGAATCAACCTTCAATCCGAAAGAGTAAACCACCGATTGTCTGAACAATACCATCCATTGGGGATTGTTGGTTTGGTGACTTCTTATAATTTCCCTGTAGCAGTTTGGGCATGGAACTCAGCATTGGCTATTGTTGCCGGCGATGTTGTTGTGTGGAAGCCATCTTCAAAGACACCTTTAACTGCAATCGCCACACACAATATCATTAGTAAAGTATTGAAAAATAATAATGTTCCTGAGGGTGTTTTCAATTTGGTTATCGGAAAATCGTCTGTAATGGGCGACAACTTCCTTGCCGATCCAAGAGTTAAATTACTTTCTGTAACAGGTTCTACCGCTGTTGGAAAAAGAGTTGGAGGAATCGTTGGAAAACGTTTAGGAAAAACAATTTTGGAATTGGGAGGTAACAATGCAGTAATTATTACCCCGAGTGCTGATTTGAAAATGACAGTCATGTCGACCGTGTTCGGAACAGTAGGTACGGCCGGACAACGTTGTACCTCAACACGTCGCGTTATTATCCATGAGTCCATTTATAATGAAGTTCGTGATAAGTTTGTTTCAGCATATAAAAGTGTCGTAAAAAGAATTGGAAATCCATTAGATGAAGATTATTTGGTAGGACCGCTTATCGATAAATCAGCCGTTGAACTTTTCACAAATGCTGTAAAAAAAGTTCAGGAAGAAGGTGGTAAAGTGCTCTATGGAGGTGAAGTTTTGGAGGGTCCTGGCTATGAATCCGGAACTTATGTAGTTCCCTGTATCGCGGAAGCTGAAAATCATTTCCAGATTGTTCAGGAAGAAACCTTCGCTCCTATTGTCTACTTCATTAAATACAAAGGCGACATCATGAACGCTATTGAAATTCAGAATGATGTACCTCAGGGTCTTTCTTCTGCATGTTTCACCAATGACCTAAAAGAATCCGAAACTTTCCTGTCCTACGCAGGTTCTGACTGCGGGATTGCAAATATAAACCTCGGAACATCCGGTGCTGAAATCGGAGGTGCTTTCGGAGGTGAAAAAGATACGGGAGGTGGCCGAGAATCTGGTTCAGACGCATGGAAAATCTACATGCGCCGGCAGACAAATACCGTTAATTTTGGTAGCGAATTACCTCTTGCTCAAGGTATCAAATTTGATTTGTAATTTTTGTATCAGCCTCCTCTTTATGAATAAGAAAGCTGATTTTTTGTCTTATCTTAAAATTTTATAAATGAAAGTTAAATCATTACTTTTTGTGCTGATCGCTTCTTTAGTATTCAGCACTCCGAGCTTTGCTCACAAAAAACAAGTTAAGAAACCTGTTAAAGGTTATGTATTTACCGACGAGGTCATAGTTCCTCACACAGGCATTAATAATCAATACATGTCTGGGACCTGCTGGGACTATTCCGGATTAGAATTTGTTCAGAACGAATTATTACGCACTACCGGAAAAAAATATGATTTATCAGAAATGTTCAATGTATATTATCAATATTCAGGCAGAGCTATCAAATATGTTCGTTTGCACGGAGATATGGGATTTGGAGCTGGTGGAGAAACCACAGATGTTATGTGGCTTATCAAAAAGTACGGGATGGTCCCTGAATCGGTTTACACTGGAATGGATTATGGAACGAAGCTTCCGGTACAAATGGAAATGGATAAAGTGTTACAGAGTTACGTAGATGCGATCGTTTCTGATCCAAATCACAAACTTACTCCCGTATGGCACAAAGGTTTCGATGCTGTTCTGACATCCTATTTGGGTGAGATTCCCAAGACTTTTCAGTACGAAGGAAAAACTTATACTCCGGAGAGTTTCAGGGACATGACTGGTTTTAATCCTGATAATATTGTTCCAATTACCTCTTTCCAGGATCATCCTTATTTCACGAAGTTCCCCATTGCCGTTCAAGATAACTGGAGATGGATTCCCTACAATAATGTTCCTATGAAGGACCTGCTCGTCATCATCAACAATGCACTGAAACACGGCTACACCGTAGTTTGGGGTGCAGATGTCAGCAACAAAGGTTTCAACTGGAACAAAGGGGTGGCATTCGTTCCCAACAAGCACCCAGAATTAGAGGGAAAAGCACTGGAAGAATGGAACAGTTTGAGTCGAAAACAGAAAGAAGAGAGACTTTATAATGCCGATTCCATTGTACAGGAAGCTACTATTACTCCTGAAATGAGACAGACAGCTTATGACAATTATTCGACGACCGATGACCACGGAATGTTGTTCGTTGGTATTGCCCATGATCAAAACGGAAAAATATTCTATAAAGTCCAGAACTCCTGGGGTACACACCAGAAATATCATGGATATATTTATGTTTCACCTGCTTATGTTGAGTTAAACACAACTACCATTAGTGTGAATAAAGACGCTATTCCGGCTGACCTTCGCTCTAAAATGGGAATCAAATAATCATTTGAAGATCACAATTAAAAACAGCGTGCCTGCCGGTACGCTGTTTTTATTAATAGACAACTTGTTTGGATATTTTTATTTTTGCACTTTGAGATTGCCTTTTTGGGCAAACTCTACTTTTTTTCAAGCTAAATATCATTTAATATATGAAAGTCAAATCGTTACTTTTTATGTTGATTGCCTCACTGGTTTTCAGCACACCGGGCTTTGCTCGTTCACACAAAAAAGTCCAAAAAAAAGCCAATGAAGGATACCATTTTACTGACGAAGTAGTAGTTCCTCATACGTCTGTAAAGAATCAGTACAGGTCTGGAACCTGTTGGGATTATTCCGGATTAGGACTGGTTGAAGCTGAGTTATTGCGTACTACCGGCAAAAAATATGATTTGTCGGAAATGTTCAATGTTTATTACCAGTACTCTGACAGAGCCACCAAATACGTCCGTTTGCACGGAAAAATGATGTTAGGCCCTGGTGGAGAAACTACTGATGTGTTGCGGATTATTAAAAAGTATGGAATGGTTCCTGATTCAGTTTACAGTGGGATGGATTATGGAACCAAACTACCGGTTCAATCTGAAATGGACAATGTTTTACAAAACTATGTAGATGACATCGTATCAGATCCAAACCATAAACTTACCCCCGTATGGCACAAGGGTTTCGACGCCGTAATAACCTCCTATCTGGGTCCTTTACCCAAAACCTTCAACTATGAAGGCAAAACTTATACTCCACAAAGTTTCAGGGACATGACAGGTTTTAATCCGGATGATATTATTCCTATTACCTCTTTCATGGATCATCCGTATTATACAAAATTTGCCCTGGCCATTCCTGATAACTGGACCTGGGCTAAATACGATAATGTTCCCATGAAAGACCTGCTTGTTATCATCAACAATGCACTGAAAAACGGGTATTGTTTAGCTTGGGACACAGATGTCAGCAACAAAGGTTTCAACTGGAAAAAAGGAGTAGCATTTGTCCCTGACGAGCATCCCAAATTAGATGCAAAAGCACTGGAAGAATGGAACAGTCTGAGACGAAGTCAGAAAGAAAAAAGACTTTACAAAGCTGATTCTATTGTCCAGGAAGCTACAATTACTCCACAATTGAGACAAAAAGATTATGATAATTACCTGACTCAAGACGACCACTTAATGTTGATCGTTGGCATTGCCCATGATCAAAAAGGGGACACTTTCTACAAAGTAAAAAATTCTTGGGGGACAGATCAGATCTATCACGGATACATTTATGTTTCAGCAGCTTATATAGAACTGAATACCTTGAGCATCAGTGTGAACAAAGCTGCCATTCCGGCTGAAATTCGTGAAAAAATGGGAATCAAATAGTATCATTTGAGAATCATAAAAAAAGCGCACCAAATGGTGCGCTTTTTTTGTTTCGTCACTTGCTGGTTTGTCTTTAGTCCGTCTCTTCCAGCATAAAAATCTCATTCACACTTTTATTGAAGAATTTCGAAAGCTTCAGCGCCAGAACGGTGGACGGAACGTATTTTCCGAGCTCGATGGAATTAATGGCCTGACGGCTCACCCCGACTTCCTTCGCCAGAATTTCCTGGGTCACATTTTTGATCGCTCTTTCGACTTTCAGATTATTCTTCATGGCTCATTGATTTTGCGTTTTTAAAATACAGAATAAAATGGAACCTTGCGATGAAGAAAAACAAAATCGTGAACATATTCAGGATCATCACCGAAAGGAACTCAAATGCATAAAAGAACAGAAAGCAGAAAATCAGCACACCATAGTTTACGTAAGTAGCCCACAGCAGCGATTCAAAGCGCGTATTAGCAATGAATTCATCTTCGTTTTTTTCTTTTGAGAAAGCTACCAGCAAGGCGCCTATCAGGCATAACACCCCCACGATCGTATTAGTAAGGTTCACGTCGACCAATCCGAAAATAATCGGATGATGTGCAATACCCGCCGTGTAGATGGTGAACATTTTCCCTTCCAGAAACTTGGGCTCAAAATCAAAAAACACGACAAAAAAGCCGATAATGAACGTGGGAATCAGCAAAAACCAGCCTGCTTTTTTAAAGCGATGCGGAAAAAGAAATCTTGTTTTCATGGTACAGCGTTTTAAATTTTTGATAAAAGTAATAAATTAATTACATTTTGACATGTATAAATTACATTTTGTAAATTATACTTATCACATTTAATTTATATTCCTATATTTGAGCGATTTATTAAATTAGCCCTTTTGGAAAAATTTCATCAAAATGAAAAAATTCTTCATCATTCTATTAGTTTTTATGAGCTTCAATCTTCTAGCTCAAGAAACAAACAATCCCATTTATAATGAGAATTGTTACACAATAGCTGTCGGAAAGAATGCCACTGCTAATCATAAAGTAATGATAGGTCATAATGAAGATGACTGGGGCGATCTCATAGTAAATATTTACAAAGTTCCACCAGTCGATCATAAGCCTGGTTCAACGCTAACTTTACTAAATGGAACTAAAATTCCGCAAGTAGCACACACGAATGGATACTTATGGTGGGAAACAACCAATGAGAAGTTTGGTGATTATTATCTGAATCAAGACGGTGTTAGCATTTGCTCAAACGCATGTCCTTCCAAAGAAGACACTGCAAAAGGGAATATCGGGTTTTACTTAAGAAGAATTATTGCCGAAAGAGCACATACTGCAAAAGAAGGAGTGAAAATTGCCGGAGAACTTATTTCGACTTTAGGATATGCATCATCAGGGCGTACTTATTGCATCGCTGACCCCAATGAAATATGGTTACTGGCAGTAGTCCAGGGGCATCAATGGATTGCAGAACGTGTTCCCAGTGACAGTGTTGCCATCGTTCCAAATTACTATACTATTGAAAACGTGAACCTGAAGGATACAACTAATTTCCTCGCAAGTCCCGGACTTATCCAATATGCAGTCTTAAGAGGATGGTATGAGCCAACGCCTGAAAAAGCGTTCAATTTCAAAACCGTATACAGCGAACCCTACTATCGCTTTGCGATAGGCAATGTAGCACGTCATTGGTCAGGAATTAACGCTTTGGCAAACAAGACTTTTTCTCTATACAAGGACATACCGTTTTCTTTTACTCCGAAAAAGCCACTGACAGTAAAAGATTTGCAAAATGTACTATCATCCCATTATGAAGGCACTGACTTTGAAACGAATTACAGCCTTCATAAAAATCCGCACAGAAACCTTGTAAACCGAATTTGTAATGCCGGTACCAAATACAGCCTCGTCACCCAGCTTTATGATGACCGACCGGCTAACGAGGCATATATAGTCTGGTTTGCAC
The DNA here is from genome assembly GCA_014860665.1 of Bacteroidales bacterium. Lineage (GTDB taxonomy): Bacteria > Bacteroidota > Bacteroidia > Bacteroidales > F082 > Sulfidibacterium. The sequence goes on along the minus strand of JACZJI010000091.1, from coordinate 11,260 downwards.
CATTAAATCCATGCATTCATCCATATATTCCCATTGTTTACGGCATTAAAAAAATCCCCGAAGTATATCAAAATCGTCCTTTGGACCAAATTTTACAATATTGTTTCTCAGCGAAAGGAAATACTTTTGAAGACAACCCAGAATCTGCTTATGGTATTTTTGAAAAGTACAATGCTTCGATAGATGCTGACTATCAGGCCAAAATGAAAACCATGAAAATGTGGAAGAATTCATTTGAAGACGAAGCCCGAGAAACTATGTTGAAAGCATTAAAAGATAAAAATGTTTCACCGGGCTTAGTCTCAGAAGAGTTAATGCTTAAACTTTATAAAACTGAAAAAGGAAAAGTTCAGTAAATTCAACAAAGATTTCTGCCAATTATCTTGCCTGCACCCTGGAAATAACATTTTCCAAAGCAGTAGGCGTACCTAAAACATGGAGGATATCTCCCAATTTGAAATAGGTTTCCCCATGCGGGATGAAAAAGGATTTCTCTCTTTTAATCAGTATAAGCAATGCTCCGTCTGGGAAAGGAACGTCTTTAACCTGCATCCCATCGATTTGACTATTGGTAATAAAAATTTCTTCAACCGTATAATTTTCAAATGTTTCCACAAGATCATTATAGGTCGTTGGCCTCAAAATGAAATTTTCAATAGCCGTCGCAAAAATCCGGTGCCGATCGATTGACTTAACGCCAAGCTGAGTGAATTTCTCTGCAAACGACATTTTATCCGACCGCGTGATAATCTTATCATGAGAAAAATCACCCTTTAAGATACTCGCGATTTTAAGATTTTGCTCATCGTCTCCTGTTTCAACAACCACAAAGTTATCCTTCAAGAGTTTTATTTTCCTGTAAATTTCCTCATCCAGGCCATCGCCTTCAAAGACTACCAACCCTTTTTCCTTGATTTCCTGAAATCTTTTATTGTCCTTTTCAACAATAATCACTTTCTTTCCATGAATATCCATCCTTCTGGCCAGTAAAACAGCAGTACTACTTCCTCCTATGATGATAGTTTTTTCACCTTCGGTAATATCCACCGGATAAATCCAATTAAATAATACAGGTGCAATGAGACATGTTAAAACTGCCATCAATATGAAACTGGCATTGATAGCAGGAGTTACCACTCCTAATTGCAAACCAATAACAGAAGCAGCAATAATCAAACTTAACTGGGATGACATCAAAAAACCACCGGCTATCGCTTTACGTGGACCAAACATCTTTATCCATAAAAAAGAGGGAATAATCTTGATAGTAAACATAACAAGCAGCAACATCACCAGAAAAATCAGGATAGAGCTATCAAAATCTTTCAAAGCAGAGGGTTCAAACATAATCCCAACCATAATGAAAAATATAGGGATAAAAAAACCATACCCCATACCATCGAGCTTAATCATCAGTACAGAACGTTCCTTGTGCAACAGAGTTGACAAAAGAAGTCCGCTGAGGAAAGCCCCCAATAAAATAACCTCTTCACCTATATATTGAGATATTCCCACAAAAATGAGCATAATCAGAATGGAGCTCCGGACACGAATTTGTGAAGCAGCATGCGAAAGCTGATAAAACAGTCTTTTGAAAAGCATAACATGTCTCAGCCACCCTGTAATACGGTAGAAAATATAAAAGGCAAAAAACACAATGAGAATATACAGAAGCTCAAATTTGAATCCGTTTCGCAAAATAAAGGCCGTAAACGTGAATAAAATAATACTAAGCACATCTGCAACTGCCGCTGCGATGATTATCATTTGCCCGTAACTGCTTGAAAGCTCGCCACGACCCTTCAGAACTGGAAGTACAATCCCTACTGAAGTTGTAACCATAATCAGTGCAAAATACCACCTGTGAGGTATTACAATAAAACGAGAAAGAAAAAAAGTACTCAAATATGAAAGAATAACAACAAGGGCAAAATATGCCAATCCCAGAATAAATGCATTTTTAAAAACGGAACGGGCAGTTTTCTTTTTAGGGAAAGATGAAATAATCTGATCCACATCTATTTCCAGACCACTCAAAAACATAATAAATATAAAACCGGCCGTTGCCAGAAATTCAAGAATATGGAAATCACTTCCTGTTCGGGAGACAAAAAAATACACGCCAATGATATAACCCATTATAATTTCAACAATAACCGACGGCACATTCTTTACCTTAAGCAAAGACAATAATATAGGCGCCAGCCATGCTACTGCAACGACTACCAGAAGTGGGATAAAATCAAAATGAAAAGAAATATTTAGTAACATAAATTTGCCGGTTAATAAGTATTGGAAACAAGCGAGTTAAAATCTATAAGCTGCTTTTTTTAATTGATCTATTGTCTTTATAGGATTCTCGGGATGAAGATATCCAGCAAGAAACTTATAAATTTTAACTCGTATAGTCTGGGCCATTTGCGTGTCTATTCTGTCAAAAGAGTGTCCTCCTGGCACATTCTGATAGATCTCGTATTCGAATTTTTTACCAGCTGCTTTTAATGCCTGAATCAAATGTTCCACTTCCAACACATTGACATCATCGTCGTTCGTGTTAGTATGAATGAGCAACGGGGTATTTAGTTTTTCTGCATTCCAAGCAGGTGACCTCTTTTTGTATTCTTCAACATTCTGATTTGCAGTTTTTCCCAAGTGGTAATCAGCAGAATATAGCTTCCTGTAATCATCCGTCATGTATCCCATACGTGCAATCAAATCGCTGACCGGATTTCCGGCAAATGCAACCTGATACGCTTTTGGATACGCAAAAATGTTCATCAAAGTAATCATACCTCCATGGCTCCAGCCAATAATGCCAACCCTCTCAGGATCAAGAAAACTATAATTTTCCAGCATCCAGTTGCGGGCAGCAAAAACATCTTCATTCTCCAGTCCGCCATAATCAATCTGTCTGTAAAAAGATTTTCCATAGCCTGTGCTCCCACGGTATTCAGGAGCAACCACAACATAACCCTGCGCAATCATTTCTCTTATAATATGAGTATAATATGTCGTAAAATCTCCATGCACTCCTCCATGCGGAAAAACCAGCAGAGGGTACTTCTTTGATGTATTTACATTTTTAGGAATAAAAACATAGGTCCAAAACTTTACCGGATTGTACGCTCCCATTGCGGTAGGATTTTTGACCACTGCCGGAGGCGGACCGGTAATGTAAACTTTGTCGATGTATGCAACATCTCCCACTTTCTGATACCATAGTAAATCCTCAATTCCCTTTTGCAATTGATTAAAATTGTGCTGCAAATCATTAATCTGCATCTCCGTTTTGTCCTGTCTTGTTTTGTCTATGCTGCTTTGAGCCTTCATAATACCCGTACTCAGGAAAAACAAAATCGCGATAGAAAGTATAATTCGCTTCATGTGTACTGTAATTAAAATTATGCCTGGTTTTTAAATCCGATTCATTTAATTTCCGATTCCTGAATTTACACACCCATGTATCACCCCACTGAAACTTTTCAGAATATCCCGTAAGGGGCATATAGAAAAGATCAAAAAACAGAAACAGTAAAACGGAACAAAGCAAATATAAGCATTTTAGCATAAAATTCCCATAGCCATAAACACGCAAAATTGTTTTTTACAAAAACAAGGAGGCTGAGCCTTGCGAAATTATTTTTCAATATTTTTGATGTACTAAAAACTAAAAGGCATGGAAATTAATTTAAAGTTTTTGAAGACAACCCTTGCATCAATTGCTGTTGGGATTTGGGTTCTTGTATTTCAGAATGCAGGAATTTTTCCAAGAATCAGACCCGAAAAAGTTCAGATTGATTCACTTGTCAGGGTTGAAGGTGCAGTAAGCGTTGATAACACAGTTTTCATCAAAGGTTCTGTAAACGCCAATATCGAAAGCATTAACGGATACAGTAAATTTTATAAAGATCCAAGAACAGGAGAATATTACGTACTACCTGTGACTGATCCATATAACTAATCTTACAGAATTCCTGTAAAGCTATTTTTCATAGAAATGCATTTCGAGAATGTAATTATATACCTTCTCAGGCATCCAGAATTGCATATTCTTTTTTGCTTTAATGCCCTTTCGTATAAAACTTGAAGAGATCTCCATGATCGGAGCCTGAAACATTTTAATGTTGGGATGATTTTTGAAATCACCTAAATCATAACCAGGCCGTGGATAAACGTAAGTTGTATAATGATTCAAAATCATTTCGTAGTTTTTCCACTTCTTAAAATGTGAAAACACATCTGTACCGCAAATAAATACAAATTGATCGTCGGGATATTTTTCGCTTAGCCAGGTCAAAGTATCAATGGTATAAGATGGAATAGGCATTTTCATCTCGATATCCGTCACTTTAAGCTCCCGCTGATCCTCTAAAGCAAGACGAATCAATGCCAGGCGATGATAATCAGCCAGCAATCCGATTCGGGGTTTTAAAGGATTTTGGGGAGAAAGGACAAACCAAACTTCATCCAAATCAGTAAATTCAGCCATGTAATTGGCTAAAATTAAATGACCGTTATGGATGGGATTAAATGACCCAAAAAGCAATCCGATTTTTTTGTTTGATTTTGTCATAAATCTGTGATTTCAATCACCTGAATTGTCACCTCTTTTCCCCCCAACCTTAAACTGAAATGGCGCCTTTTATATGTGGATGGGGATTGTAATCCTTCAGATTAAAATCCTCATACTTAAAATCAAAAATACTCTTTACTTCCGGATTGATTTCCATACGAGGTAAAGGCCTGGGTTTCCGGCTCAACTGAATATTAACCTGATCCAAATGATTCAAATAAATATGGGCATCGCCTAACGTATGCACGAAAGTGCCTGGCCTCAAACCTGTGACCTGCGCCATCATCATCGTAAGCAAAGCATAAGATGCAATATTGAACGGAACGCCTATAAAAATGTCGGCGCTTCTTTGATAAAGCTGACACGACAGATGTCCGTTGGCAACATAAAACTGAAACCAAGCATGACACGGAGGTAGTGCAGCATTTCCGGAGGCTACATTCTCTGAAAATGTCTTCCCCTTTTCAGGAAGCACTGACGGATTCCATGCAGCTACAATAATCCGGCGGCTATCCGGATTGTTCTTTATCTGATCAACAGCAATCTGAATCTGATCTATCCCTTCCCCGTTCCAGTTACGCCATTGCGCTCCGTAAATTGGTCCCAGATTGCCATTTTCATCTGCCCATTCGTCCCAAATTTTCACTCCGTTCTCTTTCAGCATGCGAATGTTCGTATCCCCTTTCAAAAACCATAGCAATTCATATATAATTGACTTTAAATGCAATTTCTTGGTTGTAAGTAATGGAAAACCTTCTTCCAGATTAAACCGCATCTGATAGCCAAAAACACTCTTTGTTCCGGTACCTGTACGGTCACTCTTCTCAACTCCGTTGTCCAAAACATATTCTAAAAGGTCTAGATATTGCTTCATAAAGCAAGGAATTTTTCTGTATTATGATAACTAACAATAAAATTATGCCAAAAAAATCGGGAAATGCTGTAAAAAGAATATTCTCCAGAAGAAATCCTTGAAAAAATTTTACATTTGCCCTTAAATTTCGTCAAAATTAAAAATTTATAACCAAAACAACATTCACAATGGGAATAAAATTAAGGATTACTATATTGAATTTCCTTGAGTTTTTTGCCTGGGGCGCCTGGCTGATTTCACTGGGAGGTTATATGATAAATACCCTCCATTTCACGGGCGGTCAGGTAGGAAGCATTTACGCAACAATGGGAATTGCATCGTTGTTTATGCCGGCACTGCTGGGTATTGTAGCCGACCGTTGGATAAATGCGGAACGCGTTATGGGCCTCAGTCATATTATATTGGCTGTTTTGTTGTTTTGGGTTGCCCAGGTAAGAAGTTTCGACAACATGTACTGGATTATGCTGTTGGTTTCCATGATGTACATGCCAACCATCGCATTGAGCAACACTGTATCATACAGTATTCTGGAACAAAAAGGATTTGATATTGTAAAAGATTTTCCGCCCCTTCGGGTTTGGGGAACCATTGGTTTCATTATTGCCATGTGGGTGATTGACTTTCTGCACTGGACCCTGAGCCCTATGCAGTTATATATAAGCTCAATCGCATCGCTTGGCTTGGGTGTTTACTCGTTTACAATGCCCGCCTGCCCTCCGGAAAACAAAAGCAAAGGCAAATCTCTGGTTACTTCCTTGGGTTTGGATGCTTTTAGATTATTCAAACAAAGGAAAATGAGTATCTTTTTCATTTTCTCCATGCTTTTGGGAGCATCCTTGCAGATTACCAATACTTTCGGTGAGCCGTTTTTGCATGACTTTGCCAATAAATTCAGTCAGTCGTTTGCTGTTCAGCATCCCAGTATTCTGATGTCGGTATCACAGATGTCTGAAACACTCTTCATTCTGACCATCCCATTCTTCTTAAAGCGTTTTGGAATCAAAAAGGTAATGTTGATGAGTATGTTTGCCTGGGTATTCAGATTTGGGCTCTTTGGAATCGGTAGTCCTGACGGAATTGGATTTGTCTTCCTTGTACTTTCCATGATTATTTACGGTATGGCTTTCGATTTCTTCAATATTTCAGGTTCATTATTCGTAGAAATGGAAGCAAAACCAGAAATCAGAGCAAGTGCACAGGGATTATTTATGATTATGACCAACGGTTTGGGTGCTTTCCTTGGTGGCACGGCCAGCGGATGGGTAGTTGATTATTTCACAAGAGGTGGCGTTCGCCATTGGCCTCATATCTGGATGACTTTCTCGATTTATTCACTCATTATAGGAGTCCTGTTTATGATCTTGTTTAAATACAAACACAATCCTGAAAAAATAGCTCATGTGCAACATTAATCATAATGAGTACTAAAATAAAAAAGCACCTCATTGAGGTGCTTTTTTATTTCTTGTATATAATCTACAATTTCTTCTTTCGCCTTTTTATTTCATCTCTCAGGTGAGAGGCTTCCTCATAATTTTCTTCAGCTATTGCCTTCTGAAGTTTTTCCTCAAGTTCCTCAAGTAAAAACTCTTCATAAGCTCCCGGTTCATCGTCACGAAAATCCTCAACTTCTTCCTCAGAATCTTTAATCTGACCTTCACTTTCTCCATCCATAAAAATACCGGCTTCCTCAATAATAAATTCATAAGCATAAATAGGGCATCCGAAACGAAGCGCTAATGCAATTGCATCAGAGGTACGACTATCTATTTCCGTGATTTCTCCATCTTTCTCACAAACCAGCTTTGAGAAAAATATACCTTCTTCAAACTTGTTAATTACAACCTCTATAATATTTACACCGAAATGCTGAGAAAAATTCTTAAAAAGATCATGGGTTAAAGGTCGGGTTGGTTTCATTTTCTCAAGTTCAATAGCAATGGCCTGGGCCTCGAATCCACCAATAATGATCGGTAATCGCTTTTCCATACCCACAACGCCCAGTATCAGCGCATAAGCTCCACTTTGCGATTGACTATAAGACATCCCCACGATCTCCATTTTCAGTTTCTTCATACCTTACTGTAATGAGATTTAAAGATAGGCAATTTCACCAAAAAAACTCAATTGCCGTTGATTAATACGCGAAGTTACTAACAAATAATGAATCTGCCTTAAATTGTTATTTATAAACAAACTGCGAAACACTATAAAAAATTAAAAACATGAAACTTAACTTCAAACAAAAGTCATTTTGTTGAAAAATATTTTTGGTAAATAAAAATTAACCTATTCTATTTGAGGTGAATTTTTATTTTTGCACTTAATTATTTCCGCAAACGTTTTAAATATTATAAAAATCTAAACCCAAGAGATGTACAAATGAAAAAACTTTTAACCCTTATTGCAATGTTGACCTTACCGGCTTTTGCAATGGCCAGTGAGGCGGATCTGGTGATCCCTGCCGGCATGAAATCCAAGGAAATCCTTTACTGGGGCTTTCTGATTACATTCATCGGATTTCTGTTTGGTTATCTTCAGTACAAAAAAGTAAAAAAAATCAGAGCACACAAATCCATGTTGGAGGTTGCCGACGTTATTTATCAGACCGGCAAAACCTATCTGATTCAGCAGGGACGTTTTCTGGCCATTCTTTTTCTGATCATTGGCTCCATCGTCGCATTCTATTTCGGATTCCTTTCCGGAGGCAGTTTCGGAGTGTCGGGTGTTCTCATGATCCTGGGATGGACTGTGCTGGGGATGCTGGGTTCATACAGTGTCGCTTGGTTCGGTGTCAGGATGAACACGCTGGCCAACTCCCGGATGGCTTTTGCCTCCCTGGAAAGAAAACCGCTCAAACTTCACCATATTCCCATCACCGCCGGGATGAGCATCGGGGTACTTCTTGTTTCCCTGGAGCTGACCATGATGCTGATCATCCTGATCTTTGTTCCGGGACAATATGCCGGAGCAAGTTTCATCGGTTTTGCTATCGGTGAGTCCCTGGGTGCTTCCGCTTTGAGAATTGCAGGGGGTATTTTTACCAAAATTGCTGACGTTGGTTCTGACCTGATGAAGGTGATCTTCAAAATTGGTGAAGACGACCCGAGAAACCCGGGAACCATTGCCGACTGCGTAGGTGACAATGCCGGCGACAGCGTAGGTCCTACCGCTGACGGTTTTGAAACGTTCGGTGTAACCGGCGTGGCGCTGATCTCTTTCATCGTGCTGGCTGTTTCCAAAAACAACCTCCCGCTCCAGATAGAATTGCTGACCTGGATCTTCGTAATCAGGATCATTATGATCGTCAACTCCATCGTTGCGTTCTGGATTAACAACATGATCACTAACGCTCGCTACAAAAATGTAGAAGATCTCGACTTTGAAGCGCCTTTGACTTCTTTGGTCTGGATCACTTCCATCATTTCGATCATTGCCACTTTCATTGTAAGTTATTTCGAACTTCACAATTTAGGTCATGATCTGTGGATCACCTTGTCCATCATCATCAGTGCCGGAACGTTGGGCGCTGCGTTGATTCCCGAGTTTACCAAGATCTTTACCAGCCCCAAATCAAGGCACGTAAACGAAGTGGTTGAAGCTTCCAGAAAAGGCGGTGCTTCGCTGAACATCCTTTCAGGTCTGGTGGCCGGTAACTTCAGTGCTTTCTGGCAGGGCATGGTTTTCTTCCTGCTGATGTTCATCGGATATATTGCCAGTACCCACGGTCTGGGCGATATCATGATCTATCCTTCCATCTTCGCCTTCGGTCTGGTGGCCTTCGGTTTCCTCGGTATGGGACCTGTGACCATCGCTGTGGACAGTTACGGACCGGTGACCGACAACGCCCAGTCCATCTACGAGCTTTCGCTGATCGAAGAAAACAAAGACAAGTTAACCCCTGAAATTGAAAAAGAATTCGGTTTCAAACCCGATTTCGAAAAGGCAAAATATTTCCTCGAAGCCAACGACGGCGCCGGGAATACGTTTAAAGCCACTGCCAAACCTGTGTTGATCGGTACGGCTGTGGTGGGTGCCACCACCATGATCTTTTCGCTGATCCTGGTAATCAACCATACGCTGGGTGTGGACCCGGCTTCGATCCTGAACCTGCTGAATCCTTACACCGTACTCGGATTCCTGCTGGGTGGTGCCGTGATTTACTGGTTTACGGGGGCTTCAATTCAGGCCGTTACCACCGGTGCTGCAAGAGCAACCGAATACATCAAGAATAACATCAATCTCGATATGGGTGCCGAGAAAAAAGCGGACATGGCGAAATCCAAACAGGTCGTTCAGATCTGTACCGTATATGCCCAGAAAGGGATGTGGAACATCTTCTTTGCCCTGTTCTTCTTTGCCCTGGCATTTGCTCTGCTTTCGGCTCCGGCCAGCTCCAACGCTCCGGTATCCATGTTTGTCAGCTACCTGGTCTCTATTGCCTTCTTCGGATTGTATCAGGCCATCTTCATGGCCAATGCCGGTGGTGCCTGGGACAATGCCAAGAAAGTGATCGAAGTGGATCTGCAGGAAAAAGGAACCGAATTACACGCTGCTTCTGTAGTAGGTGATACTGTTGGTGATCCATATAAAGACACTTCATCAGTGGCTTTGAACCCGGTCATCAAGTTTACCACCTTGTTCGGCTTGCTGGCAATGGAAATTTCCATTGCCCCGCAATTTAAAGCCATTGCACCCTACTTTGGATTTGTATTTCTTATGGCAGCCTTAGTTTTCGTTTACAGGTCATTCTATAAGATGAGAATTAACGGATAATCAGCTTTTTTTCATAACAGTTTTAAGGGAGCCTTCTGGCTCCCTTTTTTTGTTTGGGATTAAAGGGTTGAAGGTGGCAGGTGGCATGGGATCTTCTTAAATCGTTAATCCCTGTTCGATATTTTCTCTCAGTCCTTTTCATTTAAGAACAAGGAACACCGATTTTTGATTTAAGATGTGAACGTTGGTACATGTTTTACACTAGTCACGATGTCACTTTTCAATTTAAGGACAAGCCCGGCATTCCTGACTGCCGTCAGGCAAGTTATGCCGCGTATTCAAAAGAAGAAAGAAAACCCGGGCTTTAGCCGTGACTATTTCCCTGCTGTTTTGGGTTTGCCCCCACTCTTTTCCCTGACTTATGAGCACAGCTTCAGTCACAATTCCGAATTTTCTCCACCATAGCCCCAAGCCGCCCTTAGGTCCTACTCAACTCCGACATAACGCCCGGGTTCCTTCGATATTCCTTCGAAGTTCATTTGATGTTTGATCGGAAAAAACCGAACAAACTTCAAATGAACTTCGATTATCAATTGTTTTTGATTAATTTTAACCCCAGACTCATGTCGGACCTGAGTCGGACTTAAACCAGATTTACTATGGCACGATCAGATGCAAGCATTTTAGGCGATTTTACCGGCCGCATTGGCAACGTTATCGTTTACAAACTCAACGGAAAAACCGTTATGCGTATACGCCCTGCGGGCGGAAAGAAAAAGCCTTCTCCGAAGCAAAAGCAAAACCGTGATGATTTTACCCATGTGATGAAATACATGCGAAGTCTTAATCGGACCATCAACACCGGGTTTTATGATGTAACCAACGGGCGTTTTGCTTTTCATTCGGCATTTTCGGCCAATCTAAAAGCTTATAAGGCAGCCGGGAAACCAGCTGGGTTGGAATGGCTGAAGCTCAGTGAAGGTACCCGGACAGGTGCAGAAAACCTGCAGATAGAGGCGCTGGACAACGAACGATTTAAAGTTATCTGGGGAAACCCTAACGATAAGGACGGCTGGTACCATTCTTACGACAGGGCT
>JACZJI010000090.1 GCA_014860665.1 Bacteroidales bacterium | reverse complement strand
GTGCTAATAATAAGGAATCAATTTAATTACCTGATTGACTGTTAACATGAGAATACAAGCATTATTTATAGACTTAAAAAATTAAATCAATGGGCCATCTGAATCTCATAACGTGATTTTTTAGATGGTTCCATTGGTTTTTTCCAATCAAAAATTAGGGCATTGAAATCTAATCTAAGTCAAATTTAAATTTATCATTATGAAAAAAATTCTATTTTTTGTCTTGTTATTTGGGCTAAGCATTGCCGCCACGGCTCAAATAACAGTACAAGGTACGGTGAAATCAGCTGTAGACGGGATCTCTCTTCCTGGGGTCAGCGTTTTACTCAAAGGCACTACCACTGGAACCGTGACAGATTTAAACGGACATTATTCAATTACCGTTCCTAAAACAGGTATTTTGGTTTTCTCTTATGTCGGTTTTAAGAGTCAGGAAATTATTGTTGGTGAACAGAAAGTCATCAATGTCAGCCTGTCTTCAAAAAGTATTGGACTAAACGAATTAGTTGTTGTTGGTTATGGGTCTGAGAAAAGACAAAATGTTACAGGATCTGTTTCTGTTATTCCTTCGGATGTTTTAAAAAACAGACCCAGTACAGAATTTGGAAATTCGCTTGAAGGGACCACGGCGGGAGTCCAAATTATTAGACCTTCAGGGCAACCACAAGCAGGATTTTCAATCAGAATTCGTGGAATCTCATCTATTACATCAGGAAGCGATCCGTTATACATAGTAGATGGTGTCAAAACGTATAATGTAAATGAAATAAATCCAGATGATATTGCGAGCATCACTGTCCTAAAGGATGCCGCTTCTGCTGCAATCTACGGTTCAGAAGCCGCCAATGGTGTCGTACTTATTACTACAAAGCATGGCGGAGATCATAAAACCATTGTGAGTTTTAGTTCGTCATTAATGTTGTCGCAGCCATGGAAGAAATTACAGGTACTAAATAGTACTCAGTTTGAGGCGCTTGCTACGGAACTCGGATTGTCATTAGATTGGAATCAATATACTGCAAATACAAACTGGCAAAATTTAGTTTTCAGAAATGCAATGACGCAAAATTATCAATTCTCAGTTGCAGGAGGTGATGAGAAGACTGATTTTTACATATCCAGCTCTGTTTTGAAGCAAGAGGGGATTGTTTTGAATAACGGGCTTAATAGAACTACATTCAATGCTAATATTGATCACAGGGTAAGCAAATTTTTCAAGGTGGGAACTAACCTTTCATATGATAAATGGAATGATGTTTCTGTTCCTGAAAATTCAAGAAATGGTATTATTAACAGTATGTTGACTTATGTTCCTATCATTGGGGTTTGGGATTCAAAAAATCCTGATCAATATGCAGTGAATCCATTTATTCCTGACTTAGAAAACCCTGTAGCTACAGTCTATCAGCCACAGGTATTATATACTCATAATAGATTCCGGGGAAATGCCTATGTTGAATTGAACTTTTTGTCCAACTTAAAATTCAAAAGTCTTTTAGGTTATGAACATAGTAATAGCATTTATACGTCATTCCAGAATCCAACTCAGACCAGTTATGGACGTTCAATGGATGGACTGGCTGCAGAAACAGACGGTGAATACACCTATTGGAATTCCCAAAATACGCTGAATTATAACCAGTCTTTTGGTGACAATCACTTCACGCTTTTGGCCGGTTTCGTTGCATCCAGAGAAAGTGGACGTTCCTTAAGTGTTAGTTCCACAGGTTTTGGAGGAAGCACAGCAATACAAACTGTAACGCCCGGGACTGTTCAAAGTGTTCCACAGGTTTCAATTTATCAGAAATCCAATGCATCTTTTATTTCTCGTCTAACATATGCATACAAAGACAAATACCTATTTACTTCAAATTTCAGGGCGGATGGTTCAGGACAATTTCCAGAAGCAAACAGGTGGGGCTATTTTCCGTCTTTTTCAGTCGGATGGCGTATCTCCAATGAAAACTTTTTTAAAAATATTAAAAAGGTTATAAATAGTCTCAAATTACGCGCTGGTTACGGTATTGTAGGGAACGACAGAGCCAACCCTTATGCTTGGTATGGCTTGGTTAACCCGGGAGTTTATGTACTTGGCGGAACAATAGTAAATACGTATACGCCAGCTTCACTTGAAAATTCTTCATTACGATGGGAACAGACAGATCAATTAGATATAGGGCTTGATATTGCTCTTTTTGAAGACAAAATTCAAATTACTACCGACTATTATAACAAGAAAACCACAAACCTTTTGTTATATGTTCCCATCCCTGAAAGTGTTGGAATTCCCGGAAACGTTGCATTGCAAAATGCAGGCAGCATGGTGAATAAAGGATTTGAATTCCAAATCAATTCAAAAAATATATCTAATGAAAATTTTACATGGAATACGAGTTTCAACATTAGTTTCAACAGAGGAAAAGTATTGAGCATAGTAGGAACTACCATTCATTCAGGAGACATCAATCCTGAAGGAACAACCTATAATCTTTCCATTGTTAAGGCAGGTTTACCGTTAGGTTCTTTTTATGGATACATTTCAGAAGGAGTTGATCCGCAAACAGGAATGATTAAATACAAAGATCTTAATCATGATGGTGTCATTGATGCAAATGATGAGACTGTAATAGGCAATGCAAATCCTAAATTTACTTATGGGCTTACCAACACCTTTACTTATAAAGATTTTACACTGAATCTCTTCATTCAGGGAGTGCAAGGCAATAACATTTTCGATGCCACAAAAATGCTCACAGAGTCTATGAGATTAGCAAAAAATCAATCTGCTGATGTACTTAAAAGGTGGGAGAAACCTGGTGATATCACATCTATTCCAAGGGCAATCTTAAATGATGTTTCCAACTCACAACCTTCCACAAGATATATTGAGAACGGATCTTATTTAAGAGTCAAATCTTTTACATTGGGTTACAATTTACCAAAAAGATTACTTTCTCATATTAAATTGTCACATTTAATGGTCTACATTACTTCTGACAATCTTTTGACTTTTACCAAATATTCGGGATTTGATCCTGACGTTAGTGCTTTTAACGCCTCTTCGCAAGGTTATACCAATCAAAATACAGCACCCGGTGTTGATTATGGTACCTATCCTCAATCAAGAGACTTTTTATTTGGATTTAAAGCTAGTTTCTAACAGTCTAAATTAAATTGAAAAATGAAAAAACATTTGTTTTATATAAGTCTTATTTTGATTTTTCTTTCAGCAGGATTATCTTCTTGCAAGAAATTTCTAAATGATGTTCCTCAGACCAGCTTAACTTCAGGCAATGCATATAAATCCGCAAACGATGTTGAGAATGCATTGGCTGGTTGCTATTCTACTTTCTATACAGATTATTATCAATGGGAAGATATAATGCTGGGCGACGTCCGATCTGATAATGCGTATCCTGGTGGCGGTGGCGAAGATACATTTGTAGATGTTGATTTATTTAAAGTTCCCCCTAGCAATAGCCACGATTATCAATTTTGGTGGGGACAACCTTATCAGGCCATAGCAAGCTGCAATATTCTTCTGGATAAAATCAACGGCGTTACAGATCCTAACCTGACAGAAACTCGTCGCAAACAAATTATCGGCGAAGCAAGTTTTCTAAGAGCTTTTAATTATTATCAACTTGTAAAACTATTTGGTGGTGTACCGATTGAATTACACTCAAATACTGCAAATCCAGCAGTTACAAGAAAACCAAGAGCTACTGAAAAGCAAGTTTACGATCAAATAGTTAGTGATTTGCAAACAGCTGTAGACGACTTGCCCAATTCATATGGGGACCTCCCTACAGATAAAACACGTGCTACCAAGGGCGCTGCATATGCTTTATTGGCAAAAGTTTGGGCACAAAGGAGTGACAGAGATTACAAAAAGGTTATTGCCTATTGTGATTCAGTCATTAATGATCCTGAAGGTTATGCGTTGGTACCAAATTATCACAGTTTATTTGACGGAAGCAATTATTTCAATTCAGAAGCCATCTTAGTGATTCCATTTGTAGCTGGCAGCGCAGCTTCCAACTGGGGTGTTGAATTATTTTTAGCCCCCGAAGACGGCTGGCAAAAATATTGTGTCCCTTCTAAAAATTTGGTAAACACCTATTTAGCAGAAGGAGATACAATAAGGATGAGAACTAATATTATATTTTATAAAAATATTATGTGGGCAGATGAGAACTGGAATCCTTGTGATAATCCTGATGATTCTGTTCCCTTTAATTACAAATCAGAGCATCCTGATAATTGGGCAAGTGGTGATGATATTTATCTATTGCGGTTAGCAGATATTATCACATTAAAAGCTGAAGCACAAAATGAACTTGGAGATTTAGCTGGAGCAGAAGCCACTTTGAATTTAATACGACATAGAGTGGATTTGCCAGACGTAGTAGCTTCATCTCAAGATGAAATGAGATCTAAAATTCTTCTTGAAAGAAGACTAGAATTAGCATTTGAAGGACAAAGATGGGATGATTTGGTTAGAGCAGGTGTTGCAACTACCGTAATGACAAATTTGAAAGAATACAAATACACATGTGATGGAGGGGTCCCGAGTGCTCCAATAAGTATAGTTTACAATTGCGACAAGAACCATTGGCTGATGCCGATTCCACAAGCAGAAATTGACGCAAACCCGAACCTGACTCAAAATCCAGGTTATTAATATCAAGCATTCCCTCCTTCTCCTAAATAAGAAGGAGGGATTTTTAAAATAACATTAAAGACCATGAGAAAATGCGTATAACTAATTTCAAAATAATCGGTATTTTTATTATGCTGGCCGCACTTGCTGCTTGCGTTAACAAACCTTCAAAGAAACAAAATCAGTCAGTTCAATCGCTTGGCATAATTCCTGAACCGGTAAGTGTAAAATTACTGAATGACAGTCTTGTTATTGATAAAAACATTCTGGTAATCAAGAATGAAAAATTTGCTTTAGCAGATAAGATGATTGAGGATATTTTAGACAAATCACTTACCGAAAGGGATATGGGGGACCAAGATTCTACGAAGCAAGTCACCATTAAATATATAGTAGATAGTTCACTTAACGATGAGGGGTACAAAATTGACATTTCAAGCAAGGAGATTATTCTTTCAGCAAAAACTGACAGAGGGGCATTTTATGCTGCTCAGACTTTGCGCCAGATGATTTGGCAAAGTACGCATGGGTTAGAAAAAAGCTCTTTCAAACTCAGAGAAGTAAAAATTTACGATACTCCTAAGTACGCCTGGCGTGGTTTCCATATTGATGTATCAAGACATTTTTTTTCAAAAGAGTATCTAATGAGACTCATTGACTGGCTTTCCTATTATAAAATCAATAAGCTTCAAATACATTTAACAGACGATCAAGGTTGGAGAATTGAGATAGATCACTATCCTTTACTTACGAAGATTGGAGCCTGGAGGACTTTAAACAACTGGGACTCATTATGTATGAAAAAGGCTAAAACAGATTCATTATACACTATTGATAGCAGATACATAAAGGTAGTAAATGGAAAAGAAGTCTACGGCGGCTTTTATACAAAACAAGACATAAAAGATATAATCCGATATGCACATGAACATTACATAGATATAATCCCTGAAATAGATATGCCTGGGCATATGTCTGCTGCTATCAGAGCATATCCGTTTCTTTCTGCAACAAATTCAGCAGGATGGGGTAAGGAATTTTCATATCCAATTTGTCCCTGTAAAAACAGCGCAATGGAATTCAGTCATACTGTTTGGGATGAAATAGCCTCTCTTTTTCCATCCAATGTTGTACATATTGGTGGTGATGAGGTTAACAAGAAAAATTGGGAGAATTCCTCTGTTTGCAAGAATTTTATGAAGAAGAATCATCTGGATAGTATAAGTCAGATTCAAAGTTATTTTGAAAAAAATATTGGAAATTATCTTGAGTCAAAAGGTAAGACAGTAATAGCATGGGACGATGTTTTAGAAGGTAAAGTTGATAGTAGTCTGATAATTATGTATTGGCGAGACTGGGTAAAAGATGCTCCACAAAAGGCCGCTGAAAACGGAAACAGAATCATCCTTACGCCTTGGACATTGTTTTATCTCAGCATGGATGATACTGCAGATACTTTACTTCAAGCTTTGTACAAATACAATCCGGACTCTATTTACTCCCCGAGTATTGATAAAAAAGTCATCGGAATGCAAGGATGTGTATGGACAGAAGAGATTCCCTCTGAAGCTATGTTTGAATACCATGTATTTCCGAGACTTGAGGCTCTGTCAGAAGTCGAATGGGGTTCAAAGAGGAACTGGAGCTCTTTTAAAATACGTCTTGAGTCACATTTAAAATACTTAGCTTCAAAACATATCGTTTACCAAAAGCCGATCTGGGTTAACTAAACAAATTGAAAGAATTTATAAAAATTTAATTACTGGAAAAAGAAATTAGAGAGAGAAGACTATATTTTCCAGACGGGATTATTTTATCATCTCGTTAACTTCTCTTACATCCAGATTGCAAGAAATGTTCAACCATTGTTCGTGCATATCATCGATTAAATAATTTGCATTAAAGGTTCTGTAACAGTATAAAAACAAAATGAAACAATATTCAACAGTAGAATCCAGATTTCTTTCTAAACAAGGAATTATTCACCAACATACAAAAATTCCATATTTACTTGTGGATAATTTTCCTCATTTGGGAATGATAACGGCTTTACGCTTTCTGGAATGGGTTCAGAAAAACCCGAATGGCGTGATAAGTCTTCCTACCGGTAAGACTCCTGAATATTTTATTAAATGGACCCAGTTTTTTCTGCAGAACTGGAATAGTGAAAAAGCTTCGAAAATCCTTAATGAATACGGATTGGATCAAAACAAAAAGCCTGAAATGAAAGGGCTTCAATTTGTACAGATAGATGAGTTTTATCCCATCGACCCCGGACAAAGAAACAGTTTTTACAATTATGTTAATGAATTTTATATTAAAGGTTTCGGAATGGATCCTGCCCTGGCATTACTGATCAATTCGGAACAAATACCTTTGGCAGGGAACAAAAGTTTCAAAGAGATCTTCCCTGATTTGAAAATCGATCTGAGCCTTCGGTATCGTGAAGCAAAAACCAACCAGGAACGCTGTCAGAAAGATTCGATATTTATGATTGACGACTGGTGCGTCGATTATGAATCTAAAATCCGGGAAAAAGGCGGCATCGGATTTTTCCTGGGGGGCATAGGTCCGGACGGGCATATTGCTTTTAATATTAAAGGATCCGATCATTTTTCCACTACCCGGTTGATGGAAACGAATTTTGAAACACAAGCCGTTTCGGCCAGCGATCTGGGAGGTATCGAAATTTCCAAAAACAGGTTGGTCATTACCATTGGACTGGATACAATTGCCTATAACCCGGAAGTTGTAGCAATCATTTTTGCTGCCGGAGAGGCTAAAGCGGAGGTCATAAAAAACGCCCTCGAAAATGATCCTTCGAATAAATATCCTGCTACTGTGCTGCAAAAGCTTAAGAACAGCCGTTTTTATCTTACACCTGGTGCTGCAATCAATTTGCAGGACAGTTATGAAAAATATTATTCCGGTGACTGGTCACACGAAAAAACGGAAAGAGCAGTGTTGGATCTGGTCAAAAAACTGGACAAATACGGACATCATCTCACGCTGGATGATCTGAAAAACGATCAGTATTGTAAAAGAATACCGGACTTAGGCCCGGACACCGTCCAGAGTGTCATCGATTCCATTAAAAGAAAGATAGAGTGGGGGATGCAGGCCGAAAAAGGTCAGCATTATTATCATACAGGTCCGCACCACGATGATATTATGCTTGGTCTGCTCCCCTACATATCTCATCAGCTCAGGCAGGAAAGCAACTCTTTTGATTTCACCGTACTCACTTCAGGTTTTACGGCAGTAACTAACCATTTTATCATCAAAGCACTCAATGATATCTTATTCTTTATATCAAGAAATGAGATACAAATGATTCATTATCCCGATTTCTTCCAATCAGGTTATAAGCTCAAATGGGATAAAGATGTTCATCATTATCTTGAGAAGATTGCTTCCGGCGAAGAAATAGAGCGGCGCAGAGGGTTAAGTCACCGCCTTGTCCGTGCCATGATTGAAATTTATAAAATTGAAAATATAGACCAGCTCACAAGACAGGTCATCAAAACATTAGAGTTGCTGGATCATTCTTATGACGGGGAGCAAAACCCTCGTGATATCCAGAAATTAAAAGGGATGTTGCGTGAATTCGAAGAAGAACTTGTTTGGGCACATTTCGGGGTTCAGGTGAAAAACATGCATCACTTACGACTGGGATTCTATACCGGTGATATTTTTACAGAACAACCGGAACGTACCCGTGATGTTTTACCAATTCTTCAGCAATTACGCGAAATAAATCCGACCGTCATCAGCCTTGCTTTCGACCCTGAAGGCAGCGGACCGGATACACATTATAAAGTATTGCAGGCAATCGCAGAAGCCGTCAGACTGTGGGGGAAAGAAAAAGACCTCTCAAACCTGAGGATTATCGGTTACCGTAACGTCTGGTATCGTTTCCACCCTGCCGAGGCAGATGTCATTGTTCCTGTCTCGTTAAACTCCCTGGCTTCTTTGGAAGAAGCATTTGCCAGCTGTTACTTAAGCCAGGTCAATGCGTCTTTCCCCAGTTATTTGCTGGATGGTAAGTTTAGTACACTTTCACAACAGATCTGGATTGAGCAAATGAAGCATATTGAGCTGTTGTTAGGGAAAAACTTTTTCTACGAAAATCCCTCTCCCTGGCTTAGAGCCGCTCACGGACTTCTGTTTTTTAAAAGTATGGATGTCGATACGTTCCTGAAACAAGCCAGAGAGCTGGAAAAATCAATGGAAGGCTTTTAATTTAAAAAGTTATAGACTTTCTTCAGTTCATAGAGAGTCAGATTGGAATTGAAACCTAAAAGTGTTTTTAAATAAATTATAATCAATTAACCTAGTTAAAATAAAGAACATTTTGTTCAACGTTAGTGTAAAATTATGAATGAAGAAGAAGAATTAGCCCGGAAAGAAATAAAAGTAATCGGAGTAGATATAGGCGGAACTAAAATTTCAGCAGGACTTGTTGGTAATGGAAAAATATACAAATCAGTTACTATTCAGACTCCTACCACTGAAAAACAAAATGATGTTATTAAAGTAATTATTGAAGCCATTAGAGGTGTCATGACAGACGAAGTGGTTGGCATCGGAGTGGGAATCCCCGGAATTGTCGACACTAAATCAGGCACGGTTTATAATGTTCAAAATATTCCTTCATTTAAAGCAGTACATCTCAAGGAGATTTTGGAAAATAAGCTGGAGAGACCTGTCCATGTCAACAACGATGCCAATTGTTTTACACTGGGAACCAAAAACTTTGGCGATGGAAAACAATTTCATTCTTTGGTTGGGTTAACTTTAGGGACTGGTTTAGGCGGCGGTATTATCATAAACGATAAGCTGTATGAAGGTATGGGCAACGGAGCAGGGGAGTTTGGATTTTTCCCTTATAAAGATGGTATTTTAGAGCATTATTGCAGCGGACAATTTTTTCTTAAACAATACAATGTAACCGGTGAAGAAGCACAAAATCTTGCTTTAAGCGGAGATAAGAAAGCACTGCACATGTTCGAAGAGTTTGGTTATCACCTTGGAGAAGCTATAAAAATGATTGTTCATACCTTATCTCCTGAAGCGGTTATGCTCGGGGGGTCAATAAGTAAGAACTTCGATTTTTTTGAACAAAGCATGTGGGCTAACATAAGGCAATTTCCGTACAAAAATGTTATAAATGATTTGACGGTTTTTCCCGTTCTTAACCCGGAGATAGCTATTATCGGGGCTGCTTACCTCAATGAAAGACTTTTTTAAATTTGAACAAAACTTAGTTATATGGAGAATCGAACCTTGAATAAAAAGTTAAAGCAAAATAGTCCCATCATCATCATAGGATTATTATTTTTCATCTTCGGATTTTTTACCTGGCTTAATGCCACACTCATCCCTTTTTTACGAACAGCTTGCGAATTAAGCTCGTTTGAAGCTTACCTGGTGACATTCGCTTTTTACATTTCCTATTTTGTGATGGCACTCCCATCCTCCAAAGTATTGGAAAAGGTTGGTTTTAAAAGAGGGATGTCGCTAGGATTAATCATCATGGCTATCGGTACCTTAATATTTGTTCCGGCCGCTTTGACCCGTATTTATTTTTGGTTCTTAGCCGGATTGTTTGTCCAGGGAACCGGTCTTGCTATTCTTCAAACAGCGGCAAACCCTTATGTTACAATTCTGGGACCTATTGAAAGTGCGGCCAAAAGGATAAGCATTATGGGGGTTGCCAATAAACTGGCCGGTATTTTAAGCCCCATTATTCTGGGAACACTGATTCTTAAAGGAATCGATAAATTCTCAGAGAATCTTACAAAAATGACCGGAGCAGAAAAAACAGCTGCATTGAATACACTGGCCGATAAGGTGATGCTTCCTTATATCGTATCGGCAGTCGTTTTAATCATCATGGCAGTGTTAATCATCGTCTCGAGTTTGCCAGAAATCGAAGCGCAGGAAGAGCCGACAGACGACAAGACCACAGAAAGACACAGCATATTACAGTTCCCTTATTTCTGGTATGGAGTCATTGCTTTGTTTTTTTATACGGGGGCAGAAGTGGTCTCCGTCGATACACTCATTAACTATGGTCTTTCTCTCGGCTTCAATATAGATGTTGCAAAGTTCTTTTCTTCATTCACATTGATAGCCATGATCATCGGTTATTTCATTGGAATTATAAGCATTCCAAAATACATTTCACAGCAAAAAGCTTTAGGGTTGTTTGCTGTGCTTGGTGTCATTTCTACTATCGTTGCGATATCCACGCACGGGTATGTTTCGGTCTTGTTTGTAGCTCTGCTGGGTTTTGTAAATTCTATCATGTGGCCGGCCATTTGGCCGCTTTCCATCGATGGGTTGGGGAAATTTACCAAGAAGGGATCCGCATTTTTAATCATGGCCATTGCAGGAGGCGCTACGATTCCACTTTTGTATGGCTATCTGTCAGGACTCAAATCTGTTGGAAGTACTCATGCTTATGCTATTCTCATCATTTGCTATCTGGTAATTTTCTATTTCGCTACCTATGGCAGTAAGATAGGGAAACATCCTTCAGAAACGACAGTAAAAAATTGAGGACACCATTGATTTTAACGGAAGGTGACGTCTGTATAGGTACGTTTCTTAATAACGGTTTGATTTTTAAATCAAATAAGATTAAATTTTAATGATCGTATGAATTATCAGTTTTTTGAAGAGTAATTTTTTTCATAATAAGCATTATTTAATAATTCGAAGGTTAAGGGGCTGTCTGAATTTCATAATAAGATCTTCAAACAGCCCCTTGTAATTATTCCAATGGAAACGCTTGCAAAACAAAACAGGCGGTCATAATTTATAAACCATTAAAAAATCGGCTTCTACGTTAATTTTGGCTATAAAGTCTCTGCTCCTTATGGAAATAAACTATTAAATTTGCAAAAACATAACAGCCATACCATTCGTGAAAAAAGGAGACAAAACAAAATCAGTCGGAGTTCTGGATATTGCAGAGAAATTAAATATTTCACCATCTACTGTATCACGTGCGTTAAACGATCATCCCAAAATCAGTAAGCAGACAAAAGAAAAGGTGTTGGATGCAGCACTGAAAATGGGATATAATCCCACCATTCCCAATTTAATGGTTCCCGAAAAAAGCGATATTGTGGCTTTGATCGTCCCTGACGTAGAAAAAGCTTTTTACCGGAAAATAATTGAAGGAATAAGGGAAGAACTTGAAAGTAATGGCCTCAGTTTGATGGTTTTCATTAGTCAGAAAAATGAAATAACCGTTGAAAAGCTGTATGATAATTTTTTAAAAATGAATATCCGGGGAATCATTTATGTTTCATACAGTAAAAACGTATCTCTCCCGCATTTAAACCGGCTCAGTAAAAACAATATTCCCTGTGTTATTATTAATTATACCCAGGAAGATTTTCCTTATACATACGTTATCCCCGATATCTTTCAGGGAGCTTACGACCTCACAACACACCTGGTGGAATCGGGTTGCCGTTCTTTAGCACTGTTTGCCGGGTCTCCCAATGACCTGATTGATAATACTGTTTTAGACGGTTTTCAGAATGCCCTGGTAGGACAGGATAATGACACTGTAAAGAAAAATGTATTCTTTATTCCCGGAAATGACAGACCGGGCATCTTCAATCAATTGAAAGCCCTGTTAGACGGGAACAGCCTTCCGGAGGGCATTGTCGCCACATCACCTGAAATTGCATTTATTATTTTAAATTTCCTTACTGAAAACAATGTAAGAGTTCCCGAAGATGTTTTTCTTGCTGTTATTGGAGAGGAACAGGATCCGTTCTTTTTTAAACCCTCATTGTCAAGGCTGGTTTTGCCCGGAAAGATTTTGGGACAAATGGCGGTACAGGAGCTTATGAAGCAGTTAACCGACATCAATTATGAAAAACACACCATCGTACATCCCGTTAAATTCATAATTAAGAATTCCACACTCAGACCCTGAGAAATAAGGCTTCGAATATTTTACACGATTTCCAACCCCCAATTTCTAAAAAAGTGCCAAAGGAGGCAATTTTTAGTATGAATAATCCGAATAATTATTAATTTTGCGCCTCGTTCTTTAGTAAGCCAGCAGTGTTAGGTTTTTTGAGGATTTTATGCTCAAAAATTGTGTAGAACGTAGATTAAAGACACGTGGGTCCAGTAGCTCAGTTGGATAGAGCAGCAGCCTTCTAAGCTGCGGGTCGTGGGTTCGAATCCCGCCTGGATCACAGATAAGAGAAAAACCCGCCCATTGGGCGGGTTTTTTTTTGTGCCGGAAACTCAAGCTTGCTTGAAGTTTCAAGGAACAAAAAAATGCCGCGGCAACAAACCGCGGGTTTTTTCTATTTCACAATGGAGCCATAGGGATCATGTCAATAATCCTGCAGAAGTGACTAAAGTTTATAAGGTGCGCTAAAGTTGGGAGATTGAATTAGGGATCCTCACGTCCCGAAGGATTGGGACTCAGAATGGAGTGTTTTTGTTTGAGCTTTTTCTATAAAAAAGTCAGCGGCATTTTGCCGCTGACTTTTGGTATTTCATAATAGAACCACAGGGATATAATAATACCTTGGGAAGTGTCAAAATTCATATTTATTTCACCGGCACCACATAAATGTTACCATTGTCGCGGTATCCGGAAAGGTCTTTATACCAATCCTGATATTCGGTACCGCCACTTTGTGCCCAGGCAGCAAACTTCAGATAGGCATTTACAATAGCCACTTTTTCAACCGGGTAAGCAAATGAACTGTAAAGATTGATTGCCCAGGGCAGATTGTTTTTTGTTTCATAATATCTGCCGGCAGCTGGATTACTGTCGTCGTCACCGGTTCCAAACAAACTGGTGTTTGCCAGAGATGTAGGTGCATAACCGGGTAGATGAACTTCTACCGTACGATCCTGATTCACGAAAATAAACGGATTAAAATCAGCGATATCCAGGTCGTTGTAAGTATATGTATTCGGCTTGAACGTGATAGTAATGTGAATGGTATCAGGGGTGATATAAGGCTCACTTGGGGTTGTATTATCTCCAATTCCTCCCTGAGGCGGCATCAGCTTATAATCATTGTCAAAAACAATGATTGTAGAATTGGCTTGTCCTGCTTCAGTACCATTGCTGTTCAGGTTGATAATGTTTTCCTTCAACTGATAGCCCGTAACAGTAATATCATTCTGATTAATAGCTTTGGAAAGCTGGAATCCGAAACCATTCTGGTAGTAAGCTCCGAAAGCCTTCAGGATAAAGGTACCTTCAACGCTTTCCAAGTAATTGCTGGTATTGGTATTTACTTTAAACTGATAATCAATTACCATATCGTTGAAATCGTAATCACCTTTGTATGGCCATAAATCTTCATAAGCCAGTGTGCCGAATCCGGATGCCGGGTAATAGTTGGTCGTACCGATAACCACATTCACTGTAACGGTGGCGGTGGCTGACAAATTATTTTTATCTGTAATTCTGTACTGTACGGTAGCAGTTCCTGTAAATCCGTTGACAGGGGTAAAAATAATCCTGCTGTTGGAGGCATCTACCGTGAAAGTTCCCACTTTCGAAGGATCGGGCTGTGTTCCCGATACTAATGTTAGTGTGGAAGGATCAAGGGCTGCTGCTCCTGCCACATCATTATCCAATACCGGAATTGCAACGGGATGATTCATTTCTGTCATGGCCTGGTCGTTTACAGCGACGGGACCTGAAGGATAGGTAACTTTAACCGTAGCCAGATTGGAAGCAATCCCGTTTTTATCCTTAACAGAATATTTAATAGGAGTCGGACTTCCTGTCAAAGACGGGTCAGGAGTAAATGTGATGGCTCCTGTAGTTTTGTCGACAGACCAAACACCTTCGTTTTTTACTGTGAGAGAAGCCAACGGGGCATTGGTACCCGAAATCTGAACTGTTGCCGGATTAATATCAGCACTGCCTTTCACATCATTCTTTAAAATATCCAGTGTGACGGCTTTTCCCGGGGTTCCGGTTATACTGTCATTTACGGCAGTCGGTCCGGTTAAATAGGTAACTTTAACCGTAGCCAGATTGGAAGTAATCCCGTTTTTATCCTTAACAGAATATTTAATAGGAGTCGGACTTCCTGTCAAAGACGGGTCAGGAGTAAATGTGATGGCTCCTGAAGTTTTATCTATGGACCAAACACCTTCATTTTTCACTGTTAGAGAAGCCAACGGGGCATTGGTACCCGAAATCTGAACTGTTGCCGGATTAATATCAGCACTGATTTTTACATCATTATTTAAAATGTGCAGTGTGACGGCTTTTCCCGGGGTTCCGGTTATACTGTCATTTACGGCAGTCGGTCCGGTTAAATAGGTTACTTTAACAGTTGCCAGATTGGAAACAATGTCGTTTTTATCCTTTACAGAATATTTAATAGGGGTAGGATTTCCTGTCAAAGACGGGTCGGGAGTAAAAGTGATGGCTCCACTAGTTTTGTCTACGGACCAAACGCCCTGGTTTTTCACTGTGAGAGAAGCCAATGGGGCGTTGGTGCCCGAAATCTGAACTGTAGAAGGTACAATGTCAGTATCTCCTTTTACATCATTCTTTAAAATATCCAATGTAGCGGCTTTTCCTTGTATTGCTGTTATGCTGTCATTCTTGGCCGTGGGACCTACCGGATAGGTAATGGTACAAGTGGCAAGGTTGGAAGCAAAATCATTATCATCTCTTACAAAATACTGGATTGGGGTAGGACTTCCGACAAGTGATTTATCAGGTGTAAAAGTGATGTCTCCATTTTTGGTGTTCACCGACCATACTCCCTGTCCTGCAACAGTCAGGGAAGCTCCGGCTTCGTTAGTTCCGGATATCTGTACGGTCGAAGGAATTATGTTTCCATCGCCTTTTTTGTCGTTTTTTAAGACATCCACGGTTACAGACTGTCCCGGCATTCCCGAACCGTTGTCATCCACGGCAGTGGGGGTTGTCTTGCTGATTATCTGCACCCAGGAACCTTGTGGCTGAGGTGTTCCGCTGGTTAATATTGTATGATTGTCGTTTTCGAAATTACCACCCTGGCCCATGGTGAATTCCACCTTGTCAAAAGCCATTCCCGAACTTGCTACAAAATGCAGATAAGCAAAAGGTTCGCCGGCATCCTGACCTGTACCCGGTTTGCCATAAAAATCACTGGTGCGATACTTGCTGCCGTCGATTGCTTTGATGTAGTTATGGTTGTTGTTGGGCAACATCTTGATCACATCGGCTGTATTAAAAGTACCGATGACTTGTCCTTTTCGGTAGATGGTGATGGTATTCTGACCATCACCTGCAGGCCAGGCAAAGCCAAAATAAGTTACCGGTTTATTGAAAACCAGGTCTACTTTACCGCCTACCTCTACGGCCATGTAATTTCCGGTTCCGGCACCGTACTGGTTGTCGGCTTCAATAAATGATCCGCCGGAAGTCTGATAATAGTTTCCTATTGCTGAATGATAACCGGAGGGAAGGGGTGCCCAGTGGTAATCATTTGCCTTGAAATTATTAAATGTTTCAGTGGCTTTAGTTCCCCCTGTTACATCGGAGGTCATCTGGCCTGGTTTGCTGGTATAAACTCTGAGGTACTCCTGTGCCTTTACGTTTCCGCTCCATAAAACAGTCATAAGAATGGAGAACAGTACACTCAAACTGTATTTGTATGAGTGACCCCAAATACTTTTTTTATTATGTTTTGTAGTTGTATAGCTTTCCATAATAGATGCTTATATTTTTGAAATAAAAGGGTTAAAATTACTAAAACTGATAATTCATGTTATCAGAAGTGATGTTTAATGTAACCGACTTTCCCATGAAGTTGAGTGTCAATGTTTTTTCATAAGCCGGAATTACCAGTTTCATGGTATATGCCTTATTGGCCTGTAAGAAGGCCTTTTGGTAGGATACCCCTTTTGACGAAGAAACATTGACCAGATTGTTGTCCCCTGCCGTAATGGTCAGGTTGATCGCTTGTGTTGTTTTCCAGTTAAAGGTGGAAGGAACATTCAGCTGATCCATACTGGAAGTCTTTGTTGTAGGAGCGATGCTGGAAATAGCACCCTTCTGGCATGAAACCATTCCCACTGTCAAACCAATAATGAGCAAACCGATAATTTTCTTCATGTCGTTTATTTTGAATTTCTGTATCATCTTTAGCAAACTTCGTGCCCTTTTTTAAAATATAAATTTAATTAATTGATAATTAGTATTATAAATTGGATGTGATGTGATTATTATTTTATGCTTAATTCCTATAATGGGAAATTTATGTTTATTTTGGGAATGAAATCTTTGGGTCTGGAGAGTAAAATTAGGGAATATTTGACTGAAGCTGCTAAAAAGAAGATTTTACCAGGAATGTTGGGAAATTTTGATTCATAATCGGTTTGGGACTGGTGGTTATGAAAGAAATTTATAATTGGATAGCCCCTGATGTAGTGTTGAAATCGAAGGTACTGCTATAGTTGGCCTTAAGATTTAGACAGGATTAATAGCAAACGGAACAACCATTAAGATAAAAAACACTAATTTTGTTGTTAAGAAATTCTCTGTCTTAACTAATTACTTTGAAGAAGGTTCTGCTTATTGATGACGAAGAAAAGCTGAGGTCGTTACTGACAAGAATCATTACTCTTGAAGGGTTTGATATTTCCCAGGCGACGGATTGTAAGAGTGCTTTAAAGAAGTTGGAACAAGCTGATTTTGATGTTGTTATTTGTGATGTAAAACTTCCTGACGGAAACGGAATTGAACTTTCCGGGAAAATAAAAAGTATCTATCCTCAAACAGAAATCATTCTGCTGACAGCTTACGGAAATATTCCTGATAGCGTACAAGCAATTAAAAACGGGGCATTTGACTACATCACTAAAGGAGACGACAATAACAAGATAATTCCGCTTTTGAACCGGGCCATGGAAAAAGTAGAGTTGTCAAAACGGGTTCAGCGACTGGAAAAGCAATTGGGTAACAAATATTCATTTGATAACATTATAGGGGAATCGAAAATACTTCAGGATGCCATAACCCTTGCAAAGAAAGTTGCCAGAACTGATACAACCGTCTTGCTAACCGGGGAAACAGGAACAGGAAAAGAAATATTTGCGCAGTCTATTCATTTATCCAGCGAAAGAAAGGATAAGAATTTCGTTGCCATAAACTGTTCTGCTTTTTCAAGAGATTTACTGGAAAATGAGATGTTCGGGCATAAATCAGGGGCTTTTACAGGAGCAGTTAAAGACCAGAAAGGACTATTTGAAGAAGCCAATAACGGCACAATTTTTTTGGATGAAATCGGGGAGATGCCCCTGGATTTACAGGTTAAGTTGCTGCGCGTCATTGAGACCGGGGAATTTATCAAGGTCGGAGAAGTTAAACCAACCAGAGTTAATGTCCGTATCATAGCTGCCACGAACAGGGATTTACAAAAGGAGATTGAAGCCGGAAATTTCAGGGAGGATTTATTTTACCGTATTTCTGTTTTCCAAATTATCCTCCCACCACTCAGAGAAAGGCTCAACGATATTGAGCCCATCGCAAATTTCTTTGCTTCCATCTTTTCAAAAAACACCAACAAAAAGATAACAGGCATTACCGACGACTATATTCAGGCACTTAAATTGCATCCCTGGAAAGGAAATATCCGCGAACTAAAAAATATAATAGAGCGAAGCGTAATCCTGACAGATGGAGAAACTATTACTTATGAATCCCTCCCTTTGGAACTGCAGGTTGCCAAAAGTCAGACAAACAAGATGAAACAACTTTCTGCCTTCGACCTTGCAAGCGCGGAAAAAATCCATATTCAAAAAGTACTTAACTATACAAACGGAAACAAGACGGAGGCAGCCCGTTTGTTGAATATTGCCCTGACTACACTGTATCGGAAAATTGAAGAATACGATATAGATTTAAGACCATAGCAAAACGCTAGTCCGAATCCTTTCATTTTGAAAGGATTTTTTTGTTTCCACTTTTTTATTTTAGGTATAAACAGTTGATTCATCGGTATTTATTTGTCCATCATTAAAATGGAACGGGATTGGCATATCATTATAGAAATAAAAAGGAATGATGGCATTGGTTTTTATTGCGATGGGGTTAAGCTGCATCCTGATATTCTACGGTACCATCCGATTTTTTGAAAACATTTAAAAACATGACAGCTTTATTTATAGTATCAATCGGGATGTTCAGTTACATGTGTTATGTGCTTCTGAACCCGGAAAAATTTTAAAAAGATGAGTACAGAGTTATCTGGAATGGTATTGATGTTCGGATTATCGGTTTTACTTGCCCTCCCGCTTGGAAGGTATATAGGCAAAGTATTTAACTACGAAAATACATGGCTGGACAGAATCTTTGATCCGCTGGATAAAATCATTTACAGGATGGGAGGTATAGACCCCAAAAAAGGAATGAACTGGAAACAACATCTCATAGCGCTTCTGGTAATTAACGGGCTGTGGTTTGTCATTTCCATGCTTGTATTAACCAACATGGGATGGTTACCACTGAATCCTGATAAAATTCCTTCCATGAGATATGATTTGGCATTTCATACCTCTGTCAGTTTTATCACTAACACCAACCTTCAGCATTATGCAGGGGAGATCTCCGTGTCCTACCTGGGTCAGCTGATGCTGATGGCCTGGCAATTTGTTAGCGCTAGTACAGGCATTGCCATTTGTGCGGTAGTATTTCGAGCCATGAAAGAGCGAAGTGCAAAAACGCTGGGCAACTTTTACAGTTATTTGGTACGCGCTTGTACCCGCATCTTGTTACCCCTTTCTTTCGTTGTTGCCATAATATTGGTTTTCAATGGTTCTCCTATGACTTTCAAAGGGAAAGCCGTCATGGTCAATTTACAGGGAAAAACGGTTCATGTCAGCAGAGGCCCTGTCGCTGCTTTTGTTGCAATAAAACAATTGGGGACTAATGGAGGAGGTTTTTTCAGCGCCAATTCCGCTCATCCGTTTGAGAATCCTGATTACCTTACTAATATAGTTGAAACGGTTTGTATTTTACTCATCCCCATTGCCCTGATATTTGCCATGGGTTATGTTTTGAAAAGAAAAAGAATGGCGTGGATGATTTTCGGAGTGATGACACTGGGGTTTTTATTGTTGCTGGTGCCATCTGTTCAAAGTGAGACGGCCGGGAATCCGGCCATCGCAAAAATGGGAATCCGGCAAACCAGGGGAAGTATGGAAGGCAAGGAGGTTCGATTCGGTTCCATAGCCTCGGCCTACTGGGCTATTAATACAACTTGCACCAGTAATGGATCTGTAAATGCTTCACAGGACAGTATGACTCCGATTACCGGGCTGGATAGTTTTCTGGGGATGATGACAAACAGTTTTTACGGTGGTGTTGGTGTGGGATTTCTGAATTTCTATGTTTTCATCATTCTTGCGGTATTTATCAGCGGTCTGATGGTCGGCAGAACGCCTGAATTTCTTGGGAAGAAGATAGAGGCACGGGAAATGAAAATTGCTATGGTCGTTGCCTTATTGCATCCATTTTTGATACTCACGGGAACGGCCATTGCAAGTTATCTGTACACCCGCCATCCTGATGTTTATTCGGAATGGCTTAATAATCCGGGTCATCACGGGTTTAGCGAGATGCTTTACGAGTTTACATCAGCTGCAGCCAACAACGGAAGCGGCTTTGAGGGACTTGGTGATAACACCCTGTTTTGGAATATTTCAACAGGCCTGGTGATGCTTGTCGCAAGATATCTGCCCATTATCGGTCCGGTGGCAATCTCGGGAATCCTGGCGGAAAAAAAATTCGTTCCGGAAAGCGCCGGCACCCTTAAGACCGACACGGTCACCTTCGGACTGATGGTATTTGCGGTAATCTTTATTGTGGCAGCATTGTCATTCTTCCCGGCGTTGACATTGGGACCTATTTCTGAATATTTTCATTTAAGACTTATCTGATACAATTCACATGAAAAGACAAGAAACATCATTAATAAAAGGGAATCTGTTGCGACAGGCTTTAGGACAGTCATTTAAAAAACTACATCCAAAAATCATGTTCCGAAACCCTGTAATGTTCACAGTTGAAATCGGTACTGTCATCATGGTTTTTGTAACACTTTTCAGCTTATTTCATCAACGTTCTCAGGGAGTCTTCGGATACAATCTTGCAGTAACGACCATCCTGTTCATCACTCTTTTGTTTGCCAATTTTGCAGAAGCCATCGCCGAGGCAAGAGGGAAGGCCCAGGCCGATAGCCTGCGGAAAACCAGAGAAGATACTCCTGCCCGGCTGGAAAATGGTAAGATCGTCTCATCTTCTCAACTGAAAAAAGGAGATGTCTTTATCTGTGAGGCCGGAGATATTATTCCTTCTGACGGTGAAATCATCGAAGGGATTGCTACCATCGACGAGAGTGCCATTACGGGCGAAAGTGCCCCTGTTGTGAGGGAAGCAGGGGGTGATAAAAGTTCGGTTACCGGCGGAACGACCGTGCTCTCAGACAAAATAAAAGTTGTTGTAACGGCACAGCCGGGCGAAAGCTTCCTGGATAAAATGATTGCGCTTGTAGAAGGTGCCAGCCGGCAGAAAACACCCAACGAAATTGCATTGACCATCCTGCTGGCAGGTTTTACGCTGGTTTTTATTATTGTTACCGTAACGCTTAAATCTTTTGCCGGTTATGCTCATTCTCCCATCACCATTGCATCCTATATTTCATTGTTTGTGTGCCTGATACCTACCACAATAGGAGGTCTGCTGTCGGCGATAGGAATTGCCGGGATGGACCGCGCTCTGCGTGCAAATGTTATTACAAAAAGCGGAAAAGCCGTTGAAACTGCCGGAGATATTGATGTGTTATTATTGGATAAAACAGGAACAATAACCATTGGCAACCGGAAAGCCACCCGGTTTTACCCCCTCGATAAATCAGATGGAACAGGATTTATTCAAAAGTGTCTGCTTTCATCTTTGGCAGATGAAACCCCTGAAGGAAAATCCATCGTGGAACTCGCTAACAAAAATAGCGCAACAATCCCGGTTGGTTTTGACCGGAGAAACGCCCAAATGGTAAAATTTTCAGCGGAGACCAGAAGCTCCGGTATCAATTATCATGACACGAGAATCAGAAAAGGATCGGTGGATGCCATAAAAACATTATGCGAAAAAGCAGGAAATCATTTCCCTGCTGAAATCAAAGAATTGGCTGATAAGATATCTCTGAACGGAGGAACTCCTTTGGTGGTTGAGGAAAATGAGCAGATATGCGGAGTGGTAGAACTTCAGGATATTATTAAGCCCGGAATCAGGGAGCGTTTCGAAAGACTCAGGAGAATGGGAATAAAAACAGTGATGGTGACAGGTGATAATCCACTAACGGCAAAATACATTGCCGATAAAGCAGGCGTGGATGATTTTATTGCCGAAGCAAGACCGGAAGACAAATTGAGCTATATCAAAAAAGAACAGGCAGAAGGCAGACTGGTGGCTATGATGGGAGATGGCACCAACGATGCTCCCGCACTTGCACAGGCAGATGTAGGTGTAGCAATGAACAGCGGAACACAAGCCGCCAAAGAAGCTGGAAATATGGTCGATCTGGATAACGACCCCACCAAGCTGATCGAAGTGGTTGAAATCGGAAAACAGCTTTTAATGACCCGGGGTTCACTCACAACCTTCAGCATAGCCAATGATGTGGCCAAATATTTTGCTATCATCCCGGCTTTATTCATAGTGACCATTCCTTCTTTGCAAAGCCTTAATATTATGCACCTGCATAGTCCCGGAAGCGCTATTCTTTCTGCTGTAATTTTTAATGCCCTTATCATCCCCATGTTGATCCCGCTGGCTTTGAAGGGTGTAAAATACAAGCCGGTCGGTGCAAGTGCACTGCTCCGCAGAAATCTTTTTATCTACGGACTGGGAGGAATTATAATTCCTTTTATCGGCATCAAATTAATCGACCTCGTGGTTTCTTTCTTTTTATAGAGAGTACCGTTTTTTATTAAACTTATGAAAATGAAAAGCAATTTGTTAAAATCTATCAGGTTGACACTGGTCCTGATACTGTTCTTTTCAGGTTTTTACACCCTTATAATCTTAGGAATAGCACAGCTAGCACCCAATCGGGGACAGGGTGAAACCGTTACTTTCAGGAATAAAACTTACTACACAAATATAGGACAGTCTTTTACTGAGGATAGATATTTTTGGTCAAGGCCTTCGGAAACTGATTACAATGCAGCCAATTCGGGGGCCAGCAACAAAGGCCCTTCCAACCCTCAATACCTGAAACTTGTGCAAGCCAGAATCGACACTTTTATGGTGCACAATCCCGTAATTTCACGAAATGAGATCCCTGCACTGCTTGTTACAGCTTCAGGAAGCGGATTAGATCCCGACATCTCACCGCAGGCAGCACTGATACAGGTAAAGCGTATAGCCAAAATCAGAAATATTTCCGAAGGTGCCCTGAGAAAATTAGTTGAAAAATACACAAACAGACCTCTGCTCGGACTATTCGGCCCCACCACCGTGAATGTCCTGAAATTGAATATTGCGCTGGACAGTCTGAAAACACCCGGAAACTAGAGTCATCTGTTTCACATTGTTTTGAATTATATTTATAAAAAAATTACTTGTTGCGACCTTATTTAATGAATTATAGAATTTTGTTTCAATGAATGTAAAAGACGACACGGTGCAACATTTTCTGGACCTGATTAAAAAATCCAGGCGGGGAAAATTTAAAATCTACATTGGAATGATTGCCGGTGTAGGAAAAACATATCGTATGTTGCAGGAAACACGTTCTTTGCTGACTGACGGTATTGATGTAAAGATCGGTTATATTGAAACGCATGGAAGAAAAGAAACTGAGGAACTTTTGCAGGGACTGCCGTTAATTCCCAGAAAAAAAATATTTTACAAGGGTAAAGAAATAGAAGAGATGGACGTGGAGGCCATCATTAACCTGCGACCCGAAGTAGTTATTATAGACGAACTGGCACACAGTAATATCGACGGAAGTAAAAACGAAAAACGATGGCAGGACGTTCTGGATATTCTTTCCGCAGGAATTAATGTTATCTCCGCTTTAAACATTCAGCATATCGAAAGTTTGAATGAAGAAGTGATGTCTATTACAGGCATTGAAGTAAAGGAACGGGTTCCTGATTCCTTTATCTCTAATGCTGACGAAGTGGTGAACATAGACCTTACTGCAGACGAACTGGTGGAACGGTTGAAAGCTGGAAAAATTTATAATGCAAAGAAAATTGAAAGCGCTCTTCAGAATTTCTTTAAAAGTGAAAATATATTACAGTTACGGGAACTCGCTTTAAAAGAAGTAGCTTCACAGGTAGAAAGAAAAGTCGAAAATGAAGTAAAGACATTATCGAATCGTGAATGTTTTTTAGCCTGCATTAACAGCAACGAAAAAAGTGCAAGAAACATCATTCGTAAGACCTCCCGCCTTGCCAATTATTACAATAGCAAGTGGTATGTTTTGTATGTTCAGACTCCGCGTGAAGACGGCAACAGAATATCTTCAAGCAAACAACGGCACCTGATAGACAATTTCAAATTGGCAACGGAACTGGGAGCGGAAATTATTAAGGTCAAAGGTTCAGATATAGCAAAAGAAATTATCGAAAAAGCTAATGAAAGAAGCATAACAACAATTTGTGTTGGCAAGCCTCATCTGAACCTGTGGAAAATGCTCATTTCATCAAATGTGTTTAATGGGCTGCTTAAAAAATTATCTTCAAAAAGTATTGATTTAGTAATTCTTTCATAATGAAAATTAAAACCAAACTTACTCTGGGAGTTGGACTGCTTTTTCTCCTCATTATATTGTTAGGGGTACTAAGCGAAAACTATACCCAACTCCTGAAGTCAAATATCGAGAATGTGCTCTCGGAAAATTATAATACGCTGGAGTATACCCGGGATATGCTGATTGCATTGGGAAATGATGATGCAGCCTCTCTTCAAAGGTTCGAATCGGATTTACGGAAGCAGGAGACGAATATTACGGAAAAAGGTGAGCAGGCTGCCACATTCGCCCTGCGCAACTATTTCAACGAATATAAACTTACGCATTCCAAAGACCTGCTTCCCAAAATGAGGAAAACCATTCTGGACATCATGGAAATGAACATGAGAGCCATTCAGCGTAAAAGTGAAATTGCAAAGCACACTGCCCACACAGCTACATTCTGGATTGCCATTGCCAGTATTTCCTGTTTTGTTATTGCCATCGTTTTGCAGATAAACCTCCCGGGGAACATTGCAAATCCCATTAAAGAACTGACAGAAAGTATTAAACGTATCGCCGCAAAAGATTATTCACAACGCGTTCATTTTGTAAGTAACAGCGAATTCGGAGAGCTTGCCCTTTCTTTTAATACCATGGCGCAAAAGCTGGAGGAATACAACAACAGCAGCCTGGCAAGACTTATGATGGAAAAAAAACGCATTGAGACCATCGTTAATAACATGAAAGACCCGGTCATCGGTCTTGATGAAAATATGAGAATCATTTTTGTAAATGATTTTGCTGCAAATATCATTGGCTTACAACAGTACGATTTGCTTGATAAACCGGTATCAGTCTTATCTGCAAAAAACGATTTGATAAGAAACCTGACTGCAGACCTGATTTCTCCTGCCCAAATCAATTCAAAAGAAAAAAGTAAGCCCATCCGGATATTTGCCAATGGAAAAGAAGGTTACTTTGAAAAGGAGATTGTAGCCATTTCGGCTGTTCCTACCGGAGAAACCAATAAAGTATTGATAGGTTATGTAATTATCCTGAGAAATATAACGGAATATAAAGCACTGGATACTGCCAAAACGAATTTCATTGCAAATGTTTCCCATGAATTTAAAACCCCTATTTCTTCCATTAAAATGAGTATTCAATTATTGGAAAACGAAAAAATAGGTGTATTGAACGAAGATCAAAAAAGCCTGTTGGAAAGTATCAAAGAGGATGCGGGACAACTATTGAAGATTACAAGTGAGTTGTTGAATATGACACAGGTGGAAAGCGGCAATATCCAGCTTTCTATTTTAAGTGCCGATCCTAAAGAAATGCTGACGTACGCTATCAATGCCAACAAAATACTTGCCGATCAGATGAAGATTAAGTTCAAAATCGATGTCCCTGAAAACCTGCCACAGGTTTACGCGGATAGGGAAAAAACAGCCTGGGTGCTGACAAATCTTATATCTAATGCCATTCGTTATTCATATGACAATTCTACCGTTTATCTCAGCATAACACCGAAAGAAAAGCAGGTGGAATTTGCAGTGAAAGACACAGGCAAAGGTATTGATCCTAAATATAAGGAGAAGATTTTTGACCGTTACTTCAGAGTTCCGGGGACATCAAAGGAAGGAACGGGGTTGGGACTGGCAATCAGCAAAGAATTTATTGAAGCCCAGGATGGGCAAATAAAAGTGGAAAGTGAACTCGGAGCTGGCAGCACTTTTACAATAGCCTTGAACAGAGCCTGATCTGCTGCAAAAAAAAAAGACTTCTGTTTCACGCAACCCCGTTCACTGGTCCTTCAGAATGGCACGGGGTTCTGTTTTTTACCCTCATTTAACTCTGAGTCCTGATTCTTCGGGACGTGAGAGTCTGCTACTGGTGTGTTTGCCTCGCGTAACTTTTTTTTCATCCTGAACGAAGTGAAGGATCTGTGTATTGGATAAATAGATTCATCACGCTGTCCCATTGTCTCTTGTCAGACGGGTAAAACAAAAAAAGCCACCTAAGGGCAGCTTTCTTTGTCTGTAAAAAATCAAAGATTAAGCCAGCAACGTTACACTGCCTGCGTACACGGTTTCTGAAACATTGTAACCTTCTGTGATTTTTACCGGTTCGGCACCTGAACGGTA
>JACZJI010000009.1 GCA_014860665.1 Bacteroidales bacterium | reverse complement strand
GTTAAGAATTGTTTTAATTCTATTAAACTAAAAAACATAAATGGTCAAAATGTGGTATAAAATTTGCTTGACCATAAAACAAATTCTTAAAAATCTAAAAGATGAAAAATTTAAAAATGATTGGTTTGTTAGTGGTTGCTGCCCTGACATTCAGTGCACCTGCTCAGGCTCAGAAATTTCATTACGGAGTAAAGGCTGGTGCCAATTTTGCCGTACAATCAGGTGTGGCAGAATATTATGATAACAGCAATATACTTGTGGAAGGGCATTTTGGCCTTACAGGAAGTTACAACCTAAACAAAAAGATGATGCTGGAATCCGGGTTGAATTATAATGAAGAAGGAACCCATGGCTCAGGTGTTACGCAAAAATTCAATTATTTAAGTGTGCCTGTACTTTATGATTTTTCTTTTGGAAAAGCATATAATTCTAAAATGACAATTCATTTGAATGCCGGACCGTCCTTTTCTTATTTACTGGACGCAAAAAAAACAATCGATAATAATGGTGCTAAAACTACTACAAATATTACATCAGGCCAGCATCGTGCTCAGCTGAGTGGAATTATTGGTGTAGGTTTAATGGAGCCGGTTGGAAAGCATTTCGTGACACTAGACCTTCGTTTAAATGTGGCTGCTACCAGGTTTCAGACCGACGACAGTCAATCGCATAATAAAATGATTGGCGTTTACCTGGGCTATACTTTATAAAGTATAAAAACAGAGAATCCTTCTGTTTTGACCTGTTGCATTTTAAATGATGCTATTTTTGCCAAAAATTTCAGCAAATGGATTTAGAAAAGAGAATTCAGGCATTCGCGAATTTAGGGAAAGCTCTCCGATACGCATTTGGAAATGAAGCCGGAGTCAGGTTCCCTGAGGACATGAATGACAAAATAGAAGTGCTTAAGGCAGAGGCAGCATCAGCAAAAAATTACAATGGATGGTTTGAAGAAGGAATGGTTTACCATGCGCTGTTGGCATTGGGCGAAAGTTTGCGGGAAGATAAGCTGAGAAAGTGGGTTTCTGGTTATCGTTTGGAAGGTGTTTTGGAACCTAAAACGGTAGGTGTGGTGATGGCTGGAAATGTTCCAGCTGTGGGCTTTCATGATTTTCTCAGCGTGTTGATTAGCGGAC
Source organism: Bacteroidales bacterium (assembly GCA_014860665.1). Lineage (GTDB taxonomy): Bacteria > Bacteroidota > Bacteroidia > Bacteroidales > F082 > Sulfidibacterium. The sequence goes on along the minus strand of JACZJI010000009.1, from coordinate 58,678 downwards.
ATAAAATTCTGGCACGATTGTCGTCGGACGATAGCAAACTTTTGCCAGCCATGGCAAACTTGTTGTTGAGTATAGAACCAGATTTTGAATCTTACATTACTTTTACTAATGATCATCTGAAAAAATTTGATGCGGTAATTGCTACTGGAAGTAATAACACATCCCGTTATTTCGAATTTTATTTTGGAAAATACCCGAACATCATTCGTAAAAATAGAAATGGTATTGCCGTACTTACAGGAAAAGAAAGCCAGCCTGAGCTGGAAGCACTTTTGGATGATGTTTTTCTCTATTATGGCCTGGGATGTAGAAATGTTGCCAAAATTTTTGTCCCGCAAGGATATGATTTTGAACCATTGTTGAATGTGTTAGGAAAAAGAACTGATATTTCAGAGCATCATAAATACTTTAATAATTACGAGTACAACAAGGCCATTTATCTTGTCAATATGCGGCCCCATCTGGACACCGGAAACCTGTTGCTGGTGGAAGACGAGCAGATTTCTTCGCCGGTAGGAGTACTTTATTACGAATACTATATTTCTGAAGTCGCTTTGAGGAATTCTTTGATGGTTCGGAATGAACAGATTCAGTGCATTTTGTCCCAGGCAGATTTACTTCCCAATACTATACAACTTGGCGGAAGTCAGCAGCCTGAATTGTGGGATTATGCTGACGGGATAGATACTCTAAAGTTTCTTTTAAGTTTATGATCCAGGATTAAATTTTTCAACAGCGACTTAAAACTTGGGGTTAATAGAAAGTAAATATAGAAAATGCCAAAATTTTTTGATAAACGTTAGGAAAATAATTGGAAAGGGTTTATTTTTGCACCCCCAAAATAGAACAGGAAAAATTAGAAAAATGAAAAAAGATATTCATCCCAAGAATTACAGACTTGTTGTTTTTAAAGATATGTCTAATGATTACGCGTTTCTTACCAAGTCAACCGTTAACACTAAAGAAACTATTGAATGGGAAGATGGTAATGAATACCCGTTGGTAAAATTGGAAATTTCCCATACTTCACATCCCTTCTTCACAGGTAAGATGAAACTTGTTGATACCGCTGGTCGTGTGGATAAATTCCGCAACCGCTACAAAAAATTCGAGGAAAACAAGAAAAAATAATCGAACAGAAAAGATTTTTTAAAATAATAAAGGCTGTCTGGTTTCAGATGGCCTTTTTTGCTGTGAGCTTATTTAAAACGAACTATGAATTCTAGTCGCTATTTCTTTGGGGAAATTAGTAATTTAGCCAACCTGAATCAAAAGAAAACCGCATGAATTTTATCTTATCCGATGGGGTGACCCGGGACAGATTGCTCCCGTTTACATTTACCAGACCCGTAGCCGATATCCGAATTGGAATTCTGACTATTAGAGAAAAATGGGAGTTCTTACTAAAGACAAATACATCTTCTTTTACGCAGGATTATCTATCGCAAAAATATCCGCTTAAAACTGAAGCAGAGAATATACTGATAGATGGTTCGATAATTCCCGATGTTCATCTTGTTGATGAGATAAAAAAATTAAAAGAAGGTGAATCTCTAAAATGTGGTGATCTGACAATTGCCTCTTTTCTGAGTGCAAAAAAAATCGAGAAAAGGGTACTTGCTGGAAAGACTGTAGAATATAAAGGAGCTTTGTTTCAGGTAGCGAATTTATGGGATATTTATGCCAAAAACCATCAAGCAATACATCAGGATTTTGAAATGCTGACAAATGGCAGAAAGTCACAGCCTTTGAGTTCAACCAACTTCATAAATGGCGATCCTTCGTTGATTTTTCTGGAAGAAGGTGCGAAATCGGAATTCGCTATTTTCAATACTCATGATGGCCCGGTTTACTTAGGAAAAGATTCTGAAGTAATGGAAGGTGCAAAAATCCGTGGGCCATTTGCCTTGTGCGAACATTCTCTGGTAAAAATGGATGCCAAAATATATACAGGAACTACCATTGGGCCACATTCAAAAGTAGGGGGTGAAGTAAGTAATTCGGTGATTTTTGGTTATTCAAATAAAGCTCATGACGGTTTTCTCGGTAATTCGGTTCTGGGTGAGTGGTGTAATCTGGGGGCTGATACCAACGTTTCCAACCTGAAAAACACCTATGACATGGTAAAATTATGGTCATATTCTACAGGACGATTTGAAAATACCGGCCAGCAGTTTTGCGGCCTGATGATGGGCGACCATTCGAAAAGCGGCATCAATACTATGTTTAATACAGGAACTGTTGTAGGAGTTAGCGCCAATGTTTTTGGGGAAGGATATCTTCGCAATTTTGTGCCATCCTTTTCCTGGGGTGGTAAATCAGGAATGAGCCGTTTTAAGTTAGATAAGGCTTTTGAGGTGGCATCTGTTGTTTTCAAAAGAAGGAACAAAGTTTTCGATGATGTGGAAAAGAATATCTTTACCTATCTTTATGAAATGACCTTTCCTAAAGCTGAAAACTAGGATCTCTTCATCTGCATTTGATACTTTTTTGAGAAGTCTTCGTTTCTCCTGAAATGAATGATACTGACAAATTGTTACCTTATTAGTTTAATGGTGCGTTAATTGTAGCTTTCTTATTTACGATATTTTTCTTTAAAGCCTATTTCTTTTAGGTGTAAGAATATCAGTGTATTAAAAAATTATTATTAATAATTCAGCCGAATAAATTTTTCAAAGGCTGACATTTTGACTGAGAAATGACGTTAGAAAATATATTTTCATTACAAGAGATAATGAACCCTGATACTGAGTTTTTTCCTTTGCTCTCTGCAGAAGATGAGCAAATGATGAACGAAGAGGAGATTCCTGATGAATTACCCATATTGCCAGTACGGAACACGGTTCTGTTTCCTGGCGTGGTAATTCCAATCACGGCTGGTCGTGACAAATCTATCAAATTACTTCGCGATGCATATAAGGGAAATAACATAATTGGTGTTGTGGCTCAGAAAGACGCAAGTGTTGACGATCCTAAGGCAGAGGATTTGAATAAAGTGGGTACAGTAGCTCGTATTATCAAAATCCTTCAAATGCCTGATGGTAATACTACTGCTATTATTCAGGGGAAAAAGCGGTTTGAGATATTGGAAATGCTTAGCGATGAGCCTTATTTCTTTGCTAGCGTTAAAACCTATGCCCAAAAAGAAAAAACTCCCGACACTGACAATTTTAATGCTTTAATCTCTAGTATTAAGGATCTGTCTGTTCAGATAATTGAAAAATCACCTTCAATTCCTTCGGATGCAGTCTTTGCTATCAACAATATTGAAAGTGCCGGTTTCATGGTGAATTTTGTATCTTCAAATCTTAATGTTACCAGTGAAGAAAAACAGGCGCTTCTGGAAATGAAGAATATTGAAGAACGGGCGCATAAAGTGCTTGAAACACTTACCAAAGAGTTGCAGCTGCTGGAACTGAAAAATCAAATCCAGAAAAAGGTGAAAGTGGATATGGATAAACAGCAGCGGGATTTTCTTTTGAATCAACAGCTTAAAACTATTCAGGAAGAATTGGGAGGAGGACCCCATGATCAGGAACTCATGCGGCTTACTGAAAAAGCTGGTGATAAAAAATGGTCGAAAGAAGTGAATGATACTTTTCGGGAAGCATTTTCACGATTACAACGAATGAATCCCAATGCAGCCGAATACTCCATTCAACTCAACTATCTTGAATTAATGGTTGACTTGCCATGGAATGAGTACACTCAGGATAATCTCGATCTGAAACATGCAAGAAAAGTTTTGGATACAGACCATTATGGGTTGGAAAAGATAAAAGAGCGGATTATAGAATATCTGGCGGTGCTGAAACTCAAAAACGATATGAAAGCACCAATCCTTTGCTTTGTTGGCCCTCCGGGGGTTGGGAAAACTTCACTTGGAAAATCAATTGCTCGTGCCCTGCAACGTAAGTATGTGCGTATGTCACTGGGTGGATTGAGTGATGAATCTGAGCTTCGTGGACATCGTAAGACTTATATTGGAGCTATGCCGGGCCGGATTATTCAGAGTTTGAAGAAAGTTCAGTCTTCCAATCCTGTTTTTATGCTGGATGAGATTGATAAGGTAGGAGGGAAGAATTTCAATGGTGACCCACAATCAGCATTACTTGAAATTTTAGATCCTGAACAAAATAGTACGTTCTATGATAATTTTCTGGAGCTTGAATATGACCTTTCAAAGGTGATGTTCATTGCCACAGCAAATACACTTTCAACAGTACATCCAGCATTGCAGGATCGTATGGAAGTGATTGACCTGAGTGGTTATCTGATGGAAGAAAAGCTTGAAATAGCAAAAATACATCTGATTCCTAAGGAGTTTAAAGAAAACGGAATCAAAAAGTCGCAACTTTCATTTCCGAAGAAAACAGTTGAAGCCATCATTCAGAATTATACCCGGGAAGCCGGAGTTCGTCTTCTGGAAAAACAGATTGCCAAGGTCATCAGGAATAGGGCAAAGTTCATTGCCATGGATGAACCTTATGAGCCAAAAATTAAGCCGGAGGATTTGACTTCTATTTTGGGGAAACCACATTTTCATAAAGAAAGTCTGATAAATAATGATGTGGCTGGTGTGGTGACTGGTCTTGCCTGGACACGGGTTGGTGGTGAGATTTTGTTTGTTGAGGTGAGTTTGAGCAAGGGAAAGGGCCACTTAAAACTGACAGGGAATCTGGGCGATGTCATGAAAGAATCCGCCTCGCTGGCTTATGAATACTTGAAAGCTCATGCTTCTTATCTTGATATTAATTCTGATGTTTTCGATAATTGGAATGTTCATATCCACGTTCCGGAAGGAGCCACCCCAAAAGACGGTCCGTCTGCCGGTGTAACTATGCTGACAGCGTTGGCTTCAGCGTTTACCCAACGAAAAGTGAAAGACAAAATGGCGATGACCGGTGAGATTACACTTCGTGGGAAAGTGATGCCTGTAGGTGGTATAAAAGAAAAGATATTGGCTGCAAAGAGAGCGAACATTAACACGATTCTTTTGTCAGCAGAAAATGAAAGCGATATTGCTGAAATCCCGGATCGCTATATAGAAGGCTTGACCTTTAAGTATGTACAAAACATGCTGGAAGTTTTAGATTTTGCCTTGCTCAATGAGAAAGTCAAAAATCCAGTTGCTTTTTAAGAATACTTTTCTGAAATAGAATGATACATTTTCCGGATAACGGTTAAGCTTTATTATTTTTTATTTTCGTGGAAAAATGAATCCATGAAGCTGTTCCCTTTTAACTTACTGAGTCATGAATAGCAAAAAATTCCTGAATTATTTATGGCTTTTGGTGATGGCGGGAATTCTTGGAGCTTGCCATAATACATCGCATACCCATCCAGGGAAACAGATTTTTTATTATAATTCTCCTACCGAGATCGTAAATCTTGACCCCGCTTTTGCCCGTGATCAGGCACATATCTGGGTTTGTAATCAGCTTTACAACGGACTTGTTAAGCTTGATGACAGTTTGCACGTCAAGCCATCCATTGCCAAAAGTTGGAAAGTTTCAGATGATGGGAAGATTTATACATTTGATTTAAGAAATGACGTATACTTCCATAATGATTCTGTCTTTAAGGGCAAAAAACGAAAGGTAGTAGCTTCAGATTTTGTGTACAGCTTTCAGCGCCTTGTCAAACCTAAAACTGCTTCTCCAGGAAGCTGGGTTTTTGATGATGTGGCTGATGCAAATGGACGTAAAGCATTTGAAGCTATCAACGATACGACTTTACAAATTAGATTGAAAAAACCGTTTCCTCCGTTTTTGGGCATCCTTACTATGAAATACTGCTCAGTGATACCTCGTGAAGCTATCCAATATTATGGACAGGATTTCAGAAAGCATCCTGTGGGAACTGGACCATTCTTCTTAAAAAACTGGGTGGAGAATGTGGAAATGGTGTTGCAGAAAAATCCGGATTATTTTGAATTCGATAGCGCCGGAAACAGGTTACCTTATCTGGATGCAGTAGCCATCACTTTTCTGGCAGATAAGATGACTGCATTTTTAGAATTTACAAAAGGGAAACTGGATTTTATTTCAGGAATTGCGCCTTCATATCGCGATGAAATTCTGACACGTACCGGGGAGTTGCGCTCCAAATACAGAAAGAATATCCGCTTGATGAAAATGCCATACCTGAACACTGAATATCTTGGGATGATGGTAGATACCAGTTTGCAGATTGTTAAAAATAGTCCCTTAAGATTAAAAGCAGTAAGACAGGCGATTAATTATGGGATTGACCGGGTGAAGATGATAAAATTTCTACGAAATGGCATCGGAATTCCTGGAAATAAGGGAATTATTCCAGCAGGCTTACCAGCTTACAATCCAAATGCAGATTACGGATATTTGTACAATCCCGAAAAGGCAAAACTGCTCTTGAAGGAAGCAGGTTTTGGCCCGAAAAATCGAATGCCTCCTATCACATTGGCTACAACTTCAGATTATCTTGATTTGTGCAAATTTGTTCAATCACAGCTTGACGATATTGGTTTTGATATTCGTCTTAACATTATGCCTCCCGGAAGTTTGCGAGAGATGAAGGCCCAGGCAAAACTGGTGTTTTTTAGAGCATCATGGATTGCCGATTATCCGGATGCAGAAAATTATCTGTCATTGTTTTATTCAAAAAATTTCACTCCTGACGGACCAAATTATACACATTTCTATGACCCAAAGTTTGATGTTCTGTATCAAAAGTCTCTTTCTGTCATCAACGAGAGAAAAAGGGAGAAACTGTATCGCGAAATGGATAGCATGGTAATGCAACAGGCACCGGTGGCGATTTTGTATTATGATGAAGCTTTAAGGTTTATTCAAAAGCGGGTCGAGGGAATGACACTAAATCCCATAAACCTTCTGAATCTCGAGTATGTGAAAATTGATAATAAAAGATAAATCTTCCAAATGTGCTACAAATAAACATTTTGGTCAGAAGAAATCTTTCTGTCATTCTGATCTGGTCAAAACCTGAATGATCTGTCAGTACAGAGCCACATTTGGCCCGTCAGGTAGAATTGGGATTTTCAAAACATGTTCCACATACTGGAAATAGTAGAAAAGCTTGTGGTTTAATTTGAAACCGTAATCGACACTTGAGTTGTAACCAATAATGGGTTCAAAAAATGGATTCCTGATTGGATTCGTGGCTTTGGCATCCCAGGCAGCAATATATTGCCTGTTCCAATTTTCGTAATACGATTTAGTGCGGTACTGCGAAGGGTTGTTCTGGAAGTCGTACCAGTTTTCAAATCTCTGATCGAATGTTTCCAGTTGGTACTCAACGCTGTCCGTTTTCTCTATTTCAACAGGTTTTGTCTTTTTCTCAGCTAACTTCTTTTGTGTTGAACAGGAAGCAACAAACAGCAAAACTCCGATCCAAAGGACTAATTTTTTCATGGCTGATCTATTTTCCTGATTACATTATATTCTTATACGAAAATCGTACCAGAAAAGTTTTGTATAAAAGAATAAAGTTATAGAATGAAAGTCCTCAGAGCTAAGGCATTTGTTTAACCATTGTCTGACTATGGACTGTAAAAATGTTTTTTTTATTGAAAAATAGTTCCGATATTTGCAGCCGATTTTTTACAAATTTTTATTTAATTAAAAGTTAGACTGTTATGCCAGTTAAGATGAGATTACAACGATTTGGTAAAAAAAGAAGCCCTTTTTATCACGTCGTTATTGCGGATGGTCGTGCACCCCGAGACGGAAGATTCATTGAAAAAATTGGAACTTACAACCCTACAAGAGTTCCTGCTGAAATCGAATTGAATTTTGAGGCAGCTTTAAGCTGGCTTCAAAAAGGTGCCCAGCCTACAGATACAATGAGGGCTATCCTTTCTTATAAAGGTGTTTTGTACAAATATCATTTGTTGAAAGGTGTTAAAAAAGGCGCTTTTACTGAAGAAGAAGCTGAAAAAAGATTCCAGACCTGGTTGGAAGATAAAGAAGCAAAAATCACTTCTAAATCTGAAGGCATTTTGAATCTGGAAAAAGAAGAAGCTAAGAAACGTTTTGAAGCTGAAAATAAAGTGCGTGAAGCTCGTGAGGCTGAAATTGCTAAGAAAAGAACTGCAGAACGGGAAGCTGAAGCCGCCGCCTCAAAGGAAGCTGCTGCTGAATCAACTGAAGAAGCTCCTGTTGATGAAGCTGCAGAAGAAGCTCCGGCTGAAGATACCAAAGCTGAAGATCAGGAATAAGATTGACTTTTTTATAAGACTGAATTAAGCCCGGATTTTTACCGGGCTTTTTTTGTGGAAAATTCAGCTAATTTTGCGTGAAAGTACCTGTAATAATATTCTTTAGATATGGATGTTTTTAAGGATTATTTTTTTCTGGGATCCGTGACCCGTTTGCACGGATATGATGGCATGTTACAATTATTCCTTGATGTGGATGACTCCGAAGCTTATGAGGATCTTCAAATGGTATTTATTAATATTAACCAGGGTCTTGTTCCCCATTTTATCGAATCTTCATCGTTGAAGAACAACAAACTAATTGTAAGATTTCAGGATGTTGATAGCCCGGAAAAGGCTCAACGGTTAGTGAACAAGGAACTTTATCTGCCGCTTTCAGCGCTTCCTAAACTAAGCGGGAACAAGTTTTATTTTCATGAGGTGATTGGATTTCACTTGGTGGATAAGGTTTTTGGAGAATTGGGGGAGGTATCTGATATTCTGGATTACCCATGTCAGGCTTTAATGCAGGTATTTCATGAAGGAAAAGAAGTTCTGATCCCCTTGAATGATCCTGTTATTTTAAAAGTGGACCGGACGCGGAGGAAACTATTTATTGAAGCTCCCGAAGGATTGATAGACATGTATTTGAACGCGTAAAACTCATTGTTGTGGATACCCGACCTTTTCATTTTAAATCTTTCAGTCTGCATCATCATCGTTCGACTATGAAAGTCGGGACGGATGCGGTTTTGCTTGGAATATGGACCGATCTTACAAACGTGAGATCAGCGCTGGATGTGGGGACCGGATGCGGGATTATTTCGTTGTTGCTGGCCAGCCGTGCACAGGTGTCGGTTGATGCTATTGAACTGGATAAGGATTCTTTTGAGGAAGCGAAGCAAAACTTTGGGGAAAGTCCTTATTCAGATTGCTTTAGGATTTTTAACTCGGATTTTAATGATTTTGTTCCTCCTAAAAATAAGAAATATGACCTCATTATTAGTAATCCGCCGTTTTTCGTCAACGATCTGCGTTCTACAGATCCCAAAAAAAGGATGGCCCGTCATACACAGACCTTGACTTATGATCGGTTGCTGAAAGTCTCCATGGAGCTATTGAATCCGAATGGAAAGATTTCTGTGGTTTTGCCTTACCGGGAAAGTCGCCTTTTTCTCCAGCAGGCAATATTAGCTGGATTTTTTGTGGAAAAGAAAATGCTGATCTTTCCTATGCTGGGCAAAGAACCCAATCGCATCAATATTCTAATAGGACACAAATCTGTTGAAGAGCAGACTGAAAAATTTATGATCCGTGACGAATACGGAGAGTTTACCAATCAATATGTTGACTTTGTAAAAGATTATTATGTAAGTGTTTAGAAATAAATTTTGTTAGTTTACAGATCTTAATGTCAGTGAAATCCTTTTTCTGACTAAATCCACTTCCAGAACTTTGACTTTTAATTGCTGATTGATTCTCAGGTAATCAGCAGGATTATTTACAAATTCATCGGCAATCTGACTTTTATGGATAAGGCCGTTTTCCTTGATCCCTAAATTTACAAATGCTCCGAAATCTGTAATGTTGGTGACCACGGCAGGCAGCACCATTCCTGGATGCAAATCCTCAATTTTATGAATAGTGTTGTCCAGATGAAATATCTCAAACTTTTTTCTCGGGTCGCGTCCAGGTTTTTCCAGTTCGTCAAGAATATCTTTCAAACTTGGTAGTCCCACTTCATTTGAAACAAAATCTTCGATATGTATAAGTTTTTTGACTTCTCTGTTGCCGATCAGTTGAAATACATCCGTATTCAGTTTGTCTGCCATTTTTGTTACAATATCATAATGTTCAGGATGAATGGCAGAAGCATCCAGAGGTTCTTTTCCATCCTCAATCCTGAGGAACCCGGCTGCCTGTTGAAAAGCTTTGTCTCCCAAGCCTTTGATTTTTTTTAGATCCTTTCTGGATTCGAATTTTCCGTTAGAGTCTCTTTGTTCAATAATGCGTTTAGCCAGAGCCGGACCGATCCCGGAAACATAAGTCAGGAGCTCTTCGCTGGCTGTGTTGAGAGAAACCCCAACGGCATTCACGCAAAGCTCCACAGTGGTTTTCAAGTTCTCTTTCAAAAGATTGGCGTTAATGTCATGCTGATACTGACCGACGCCCATAGATTTCGGGTCGATTTTAACAATCTCGGCCAGTGGATCCTGCAGTCTTCGTCCTATGGAGACAGCACCCCGGACTGTGACATCATACTGCGGAAATTCTTTCCGTCCGGCTTCCGAGGCAGAATAAACCGAAGCTCCGTCTTCATTAACCATTACAGCAATAACTTCTCTATCAAACTTGATCTTTTTCAGAAGCGTTTCTGTTTCACGGCCTGCCGTTCCGTTCCCAACAGAAATTGCTTCGATTTGGTATGAGTTTACCAGGCTTTTTAGCTTTTTGATGGCCGGAACCGCTTCATTTTGTGGCGGGTGAGGATAAATGGTTTCATTATGGAGCAGCTTTCCATGTTTATCAAGACAAACAACTTTGCAACCAGAACGGAATCCCGGATCAATAGCAAGTACATTCACTTGCCCCATGGGAGGTGAAAGCAAAAGTTGGCGAAGGTTCTCCGAAAAAACTTTCACTGAAGCTTCTTCTGCTTTTTGCTGGAGTTGTTGTCGTAATTCTGTTTCCAAGGAGGGGAAAAGCAGTCGTTTAACTGAATCTTTCAGCGCCAGTAGCTTTTGTTCTCCTGCCTGTGAGTCAGAACGTACAATTTTGCGTTCCAGTATTTCTATTGCATCTTCTTGTGACGGGATTACTTTAAGCCGTATAAAACCTTCTTTTTCAGCTCTAAACATGGCTAAAATCCTGTGTGAAGGTGCCTTATGAGCCAGTTCTTCCCAGTCGAAATAGGTTTCATAGTTGGCTCCTTCTTCTTCTTTTCCTTTAATGATCTTGGAAGAAAACTGAGCATTACGCTGGAATTTCTGGCGCAAGAGGTCACGGACCCAACCCATTTCACTGATCCATTCTGCTATGATGTCACGAGCACCCTGAAGTGCATCTTCTGCATTTTGTATTTCTTGCTTGGGATCTATAAATTTCTTTGCTGTGAGTTCCACATCAAAAGGCTTTTCTGACATTAACATTTTTGCAAGTGGTTCCAGTCCTCTTTCCTTAGCGATAGAAGCTCTGGTTTTTCGCTTGGGACGATAGGGGAGATACAGGTCTTCCAGTTTTGAAATGTTGTCGGCAGCCTGGATATTTTCAAGCAAATCCGAATCAGAAATTCCTTGTTCTTCCAAACTTTTTAGGATTGCTTCTTTCCTTTTTTCCAGCTCTGTTTGCTGCTCATATACTTTGAGTAATTCGATGATTTCCAAGTCAGTTAATCCACCGGAACTTTCCTTCCTGTAACGTGCAATAAAAGGAATCGTAGCGCCTTCCTCATGAAGTTGCAATGTATTTTTTACCTGCCATTCTTCAATCTGAAGAGTTTTCGAAATGTATGTTATAATTCTGTTGTTCATTTCTTTACGTAAAAAATTATGTTTTTTGAATCAATTTTGAATTCCTCAGAAATTTCGGCTTCCTTAAAAACGTCACCAAAGGCTTTTCTGAAGACCTGTATCCGGTTTTTATCTTTATAACTCTGATTCATCCTATTGTACAACAGCATTCCTCCTTTTTCAAGAAGTAGATTCAACTGGTACAGGAAATCTTTTTTGTCAAACTTTTCCGGAATAATGTGATCTGTGAAAAGATCTACAACAATCAGGTCATAATTATGTTGCTGATGGAAAACAAAATCATAGGCATCAGTAATTTCAACCTTCAGGTTACTGAGGTTTTCTAATCCTAAATATTTTCGCGATAGCACCATTACTTTTTCATCAATTTCAACCCCGGTAATAGTGCCTTGAAATCCTAATTCTTTCTGTAAGATAAAAGCGACACTTCCACCACCGAATCCCAGTATCAAAGCCCTTTGAAAAGAAGAAACGTCAAATTTTGTCAAAGAGAAAGCTTTCTGAAAAACGTGATGGAGGGCTCCAAAAGAATAGTTTACATTTTTTGAATCCAGCACCAACCTGCCATAACGCTTGTTTACCTCAAGATAGTTATAATCTGTGGTGTATTTTTCGATGGGAAATAATCCCGGAAAATATTTCCGGATATACCGTTTCATTTTTTCTATTTTCCTGAGAATTGAGGTCTTCTTTTTTCGAGAAAAGCTTTCTTTCCTTCTTTAAAATCCTGACTGTAATAAACTGTTTTTATAAATTCCCGATTATTTTCATCTCTAGTGAGCTGTTCCATGGTTTGTGTTGCCAATCCATGAATTTGTTTCTTTATTAAAGCGATAGTCAGCGGAGCATTGGAAAGAATTTTCCGAGCTATATTCAATGAAAACTCTTCAAGGTTTTCTTTGTTTGCCAAATAATTCAAAATTCCCAAACTGGCAGCTCTTTCTGCATTCATGACATCAGCTGTGGCAAACATTTCCAAAGCAATATTGTTCCCTACACGCTGCAAAACCCTGCTGACCTGGTTTGGATTGTAAGGCGCACTGATTTTGGCCGGCGTGATCGCGAAAGATGCTTCCGCAGAGCCAATTAAAATGTCGCAGGCGAAAGCCAGCTCGCAACCGCCTCCCCAAACGCCACCATCAATCATGGCTATTACGATACCAGGAAAATTTTCAACGCTTTTCAGGATTTTTTCCAGAGAATATTCATAAGGAACAGGATCGTGTTCCGCATCAGGAAGCTGGTCGATGCGTAATCCTGCACACCAGACTTTAGAACCCGGATTACTTCTGATAATTACAACTCTACACTCTTTTTCTTTGAACTCAGAAAATGCCTGAACAAACTCGTCCAGCATCTCCAGATTCAGTGAATTACTTTTTTTCTCATTGCTGAGAATCAGAATTCCCAGCTTATCCTGACATATGGTTTTAATGAATTTCATACTCATTATTTCTGCAAAGGTACTTTGAAATATTTTCTTGGTTTATTAAGGAGTAGAGAGTGAAACCGGGAGAATTTTTCCATTGAAAAATTTGTGACCGTTTACCGTAAAATAGGCAATGAATTCAGCCATTTCATCTGCTGTAAGTGGGGCTTTGTAGTTTGGAAAGGCTTGTGCCAGCATCTCGGTTTGTGCCGAACCCAGTGCCAGAGCATTGACTTTAATTTCTTCTTTTGCAAACTCCATAGCCAGGCTTTCAGTAAGAATAGAAAGAGCTCCTTTGCTGGCACTGTACAGACTCAACCCAGGAAACTTTACGCTTCCCTGAAAACCGCCTGCACTCGAAATATTAAGAATATGGCTTCCTTTTGAAAACAATGGAAATAACTCCCTTATTAATTTGAAGGGGGCCTTGACATTCACATCAAACATCCTATTAAAATCTTCATCGGTCATTTCGATAAATGGTTTTGGAACCAAGAATCCAGCATTGTTTACAAGAGCGTCAATGGTTTGAAGTTTTTCTTTGATGGTTTTTACCAATGGTGAGAAATCTTTTTCCATCAAATCAAAAGCCATGAAATATAACTTCCCCTTATTTGTATTTTGAGCAGTGAGTTTCGAAATATTTTCAGTGCTGCGTGCAAAAGCAAAAACCTCATCTCCCTGTGATAATAAGTTTTTAACCAGAGCATTTCCTAACCCTCTGCTGGCGCCTGAAACGACTATTTTCATTGATTAAATTTTTTGTAATTACAGATAGGAAAGATAAACAAAATTATATCTTCAGAAAAGACACGTGCCCTTCTTTTCTGAACATGGAAATATGGAAACTATAATGAATCAGTTCCTTTTGGCGCGTTCAGGTTGTTTATTTTAAGGTGACTTTCCATTCCTTTCGAGTCGGTAGCACTGATGGTCAGTGTTCCATTTTCGCTAACAGTGATGGCAATGGAATATTTGGGTTGAATGGGGTCTCCTAATTCAAAATTCATATAAACTGCACCTTTGATGATCTCTTCTCCGTACTTTTCCTTCATTTCAAAAGCAGTTTTATATTCTTTTGTCAGCGGTACATGAGCATCTCGGGCAATAATAGCAGCTTGCTTCATAGCAGTGTTGTAATCACCTTTGAAAACCAGTACAACGGAATTAAAACCTTCATCGTCATTCTTCTCTGATGTGATCTGCGAATAATCTGTATCGAGTTCCATCCCGACGGGCATTCTTAATCCAAGTTCAGATGCCCAATCGGGTAATGATTTGGCGGGATGAAGGTTGGTGGACTTGGCTACTTTCCTGCCAAGCGTACTGTCAAGTACGTCAAGTTTCCTTTTAGCTTCACTGTCCGTAATTTTCCCTGCATCGCGTTCATCATTAATCCGTGTTCTCTGCTTTTCCAGACTGTCAACCATTGTGATGGTATTATCCACTTTATTAATATTTTTCTTGAATTCCTGAAGTTTTGTATTGAAATTTTCGGTTGTATCTGGTTTATGTTGTTTGCAACTGTAGAGACCTACCAAAAAAGCGGCAATCAGAATGAAATTTAGCAGTTTTCTCATGGTGAGGCAAATAAAATTTGTTCAAATGTAACATAAAATAAATGTATTGAAAAGTGGTTTGGAAAAAGAATACGTTAACTTTTCAACTATGTTAGTGGAAATCTTATGCCTATATAGTTATTGATGTAAGCCTTTCTGAATTGAAGATCGGAGACGTGAAATTCGTATTTTTGAAAAAAATAAGTAATGAAATCCTTAGGCATAGTTTTGACACTTTTTATGGTAATGCTTGCATCTCCTTTCTATTCCCAGAATACAGACCAGGTGAAGAAGGACTTTGTCAGGACTTTTAGTGTTGGCAAAGCTGCTGGTATGCAAAAATATTTCGACGGGTTTGTGAACGTGGATCTTCCTGGTACTACGGGACTTTATACAGCAGTCAGGTCTCAATCGCAATTACAGGATTTCTTTGATAAATATCCTGTGAAAAGTTTCTCTATGAAAGAAGATGGATTTACTGGTAAAAAATACTTTTTGATCGGAAGTTTCCTTAGCGATAAGAAAAGTTGGAATGTTTATATTCTCCTGGTTCCAAAAAAAGGAAGCTATTGTATTCAACAGATGGAAATTGAGGAAACTGACTGAATTTAGAATGGGAAATCTTCTTTCGAGACTTCCAAAATTTACAATTATATTTCAGGATAAATGAGTATAGAAGAATTGATTCAAAAGGCATTGGATGAGGATCTCGGAACAGGGGATCATACTTCATTGGCGACGGTTCCGGAGACTACTGTAGGTAAATCGGTAATGATGGCGAAGGAAGCTGGAATTGTTGCCGGGACAGAAGTTGCTAGAATGGTATTTGAAGCAGTGGACCCGGAATTAGAGATTTCTCTTTTCAAGAAAGACGGGGAGGATATAAAACCAGGGGAAATCATCATGGAAATTCAAGGAAAAACACTTGCTATGCTTTCTGCTGAAAGGACAGCTCTAAATTTTATTCAACGAATGAGCGGCATTGCTACATTCACCCATAAAGTTACTCAAAAGATAGAAGGGTTGAATACCAGATTGCTAGATACAAGAAAGACAACCCCATGCAACCGGCTGGTCGAGAAAATGGCTGTAAAAGCTGGTGGTGGCGAAAACCATCGTTTTGGGCTGTATGATATGATTATGATTAAAGATAATCATATTGATTTTGCCGGAGGAGTAAAACCTGCTATCGAAAAGGTAAAATCATATCTTAAAAACAATAATCTGGACCTGAAAATTGAAATTGAAGCCAGAAACTTTGAAGAGTTAAATGAAATTCTTGAATTTGGCGGTATTGACCGGATTATGCTTGATAATTTTTCTCCCGCCGATATGAAAAAGGGACTTGAGATGATTGCCAAGCGTTACGAAACAGAAGCTTCTGGTGGAATTAATTTAGAAAATATAAGAGCTTATGCAGAGACAGGTGTGGATTACATCTCAGTCGGTGCGCTGACACATCAAATCAAAAGTTTGGATATCAGTCTGCTTGCTGTGGTTTAGTGGATAATAAATGATGAAAAAAGCCCGCATTCACTGAATGCGGGCTTTTTAATGTTATAGCCACTTTACAAGTGGAAAATCCATCTTGTGAACCAACAACTCATTCTTAGGTGTCATTCGGAAGGCATAATTGATTTTTCCGGAATAAGATATCGGGAAGCTACAGATGTAAACTGCTTTTGAGCCATCCTGCTCTTTCAATTCAAACGAATGCTTTAAAAGAATTTTGGTGAGCTCTCCTTCTTCTTTTTTGCCCATAATCACCTCGATTTCAATATCGTCAACGCTCAGGCTGTCTAAATCCAGAATAATTTTCGAAGTAAAGAGTTTTCCAAAGGGAATAGGTCCTTTCTTCGTATCCGGAATGCTAATAGACATAACCGAAACCTTGTTCCATGACTGCCTTATCTTAAGTTTCCACTGGGCCAGCTTCTGCGTGTTTTTATAATGATCTTCTTTCATTAATTTACTACTGGCAATCAGTTTGTTGTAGTATTTCTCCTCATAATCCTTCAGCATTCTTTCCATTGTGAAATGAGGTGCAATTTCTGCAAGTGTATTTTTAATACGACTAATCCACTCTTTGGAAATACCATTTTCATCCTGATTAAAATAAGCAGGAATAATTTCTGTTTCGAGTGTATTATAAATTATTTCAGCATCTAACTGATCCTGAAGTTGCTGATTTTCGTAAGTCCGGGTTTCTGCGATAGCCCAACCGCTGTCCGGTTTGTATCCTTCTGCCCACCAGCCATCAAGCACGCTGAAATTTAGTACGCCATTCAGAGTGGCTTTTTCCCCACTGGTACCAGAGGCTTCCAATGGACGTGTTGGAGTGTTCACCCAAACGTCGACTCCGCTGGTCAGCATTTTTCCCATAGTCATATCATAGTCCTCCAGGAAAATGATACGTCCAACAAATTCTTCCTGTTTGGAGATCTCAATGATATATTTTATTAAATCCTGGCCCGCTTTGTCTCTGGGATGTGCTTTTCCGGCAAAGACAAAAATTACAGGACGTTTCGGGTCGTTAACGATACGGGCTAACCTTTCAGTATCCGTAAACAATAGATGAGCCCTCTTATAGGTAGCAAAACGTCTTGCAAATCCAAATATCAAACATTTGTCATTGATATATTTTAATGATTTAAGGGTCAGTTTCGGGCTTTCCTGACGGTCCGTCAAATCATGATGAATACGATCTTTTACATAAGTCACGAGCTCGTTTTTTACAGTCAAACGGCTTTCCCAAATCTTTTCATCCGAAATGTCATAAATATTCTGCCACATTCTCGGCTCCGACTGATTGTGCTCAAATTTCTCGTCAAAAGATTCATGAAACAGTTTTTGCCATTCGCTGTTAGTCCAGGTATAATAATGAACGCCGTTTGTAACATATCCGATATGCAGTTCTTCTTCGTAGAATCCAGGATATAGTCCCTTAAACATGTTTCTTGAGACTCGTCCGTGAATCTGGCTTACGCCGTTTACTTCGCGCGAAAGTTTGGTGGCAAGAACACTCATCGAGAATTTTTCATTAGCATCTTTAGGTCTGAATCTTCCTAAGCCAATAAATTCCTCCCATGAAATGGAGAAACGATCGGCAAAATGCGAGAGGTATGCCCTTATCAAATGCTCTTCAAAACTGTCGTGACCTGCCGGGACAGGTGTATGTGTTGTAAAGAGAGTTGTAGCACGGACATATTCCATGGCCTCATAAAAACTTAGGTGTTCTTGTTCTATGAGCTTGTCGATTCTTTCAATGCCAATAAAAGCAGCATGGCCCTCATTGCTATGATAGATTGCCGGGTTTAAATTCAGTTCCTTAATAAGTCTGATCCCACCAATGCCCAGCAGTATTTCCTGTTTCAATCTGTGTTCATTGTCTCCGCCATAAAGCTGTGCTGAAAGCTTTCGGTCCTGTTCATTATTGTCATTGATATTTGTATCCAATAAATACAATGGAATCCGGCCTACGCTCAACTTCCAGGCTTTTGCCCAGACTACTTTTCCAGGAAATGCGATCCCCACACGTACCGAATTGCCATTTTTATCTTTAACAGATTCAATAGGCAGCTGATTTGTTTCCTGAATAGTATATTCTGCTATCTGATCCCCGAGATGACTGATGAGTTGCGTAAAATAGCCTTGTCTGTACATCAAACCAATTGCGATCATATTTTTGTTGGAATCACTGGCCTGCTTGAGGTAGTCTCCGGCTAAAATTCCCAAACCGCCCGAATAGGTTTTGATACTATTATGTAACCCGTATTCCATGCTGAAATAAGCAACCTGATTCTCTTGCTCATCCTTTTCTTCTTTCATATATTCCAGGAAACGGGCATAAACTTTGTTAAGTTTATCAATAAACTTTTTGTTTTCAGACAGAGATGTAATTTCTTCCAGTGAAAGGCTTTCCAAGAAAAGAACAGGATTCCATTCTACTTCTTTCCACTTCTCAGTATTGATTTCCCTGAAAAGTTCTTTTGCCTCTATATCCCATGACCACCAAAGATTAAATGCAAGTTCTTTGAGAGGTTTCAATGGATCAGGTAGTTCGGGTTCTACAATAATTCTTTTCCAAACAGGGGTGTCGCCAATTCCAGTAGGTTCAACCAGCTGTGTTTCCGGAACAGTCCATTGCGGTCCCTCTATTTCTTTGCGTGCGTTTGCGATTTTGACAGCAACTTCCCAAGCCTGTTGATAATTTTTGTCAAGATTTTCCCACAGCAACATCTTGGAAATTTCCCTGGCTTCCTTTGCGATTGCCTGAGGATCCCCCTGCTCCATACATCTTTTAACTCTTGATGCTATAAAGCTGGCCGATTCATCGCTGGTCTTGTTTTTCCGGTCGATAACATGAACGGCACGTTGAGGTTCTTTCAGATTTTCAAGAACCCAGCTACCAAATCCTGCATAACTAGTTGTGATAGTCGGGATTCCAAAAGCGATACTTTCCATTGGAGTATAACCCCAAGGCTCATAATATGAAGGGAAAATAGTATAATCAAAAGCTGTGATAAAGTCATAGTAACTCAAATCTACCACTCCGTCACGACCGTTAAGGTAAACAGGAATAAAAATCAAATGCACTTGATCATCAGGTAGATTTTTGAGATTATTGTTTTCTGCTTCCCGAAGAATGGGATCCTCGATCGGGTAATTTAACTTATGAGTAACATAATGATTTTCCTGTGAAGGATCTTCAATTATATTCACTGAAAAAGCCGAAGTAGGCCCATCATGACCTGCTGGAACTGCGATTACTCCAAGAATGGGTTTCTTTAAATTTCCATCTTTGTTAAGTATTCCCAATGCTTTTATAAATAGATCTATACCCTTGTTTCTGAATTCATAACGACCACTGTTAAGTATCATGAAAGTGTCTTCCGGAAGTGGTCTGCGAATGATTTTGGAGGCAACTTCAAGTACTCTTTGCCGTGCGTTATTACGAATTTTCGGAAAGTCTTTCTCTGACGGTACAAAATTGTTGTTAAATCCATTAAGTGTCAGTATATCTGCGTGTTTACCAAGTAATTGCTGGCATTCTTTTGATGTAATTTCACTGACGGTCGTAAAAATGTCTGATTGTTTGGCACTGAGTGTTTCAAGTGAGTTTTTACTGATAACCCCGAATTTTTCAGCCATTACAAATGGCTCATATTTCTCAAGATTTTCGTATAACGGGTAACCGTTTCCAGCTATGGAACGTCCCAGCACTGTTGCGTGCGTAGTGAATGCAGTTCCTACAAACGGAAGATTTTCCCTCAGATACAATACACCTGTACCGGTCATCCATTCATGAAAGTGTGCTACTACATTTTGATGAGTACTTGAATAGAATTTGTAAAAACTTTCGATGGTTTGTCCTGCTGCATAACCAAAAATGGCAGGTTCAATATAGTCCCATTGACCGGAAATAGAATCCAATCTGAAGCTATTCCATAAATGAGTGAAAATTTCGTCTTTTTGTGAAAAAAGATGCGTGAATCCTACCAATACCACTATTGGTTTGGACTCAATATTCCATCTTCCGACCCTGATTTTTAACCCTTGCTGTAATGCAGCTTCCTGCCATTCTGCAAGAAGGTTCTTGTCTTCAATAAAATCGGGATTGGCTTTTGTTTCTTTCCAAACGTCAGGGCCTATCAAAATATATTGGTCTCCATATTCCTTTACCATACTTCTGGCTTTCGTGGAAACCACCGTATAAATGCCACCTATTTGGTTACATACTTCCCAGCTTGTCTCAAAAATTAAATTCGGTTTCATAAAATCCTTTTCCTTAAGTTGTTTTGACTTGGATGTCAATAGAGTTTCAACACTAAAGTTGAATTTTTTCCAATAGAAAAACCAGTATAGATTTCTGGTTTATTTCAAAAAATCAGAATATGCAAAGCAAATAAAAATGGAAGTAACTAGTACTTTTTTTATTAAAAAGTTTGCTTTTCTTTGTCCGAAGCGGGTTACAGGCTATTTTCTGCCGAAGAGGTTTTTTAGTCTTTCTTCGATGTCTTTCCTATATTTCTCAATGTCTTTAGCCGAAATATTTTTCATTTTGTCCTGTGCCTTTTCAAATTCTTTTTGCGCCTGTTTCCCTAAATTGGGAATGATTTTATCTCTGATTTCTTTTCCGGCCCCTGCTAATGCTCCGCTTAATTCTTCAATATCGACTTGTTTCAGTAATTTTTTTATTGCAGCATCCGACATGTTTTTGATGCTTTCAAAATCCAGTTCTTTGTCTTTCAGTATTTTTTCTGTACTCTTCTTTGTTTGATCTACTTTCTTTTTTATGAAATCTTCAGCCTGGTTTATCAGGTCATCAAAGGTTTCCTTCATATTTTTAAAGTCTTCTGTAGTTGGGCCGTTTTCTTTTTCCAGCCTGATAATAAAGTCAGACAAAACGTTCATATAGTTAATAAACGCTTCATATGGAGTTCCATATGGGTTAAAATATTTATGAACGTCGCCGTCAGAAAACCATTTTGTACACATATAATAAAAATGGTCGGAAGTTTGCAGATATAGCCAGTCTCTTTGAATTTTAGGATTGTTTGATTTTTTTACCAGAGGCTCCAGAGCATATAATTTGTCGAAAGCTTCATCCTGAAGTTCATTTCCAAGC
The DNA here is from genome assembly GCA_014860665.1 of Bacteroidales bacterium. Taxonomy (GTDB): domain Bacteria; phylum Bacteroidota; class Bacteroidia; order Bacteroidales; family F082; genus Sulfidibacterium. The sequence goes on along the minus strand of JACZJI010000009.1, from coordinate 37,335 downwards.
CAAGCTGTCAAGTCCCTTTCTTCATCAGCCCATGAAATAGGGTGAGGAACGTGGATCGAGGCAACAGGTTGAAGCTTTTCACCCAGTTCTGAAGGTGTAGCAAAAACATAATCTGAATTTGAGAAAACTTTTCCCGGTAAAGCTCTCATAAAATCAAAGATTCCGGTCTCGGCCCATTGATGTTCACCGAAAGTCTCATAATCCATAAATAAGTTTACAACTTCTTCTTTTGAATCGAGCTGATTAAGCCATTCCACGAATTTTTCGGTAGTCAAAGGCCATTCGGACCAACTTTGTTGTGAAAAACGGAATGCAATGTCGTCGCTCAATCTGAAATTTTTCAGCAATAACTTCAATTTCGGGTTGATAGCATTGGCATACATAAAGTCGGGACTGCGCCATCCAAGTATATGCTTGGCACCCTCTGTAAGCATAACTTTGTAACCCATGTCAGCTATCATGGCTCCAATATTATCAGAATAAATGAGCTCAGTGTTTCTGAAAGTAGTAGGTTTATGTCCGAAAAGTGATTCAATTTTTTGAGCGTGAGCGTTTACCTGTTTTGTAAATTCTTCTTTACTTCTTAATGCACTTAACGAGTGTGCGTAAGTTTCCGCCAAAAATTCAACATTTCCAGTTTCAGCCAGCTTTTTGAAACTTTCGAGGACATCAGTACCGTAAGCTTCAAATTGATCAAGTGCTGTTCCAGAGATAGAAAAACTGACTTTAAAGGCACTACCATATTCTTTGATCAAATCCAGTAATAAAGAATTCATTGGCAGATAGTTCTTTTCGGCTACCTTGCGTAAAATGACTTCATTATTGTACGTATCAAAATAATTGTGTTTTTCTCCAATGTCAAAAAAACGATATGTTCTCAGTCTTTGGGGCTGGTGCACTTGGAAATAGAAACAAATAGATTTCATTATTTTGAATTTTAGGGTTAACTATTTAATAAACGCTGATAAACTTCATTAATCTTTAAAGCTGAGTCTTCCCATTTCAGATTTTCAACTTCCTGCTTTCCATATTTAATGAACATTTTGGAAAGGCCATCGTAACGGCACAGTCCGTAAATAGAATCTGCGATGGCATCAATATCCCAGAAATCCACTTTTAAAGCGTGTTTTAGCACTTCTGATACTCCGCTTTGTTTAGAAATAATAACAGGAACATTAGAACGCATAGCTTCCAGTGGAACAATTCCAAAAGGCTCTGAAACAGATGGCATAACAAATACATCACTTAGAGAGAAAATTCTTTGTACATCTTCTTCACCAAGGAAACCGGTGAAATGAAATTTATCAGCAATGTGAAGCTGGGCTACTCGTTTGATCATCCGAATAAGCATATCTCCTGACCCGGCCATGGCAAAGCGAACATTACGGGTTTTTTGCAATACTTTGTAAGCGGCCTCGATAAAATATTCTGGGCCTTTTTGCATGGTAATTCTTCCTAGGAATGTTACTAGTTTTTCATCGTAGTTTTTGGTGTAGCCTCCCGCAAAATTAGGTGTAGTCTGGTCCACAGCGTTGTGGACAGTAATCACTTTGGACGGGTTTATTCCATATTTCTCAATGACGATGTTCCGGGTGAAATTACTCACTGTAATCACAGCATCCGCAGTTTCCATCCCTAGTCTTTCGATATCGTAAACCTGTTGGTTTACATTCCCTCCGGTCCTGTCGAATTCTGTTGCATGCATGTGAACCACCAGCTTTTTCCCACTGGAGTTTTTAGCAGCAATTCCGGCAGGATACGTTAGCCAATCATGGGCATGAATAACATCAAAATTTTCTTTCAAAGCAAGAGCAGACGCAATCAATGCATAGCGGGCAACTTCTTCCATCAGATTGGCAGAATATTTACCAGAAAATTCATACCGCCGTGAAAAAACATTGCTTGTGAATTCTACACCTGTTTTAATGTTTTCTTCAATGGTCTTTGAAAAAACCTCAGGGCTTACATATGGAATAATATTGGACCCTACTTCCATATATTTTATATGATTCCAATATTCTTTGAATTCTTCATCCGTCAAGTCGAATGCAATATCACTTGCGTTTCTCAGTTTTACGACTTGTTGATCTTCATCGCCATAGGCTTTTGGAACAACGAAAATAACCTCCGTCCCATGTTTTGAAAGCCCCTTGGTAATTCCAAAACATGCGGTTCCGAGACCTCCCGTAATATGGGGTGGAAATTCCCATCCGAACATCAGTACTCTCATCGTTTTCTTGGGTATTATAGTTTTTGAATTATTTGATTCATCTTAAGTTAGCAGTGACTAGTATTTCTTTTTTAGTAAGTGATTTATTCGTAGTAGTTCTGCTACGCTCCATGCCTGAGAAATAGCCCCACGGGCCTCGGACGGCGGATCTCCATCATAAATCTCGTTAATTGTTCCCACTCCGCCTTCTTTCATAGCTTTTTCAAATTCATGGTATATATCGCTGATAAATTCTTTTCCATCTTCTCTGTAAAGGTTGAGCCACCCATCGGCAAAAAAGCCCAGTAACCAGGGCCATGCTGTTCCCTGATGATATGCCAGATCCCGTTGGATTTGATTCCCGATGCATTTCCCCTTGTATTCCACAGAACGAGGCGATAAGGAGCGTAATCCTCGCGGTGTTAGTAGCTCTTTCTTGGCAATTTCCAGAATACTGCGTTTCATCTCATTCGTCAGAGGGGAATAAGGTAGTCCCGATGCAATAACCATATTGGGACGGATATTGAAATCTTTTGTTTCGTAAGTTGTATAATCAGCCAGGTATCCCTTGGATTTATCCCAAAATGTATCCAGAAATGATTTTTTAATTTTCTCGGGATATTTGCTCCATGATTTTACGAAAGCACTATCTCCTGCTTCCTGAGCTAATTCAAGACTAAATAAAATGGCATCATACCATAATGCATTAATTTCGACTGCAAAACCGGTGCGCGGAGTAACCGGTTTCCCATTAACTACGGCATCCATCCATGTAACTGGGATCCCTGGCTCACCAGTCCACACCAGACCATTTTCATGCATTTTGATTTGATGGTCAGTTCCCTTTTTATAGTGGTTCAGGATGTTTTTGATACTTTTTTCATAAAGTTCCCAAAGCTTATCAGAAGAACCTGTAATTAGTTTATACTGATGCAGGGCCCAGAAAAACCATAGTGAAGTATCAGCGGAATTGTAACTGGCATGTTTTCCGTGTCCCAGATTGGGAAACAATCCGTTTTTTAACTCCATTAGCATGGTTTTGACAACCTCATGAAAAACTTTTTTATCTCCCCGGGTCAATGCAAGTCCGGGAAGGGAAACAAAAGTATCTCTACCCCAACGGCCAAACCAAGGAAATCCTGCAATAATTTCTGTTGTTTTTTTAGTGTGTACAAAAAACTCTTCAGCGGCATTTTGAAGGCAATGCTCAAAATTGTTTCGTGTGATTCTTTTCTTGACTTCAGCTTCAAACTGACGCTGGAATCCTGCCGGACTTTTTTCTTCTAATCCTGCTGAAATTACCAGGCTGGCACCGGGTTGAAGCTCAACTTCAAAAAATCCGGGAACATATAAATCTTCCAGGTAATCGTAGCCCCGTTCTTTTTCTCTTACGTATTCTAAATTGTAGTACCAGTCAGGAACATGAACATATTCAACTTGTTTTGAAAATTGCATGTATACTCTTGAATAACCCTGATACATCTGCCAACTGACACCATTTTTCGCTGCTCTGAATTGGGTGTTGACATAAGTGTTGGCTTTTGATAGTGAGTGCACACTGCGAAATGCCAAAAAAGGACGTATAATAAGTTTCACTTTGTTCTGGCATTCCCGCAAGGTGTATTTGATAAAAACCCTGTCCTCTTTATGGGCAAAAATCATCTCTTTGTCCAGCTTTATATTCCCCAGCTGATAAACCAGTTTTGGATTTGTATCCATGTCGTAGTCCAAAAGGTATTTATGACCCTTTGGTTCAATGATGCCGCCCTTATAAATTCTTGAGCTCAGGTGAAATTCATAATCATTGGCGATAAGGGTTTCATCAAGGTTGGATAGCAAAACGTGATTGTTATCATCAATAAGGGGCTGCGGAACCACGAGTAGCCCGTGATAGCTGCGCGTGTTACAGTTGATAATTGTGGAGCTTATATAACTCCCGGCCCTGTTTGTTCTGAGTTTTTCCCTTTCCAGAGAATAATTCAAATTGATAAGTTGGGATTTGTCAAATTGTATATAGCCCATTTGTGATGTTTTTTGGTGAACTTCTCAAATTTTACGCCTAACAAAGGTAGGTAAATAATATTGGCTTTGATAGCCTTAAGCCAATATTGATGGTTAAAATTAGTGAAAAAACCGCTCGTTTTTTATCAAACGTTTGAACTTTTAATTGTTTGTGGTGTTCAAACGTTTGCGTTATTGTAACTTATTAAAAACTTTTTTATCCTTACGTTAAATACTGACCTGAAGTTTGTTAAGATTATTTTTCTGTTAAGAATATTTGAAATTTGTTGTCTTAGCTATGTGATTCGGGATTATTTTTTAAATTTGGAAAAAATTCCATAAATGGGAAATGTTAGTTTAATTGATATTTTGTAAAATATTGATAATAAATATATTAATAAATATAACCTTTTTTGGTATGTTTTTTGAAGAAGGAAACTAAGCTTAAAAACCGACATTTAGGTTTTTAAGTTTCGATTCGTAAATAAAAAGAAATAATAATATGATGATACGAATGAAAGTAAGAACAAAACCTGTTATCACAACTTTTGGACTCATGCTTTTGGTGGCATTTGTTTTCCAATCCTGTCAAAAGAATGCTGTAACGCCGACCACGAATACCCAGAACGGCATGAAAGATCTGCTGGTTCCTGATGGTTTTACGTTTCAAACAACGGTAGATAAGAGTGTCACCATCAAGATGCCTTTCAGCATGGATTTCTCAAAAGAGAAAAGTCGTTTCAATATCTATACTGCTGCGCCTGATAGTGGTGGAAAGTTAATTACCTCAGGAAGTTTTGATAGTCAAGGGCAGTTCAGCGGAACCATTCGAATCCCCACTGCACTTGATTCGATTTATGTTCAGACGGTGGCTGGTAACCAGTTTGTGACTGTAAACTCTACCGTTGGGACCAAAGCCGGTGGGATTACCGTAAATATTGGAGCAAATTACGGTAGTGCCCCTCCTGATACTATTCCTCCGGCAGACACCACTACGAAAGCTACAGTAGCCATGGTATCTTCCGCACACTTTACAGGAGAATATAAAGCAATGCTTTCTGATAATTTAATCGGAAACGGAGATTTTGAAACCGACGATTTCGGAAAAATTGATTACTGGAATTCACCCCATGCTATTGATGGGAGATGGTATCTTACTGATTATTACTATGGCGGACTCATGCAATGGGTGAAAGATGGCAATAATCACGTGGTTGCAACTCCACGCTATTATGAAAATGGTGGAGCATCACAATGGATTTCGGCAAAACCTGGAGATTTGATTACTTTCACCTGTGATGTAAAAGGGGTAGGGCAGAGAACCTGGCTTTCCGACTGGCTTTACATTATTCCATTGAATGCTGAGAATCAACCTTTGGCATTTAATTATACAGGTGAATATCAGCCTTCCACCAAATGGCATACCTTGACTGTGGCAGCAAATATGCCCCAGGGAACTGTAAAAGTTAATATTCTGATTTGGACCAACAATGGAGGTGGAAATGGTCAGGCTTATTTTGATAACGTTAATGTTACCGGACCTATTAAAGACAGCGATGGCGATGGAGTAAATGACCAACTGGATGATTACCCGAACGACCCGACCCGTGCTTTCAATGTATATTATCCCAACAAAACAGACTGGGGAACATTGGCCTATGAAGATTTATGGCCGGGGATGGGTGACTATGACTTCAATGATCTGGTTCTGGATTATCATTTCAAATCTGTATTGAATGCCACTAATCAGTTGGTAGAGTTTTATACCGATTATTCAGTTCGCGCTGTTGGAGCCAGTCTGAAAAATGGTTTCGGATTTATGCTCGGAGGAGATCCTTCCAATGTAGCTTCAGTTACCGGAACACATTATACAGAAAATTATGTTCACAACAATACTAATGGAACTGAACAGGGGCAGACTAATACTGTAATTGTACTGTTTGATAATGCTTTCAGTATGATCGGAAGTTCTGGTTCAGCTTTCATAAATACCAAAGAGGACGTTCCTTACGTACAACCAGATACCAATGAATTACATGTTGTTTATAAAAATCCTATAGCAGTTAGTACAACAGGTGATGCACCGTATAATCCTTTCTTGATCGTAAACGGAGACAGGGGTAAGGAAGTACACCTGGCCGGTCAGAAGCCTACGGATTTGGCCAACCCAGCCTACTTTGGTACAATGGCGGATGCTACAGATCCTTCCACTGGGAAATATTATCAAACTGCTTCGAATTTGCCATGGGCATTGGATGTTCCAGTATCTTTTGCATATCCGGTGGAAACCGTGGATATTCTGAATGCATACAACCATTTTGCAGACTGGGCGCAGAGTGGCGGAACTCAATATGCTAACTGGTATATGGATAAGTCGGGATATCGAGTTAGTACAAATATTTATACGCCACCCGCCAAATAGCATCAATAACAAAAAGAAAAGGAGGCCTTTAAAGGCCTCCTTTTCTTTTTGTCAAATGTTAATTAGAAGTTCTTATTTAACAGGATGATCTTTGTGAAATTTCTTAAGACGTTCATCCAGATCTGGAAACTGATCATGTCGCACCAGGGAAGTGCAAGCACGAATCCCTTCTTTTCGTTCACTGCCTGTGATTAACAAAGAAATGGCACTGACACCATAATACAACATTTCACGGAGAAGTGTTTCTGCATCCATGCCAGGATAAGAAAAGGTGAAATAAAATCCGTCAGCGATAGGCTGGTCAATGTCAGTATCGTATACTATCTGGAAACCGTTCCTCGTCATAATCTCTTTCATTTCATGAGCTTTAACGCCATAGTCTTTCACATAATCTAGAAAATTGAATTTGCCATCATTCACGGCTTTAAAGATTGCTGCCAGTGCGTATTGTGCTGAGTGAGAAACTCCTGAGCTTAGCGGATAAAGCGTTTCGAAAATCAAGGTATATCCCAGCTTGTCGGTGGAATAATAGCGCAAAAGGTCTGGCAAACTCATATTGAATAACCTGTCCGAAACCACCATCATCCCGATACGCTCGCCAGCATAACTGAAAATTTTCGAGCTGGAAACAAACAGAATATAATTCTCAGAATATCTTGCCACAGTCGGCTGATAGGGAGGTTCACCTGGTTTGGAGTAATCCTTCCGAAAATCCATTCCAAAATAAGCCAGATCTTCCAGGATTGCTACGTTATATTTGTCGGCTAATTCCCCAATGATTTTGAGCTCCTCTTCTGTAAAACATATCCATGAAGGGTTGTTTGGATTAGAATATAGAACCGAATGGAACCGACCAGTGCTGAAATAAGACTCCAGCTTTTCGCGAAGTTTTTCTCCACGGTAATTATAAACATCAAAACTTTCGTAACGAAGGTTCAGTGCTGTATGTTGCATTTTGTGTACTGGAAATCCCGGGTCAAGGAACAGTGTGGAATCCTGATTACGGTTGGTGCGACTCATACATAAGAAGGAAGCAAAACTTCCCTGCATCGAGCCGACAGTCGGAATACAAACTTCAGGTTTCACGTCGATATTCATAAAGAGTTTCAGGAAACGTGCAAATTCATTTTTCAGTTCCTGATGCCCCCATATATTTGGATAAAGAGCTGCTACGCCGTTTTTCAGGGCTTCAATCTGAGCGTCAATTCCAATTTTTACCGGAGGAATTCCGGGAACGCCCATTTCCATCCTTACAAACTCTTCGCCGGTAGCTGCTTCGATGTTGTCGATCAATTTCTTGATTTCTCTGATGGAAGCCTTCCCAACGGAACGTAAACCGCTCTCTTTAACTTTCTGATCTACAATTTTTGAATCTATAGGTGTGTTTCTCATAACGGAAATGCATTAGATGATGATAAGAAAATGTCCATTTTTCTATTACAAAATTATCAAAAAAACCTTTAATGGGTTTCTGTTTTTTCCAGGCGAATACGTGCATCTACAGCAATTACCTGATTAGGCGTCGCTAGCAGCGGATTTAAATCCATCTCTATAATCTCTGGTGCTAAAATTACTAGTTCCGATAACCTCTGAATGATTTCAATAAATGCATCTTCATCAAGTCCTTCTTTGCCTCTGACTCCTTGGATAAGCTTGTAGCTTTTTAGTTGTTTTATCTCAGAGACGATTTCTTCACGACTCAGCGGTGCCAGTGTGGTGCGTACGTCTTTTAAAACTTCAATGAAAATTCCGCCTAAACCGAAAAGTATCATATGTCCGAAGTTTTCTTCCTTTTTAACTCCTGCAAACATTTCAGTTCCTTGTAACATAGGCTGAATCAAAACACCTTTGGCATCCGGGATAGTCATCATGCGTTTCATTTCCGAAACCAGACGCTCATTGTCATTGATATTTAGTGAAACTCCACCCACATCTGACTTGTGTACAGGACCTACAACTTTCATTACCAGTGGGAACCCCGTTTTTTCCGCTAGAACTGTAATTTCCGATACCTGATCGGTGGTAAACTCTTTGGCCCTTGATATTTCGGCAGCATCCAATATTGCTGAAACGTCTTCCGGAGAAATATAACCTGACCCGTTTTCGTTAATTATTTTCCGGATGCGGTCTTTGTCCATTGCGGGTAACTCTGGTCTTTCCTGCGCAGGAGCAGGAGTGTTATAAATTTTCCCCAGAGCTTCTCCAAGCGTCACTTCATCAGGAAAATAAACACGGCCTTTCTTTGCAAAAGCCTGTGTTTCTTCCCTGGCTGTTAATCCTGATGGTAAAACTGGGAATATAGGCTTTTTGCTGGTTTTCATTTTCTCATCCAGCAAATCGTAAACGTCAAATATTTTAGATAATCCCGGCGTTCCGAAGATCACCACCATGGCATCTATCTCGGAGAATTTTTCGTTAACGGAGTCAATAATAATTCCCAACTGTTCAGCAGTTCCGGTTGCCAGAAAGTCAATGGGATTGGCTACTGAAGAACCCGGAAATAGTTTTTCTTTCAATGCGTCGGCATCTTTTCCTGAAAGTGCCGGAACAGAAAGGCCGCCTTGAGAAAGTTTATCGGTAAGCATTACAGCCGGACCACCTGCGTGAGTGATGATGGCGATGTTCTTTCCCTGAAATGGCGGATACATAAATACAGATGCAACACTAATAAGGTCCTCACGGCCATAACAGCGGACGACACCTGCTTTTTTGAATAAGGCGTCAACAGCGACATCTGAGCTGGCTAATGCCCCTGTATGTGAAGAAGCGGCGCGGCTTCCTGCTTCAGAAGCACCAGCTTTTACTGCAGCAATCCGGCAACCTTTTCTTATCAGTGATGATGCATGTTTAAGCAACATCTGTGGTTTGTTAATTTTTTCGAGGTAGAGAAGTTTTACTTTGGAATCCTTTTCAGGATCAAAGTTTTCATCCATGTGTTTCAGAATTTCTTCCACTCCCATCTGTGCAGAGTTCCCAACAGAATATACATTGTTAAAGGAGAGTCCTTTTGGAATTCCTGCTTCCATAATGAAAACGGCTGTTGCTCCCGAACCGCTGATAAAATCACAACCCTTTGGGGTAAGTGTAGGTACCGGAAGTGTGAAAACACCCTGATAATGAGGCGTCAATACACCAACGCAATTTGGACCAATGAGGGAACCGTTTACTTTATTTACTGATTCCACCATTTTGTCTTCCAGAATTTTCCCTTCTGCATTTTCTTCACTAAAACCAGCTGATAATACGATAAAAGCTCTTGTCTTTTTGTTTTGTGCCAGAAAATCTACGATGTCAGGAGTGTATTTTGCTGCAATAGCAATGATGGCAAGATCGGTATCAGGTAAATCAGCCGGATCACGGAAACTTTTTATTCCTTGAACGCTGTCTTCTTTTGGATTTAAAACATAAAGATTGCCCTGAAAATTGCCATCGATGAGGTTTTTTAAAACTTTTCCCCCTGGTTTCTGGATTTCATTGGATCCACCAATAACGACTATACTCTTGGGGTTAATTAACTGTTCTGTAATCATAAGGAACGCTCGGTTTTGCCTAGCAAAGTTAGGAAATAATAACGGGCGTCTTTTTTTTAATCAGAATTTAGAATTAATTTATGCAAACGATTGAAATCTGATAAACAAGAAGTTATGACTAGTTTTGAGTGAGCTCGTAAAATTCAGTAAATCACTTAGAGGAAATTATCAACTTAATCTACCAAAATAGAAAGTGAAAGGGCTCCAATTCCCACGTGGGTAATGAGGACAGGTGTTACCGAATAAATAAATTCGGGTTTCTTGCCTGTCATCACTTCCATTTTTCGGGCAACCCAATGTGCATTTTCCTGGTTATTTGCATGTGTAATCGAATAGCCCCAAATATTTTTTCCGCGAATGTATTCAGCTGTTTTGGACATCATCATTTCCAGGCTTTTCTTCATGGATATCGTCTTTCCAACTTCTTCTACCAGACCACTCTGATTAATTTCCAACAATGGTTTCAGATTCAGTAAATTTCCAATTAAACCTTTGCCTCTGGTAATACGTCCGCTTTTGACAAGGTATTTCAGAGTTTTCAGTAAGGCAAATTGTTTGGTGTTGTGTGCCCATAAAGGCAACAGAGCGGCAACATCATCGTGACTTATTCCTTTTTCAAGCTCACGGGCAGCCCTCAAAACTAATAGTCCTAATGCCCCGGAAACTTTTTTACTATTAATGACTTCAATAGTTTTTCCTGTCTGTTCCGAAACCTTGTTGGCCGCATTCAAACTGTTTTGCCAGGTACCACTTAGTCGAGCACTGAGATTAATTCCAATGATGGAATTATAATGCGTTGCTAAATAATTATATCGGTTGTAAAAATCTTTATATGATGGTTGTGAAGTAGTAGGGTATATCGGTGCTTTGTCGAGCATGGAATAAAATTGTTCCGGCTTGATAGTTACGCTATCCAGATAATATGTCTCTCCGAAATGCACATTTAAAGGAATCACCTGAATCTGGTGTTTTTCAAGAATATCTTTGGGCAGATCAACAGAGGAATCGGTAAGCAGTGCCACTTTTGATTTGGGATGCGAAGCGACATCATTTTGCAGTACCATATCGTCTACTTTCTGTGCAATAATAGTCCCTGCTGCTGAAAGTTTTTCAAAAAGCTTCCAAGGGGTATCTGTATGAATGTGAACCCTCATTTTGGAAGGATTTCCTGCAATAACCAATGAATCCCCAAAGTTGTTTACTATGCTGCGCAGTTTTTCTTTGCTAAGATCCTCACCCTTTAACAATGCTTCAGTGCAATAGCGATAAGTAATTTCGTCATGACCGATGTGATCGTCGCCAACCTCAATCTCTGCCATTTTCAATGCTTCCAAATTGGGAGTGATTCCAGTCTTGAAATATTCCACCATCCCTTCCAGAAAGTTGACAAACCCCTGCGCTCCTGCGTCAACCACTTTTGCTTCACTGAGTTTATCCATCTTTTTGGTAGTCTCCTTCAACGAACGACGTGCTATTTTCAAACTGTCGCCTAGAAAATGATGGAAATTCTGATACTTCTCTTTTGGTGCAGAAATGAAATCTGCCCAATCTTTAATTACTGAAATAATAGTACCATCCACCGGATTAGCGATGGCTTCGTAAGCATAACGAACGGCTTTTTTAAAGGAGTAAGCAAATCCTTCAATTGAAACAGTTTCCTTGTCTTGCAACTCGTTACTAAAGCCAAACAGGAATTGAGCAAAAATAATCCCTGAATTGCCACGTGCGCCTGTCAGTGCTGCATCTGAGATGGAGTCAGCAGTGACTTTTACACTTTTATTAGGTTGTGCAATTTCAATGATGGCCCGCATGGTAGAAGCCATGTTCGTTCCTGTATCTGCATCAGCTACCGGAAATACATTGATTTTATTCAGGTAATGTTGCGTTTCAAAAATTTTTGAGGCACCCGCCAGAAAACTCTGAAACAGATGATTTCCATCTATCTCGTTCAGATTGCTTACGTTCAATATTCCAGATTTTTGAAAAGGACACAAAAGTACACAAACTTTTATAATGATACATTGTGTATCAGTAACCTGCATTTTCCGCTCTGGTTCTCGATTTTCTCCTGCTGTTTATCACAAGACCAGAACCAGAACAGGGCTTTTTTAATACAGATAAAATTTGATTACCAGCCCAGCAGATAAGCAAAAATCAAGGGGGCGACAATGGTAGCATCCGATTCAACAATAAATTTCGGTGTGTCAATTCCCAGTTTTCCCCATGTGATTTTTTCGTTCGGGACGGCTCCTGAATATGAACCGTAACTTGTTGTAGAATCGCTGATTTGGCAGAAATAGCTCCAGAATGGGGTAGTAGTTCTTTCCAAATCCTGATAAAGCATCGGAACAACGCAAATAGGGAAGTCGCCTGAAATACCGCCACCTATCTGGAAGAATCCGATTCCTTCTTCTCCGGCATTTTCTGTGTACCAGTCGGCAAGGAATGTCATATATTCTATTCCCGATTTCATGGTGGAAGGCTTTAACTCTCCTTTGATGCAGTAGGATGCAAAAATATTTCCCATGGTGGAGTCTTCCCAGCCTGGAACCACGATCGGCAGGTTCTTTTCAGCAGCTGCAATCATCCAACTGTTTTTGGGGTCGATTTCGTAGTATTGTTCCAATACTCCCGAAAGCAGCATTTTATACATGTACTGATGTGGAAAATAGCGTTCCCCTTTATCTTCAGCATTCTTCCAAATTTCAAAAACATGTTTTTGCAAACGACGAAAGGCTTCTTCTTCAGGGATACAGGTATCTGTAACGCGGTTTAGTCCACTTTCCAGTAAGTCCCATTCCTCTTTCGGGCTCAAATCGCGATAGTGAGGAACGCGTTTGTAGTGTTTGTGAGCCACAAGGTTCATGATGTCTTCTTCCAGGTTGGCACCAGTGCAGGAAATGATTTGTACTTTATCTTGTCTAATCATTTCAGCCAGCGATTTTCCAAGTTCTGCGGTACTCATGGCACCTCCCATGGAGATCAGCATTTTTTTACCTTCTTCCAGGTGTTTTTCATAGCCTTTAGCTGCATCAATCAATGCTGCAGCATTAAAGTGTTTGTAGTGTTCAACAATAAAATTACTGACAGGACCTTTATTTTTCATTGCTTTTAAATTTATAACTTAACATTTTATAATAAAGTTTGGCTGCAAGAAAGTTAGGCGCTTTATTTTCTTCCATAGGCGCCAGCTCCACGAGGTCGAAACCTACAACCTGTTTTGTTTCAAATACTTTTTTCAGATACCGGATCACCGTATTCCAGTACATTCCGCCAGGTTCAGGAGTTCCGGTAGCAGGCATGATCGACGGGTCGAAAACATCCAGATCGATGGTGATGTAAACAGGGCCAGTTAACTTATTCAAAGATCTTTCGAACCAGCTGTCATCAAAAGCCATATCTTCTGCAAAAAAGCAATTTTCCTTTTTCAGGAAAGGCTTTTCCACCGAGTCCATACTGCGAATTCCCACCTGAACCAGATTGGTGTGCAGGGAAGCATCATGCAGAGCACAGGCGTGGTTGTACGTACTTCCCAGATAAGAGGGACGCAAGTCGGCGTGAGCATCCAGTTGCAAAATGCTGATGTCAGGATATTTTTCGTAAAAGGCCTTGATAACACCAATGCTGATGGAATGTTCGCCACCAAAAAAAGTGAGGAATTTGTCTTCCTTCAGTAAAGATTTTGTGCTTTGATAAACTGTTTCAAAAACGGCTTCCGGTGAACTATCTTCTTTAATTTCAGGCAAAATGTAAATACCTTCACGATAAACTTCCAAGTCTGTTTCTATGTCGTAAAGTTCCATGTTTTCAGCTGCATCGAGAAAAGCAGAAAAGCCTTTGTCGGCACCTTTACCCCAGGTGCTGGTTCCGTCGTAAGGTATGGACTGAAGCCAGACTTTGGCTGTGGATTTGTCTGCAAATTGATTTTCGATGCCTCCGAAATTCGCCATCTTTTATTTATTGTAACCTAAAATTTTAAACATTTCTGCAGAGGATTGCTCGTTGCGGTAAACGTAATCCACAAAGTTGCCATTGGCATCACGGTCGATAATAACGTGCTTGGGCGACGGAATCAGACAGTGTTTAATTCCACCGTATCCGCTGATGGCATCCTGATAGGCGCCGGTGTGGAAAAATCCCAGGTATAGAGGCTCTTTTTCTTCCTCACTATCATACTTGGGAAGAAGTACTTCCTGGTTTAAATCCTCTGAATTATAATAATCGGAATGGTCGCAACTGATCCCTCCGATGTTTACACGTTGGTATTCTTTATCCCATTTGTTGATGGGAAGCAAAATGAACTTTTCGTGAATGGCCCATGCGTCCGGGATGGTATTCATTAGACTGTTGTCGATAATGTACCATGTTTCGCTGTCGTTCTGTTGTTTAGTCTCCAGCACTTTGAAAATCACGGCGCCGCTTTCACCCACGGTATATTTTCCGAACTCCGTAAATATGTCGGGTTCTTCGATGTTTTCTTTTACACAGGTTTCCTTGATGTTGTTCATGATCTCATTGATCATGTATTCATAGTTGTATTCAAATCCCAGGTTGTTGCGAATGGGGAATCCGCCACCCAAGTTGAAAGAATCCAGGCTTGGACAACGTTTTTTCAGGCTGACATAAAGACTCAGTGCTTTCTGGAATTCCCCCCAGTAATAGATGTTGTCTTTAATACCTGAATCAACAAAGAAATGGAACATCTTCAACTCCACATTGGAATTGTTTTTGATGTTTTCTTCATAAAAATCAAGAATCTCGGTATGGGGAATGCCTAATCGTGAGGTATAATATGAAGATTGAGACTCTTCGTTGATGGCCATCCTGATTCCTATTTTGACTTTTTTCCCTTCAGCGAGTTGCAACAGCAGCTTTAATTCAGAGGTGCTGTCCAGTATCACGATCGAATTCTTAAATCCTTTTTCCTGAAGCATAATAATTTTCTTCAGGTAGTCTTCAGTCTTATAACCGTTGTGCACGATAATCCGGGACTTGCTAATCTTTTTCTCATTATAGAGACTTAAGATCAGATCTATATCAAAAGATGAAGACGTCTCAAGATCCACGTTGTGCTTTAAAGCCTCGCTGATGACATGATAAAAGTGATTACACTTGGTACAGTAACAGTAATGATAACTGCCCTGATATCCGCTGTTTTTAATGGACCTGTTGAAAAGGTTTCTTGCTTTTTTTATCTGATCACCGATTTTCGGCAGATAAATAAAACGAAACGGCGTCTCATACTTGTCGATAAGGTACTTTAATGAAACGCCGTGAAATGTGAGACTGCCATCCCTCAGATCAAATCCTTCTTGGGGAAAGTAGTAACTCTGCTCAATTAAATCAAAATAGGTGTTTTTCATCTTAAGTCGTCATACATATAAATAGTTTAAAATCCTGCGGGCAAGATGCTGTTTCATAAACGGATAAAACCTGTCATCTGCCCTTATTACACTTTAAAAAAGTGGCGCAAAAATAGTTTTATTTATAAAACAAACGCCTATCGAAAATAATACTTTTTTTATTTTTTGGGGATGTCCCTGAGTTATTTTTTTGTTATGGGCGTCATGACGAAGAGGAGCGACTGGCACGCGCAACATGCGCGTGCCCTTCACACAGATGTGCTTACTCTACTTCATCACTATAAATGGTGGTTGCCGGATCGCGCATGTTGTACAACGACGACATTACCTGACCGTAAGCACCTGTTGAATAAATGGCGAGAAAATCACCACGTCGTGTTTCTTCCAGTAAAATATTCCGGGCAAAAACATCCGAAGACTCACAAACCGGCCCGGCTACGTCATAAGTTTTCTTTTCTGCTGCTTCTGAGCTCAGGTTTTCGATTCTGTGTTGTGCTTCATACAGTGCCGGACGAAGTAAATCAGTCATAGAAGCGTCTATGATGGCAAACTGATTTCTAACACCGGGTTTGATGTATAAAACCCTTGATAGTAATGTACCGCATTGCGCTACCAGTGCACGGCCCAGCTCGAAATGCACTTCCTGCCCGGGGCGCAGTTTCAGGTATTTGTGAAAAGTTTCAAAATATCCGGCGAAATCGGGGATGGGATTTTGCTGAGGATCTGCGTAGTTGATCCCTAATCCGCCACCCAAATTAAGATATTTTATTTTTTCTCCTTTCGATTCAAATAAATCCTGAATTTCATTCACCTTAAGAGAAAGATTTTTGAAAACTTCAAAATCGCAGATCTGTGAACCGATATGAAAATGCAATCCCACAAACTCTACGTTTTTAAAATCTTTTTTCAACGTCAGGAAAATGTCGGTATCGGTAGCATTGATTCCGAATTTGTTTTCTGCTTTTCCTGTGGTAATGTTTTTGTGTGTATGAGCTTCCACATCCGGGTTAAGTCGCAGGAAAATCCTTGCTTTCTTTCCCATGCTTCCGGCCAGATCGTTGATGACGTTTATTTCCTGAAGCGACTCGCAGTTGAAAGCAAAAATATCTGTTTCGAGTCCCAGCTTGATTTCATTATCTGTTTTACCTACGCCTGCAAAAACAATTTTATTTGCCGGGAAACCTCTTTTGAGCGCTTCACGAATTTCATTACCACTCACGCAATCGGCACCCATTCCGTGGCGTTGTATCGACTCCAGAATCCGGTCGTTGTTGTTGGCTTTCACAGCAAAGTGTATATGATAACTGTAGGGTTGTGCGGCATCAACGGCATCCTTCAGGGTTTGATCCAACAACTGCAAATCATAGAAATAAAGCGGTGTCGGGTATTTTGTCAGTCGCGAAAGCATGTTTTTCTTAACCATGGCAGTCTTTTTTAGGATTGAAAAAGATTTGAATTTAGAGCTTGCAGTGTCCTCAGTTTGTCTTCCGAGTTGATGAGGATTGAAATATTGTGTGGGCTTGCCCCGTAGGAGATCATCCGAATAGGAATGTCTTTCAGTGCTGTAAAAAGTGCATGGGCATATCCTGTTTCGTCAGCAACGATGGTCCCGACAATACCTACAATGGTTTTGTTGTTTTCCACGGTCACAGTTCCTAATGATTCGAGTGCTTCCAGAATTTCCTGGAGGTGGCTGGTATCATCTATGGTAATGGAAACGGCGACCTCGGAAGTTGTAATCATGTCGATGGAGGTTTTGTAACTTTCGAAGACTTCAAAGATTTTTCTCAGAAAACCGTAAGCCAGCAGCATACGGCTTGATTTTATCTTGATGGCTGTGATGTTATCGCGGGCTGCCACTGCTTTAAAGCCACTACCGTTACGTTCTTTGCTGATCATAGTCCCGGGGTCATCGGGGTGAAGTGTGTTTTTCAGCAAAACAGGAATATTGGCTTTTTGTGCCGGTAACACGCAGGAAGGGTGCAGGATTTTGGCTCCGAAATAGGCCAGCTCTGCAGCCTCGTCGAAAAGCAGTTTACGGATAGGGTGGGTGCCTTCCACGTAACGTGGATCGTTATTCTGTACGCCGTCAATATCAGTCCAGATTTGAATTTCCTCTGATCCTACTGCTGCCCCGAACAAAGAGGCTGAATAATCACTACCACCACGTCCCAGATTGGATATTTCACCTTTATTATTGCTGCAGATAAATCCCTGTGAAATGTAGACCTGTACTTCCGGAATTTTGATCAAAGCAGAATGGAGTCTTTGACGAATGTCTTCCACATCAGGTTCGTTGTCACCGTTGAGATGTATCAAAGTTGTAGCATCCAGCAAAGCGGATGAGATCCCATGAGACAGCAATAACTGATGAAACAGAAAAGTAGAGATGCGTTCGCCCGTGGCTACAATGGTATTCTCGCTGAGTTTACCCTGATAGTCCGCAATGTGGCTTTCGATCCCGTCAAAAATCTGATCGATGTATTGCTTTGATGCCAGAGTGTCTTCGAAAAGCTGACTGGCGGTATCCTCATAATGCTTTTTTAATTTTAAAGACTCTTTCCTTGCTTCTTCTCTTTCCCCTTCGCCCGTAAGACGACTGATCTCCAACAATGTGTTGGTGGAACCGCTCATGGCGGACAATATGACCATACAGGTACCCTGGTCGCGGATAATTTTATAGATATTGGTTAACCGCTGGGCCGATCCTGCTGAAGTGCCGCCAAATTTAAAAACTTTCATTCTGATGTTTCTTTACGTTTTTTAGAGTTGTTTCAATTCCGTTTTAAATCATAAAAAAAGCCCGGTCTTTTTTGACCGGGCTCTTATGTATCATAATCCACAAAGCAATCTCACCGGTCATGTCTTACATTCCGCTTCATTTGCTTCCTGGTCTTAATTACAAAAGTCATGATTTGTATAATTTGGCGCAAAGATAGAAATTATGTCATATGTTGATAAAATTTTTAATTTTTTTAATGGAAAATTAACAGAAGACCGAAGTCCGAAGACGGGAGTCTGAAGTTGAATGACAACGGTCAAAAATATGAAGACGAGACTGTTTTAGGAATGGTATGCTGATTTAAAATTTTGTGCTCAGAGTCTACTATAAAAGAATCCGGTGAGTTGTGTAACCTTTCCGGTCTATTCCGGGGGCTTCGGCGTGTTAAGCAGACAGTCCAGCGTGTTCCGCGGAAGTCCAGGCTGCTGTGTAATCGATCCAGGCAATTCCGCGGAAGTCCAGCCTGCTGTGCAGTAGGTCCAGACAGTTCTGCGGAGGTCCAGCCTGCTGTGCAATCGGTCCGGGCCATTCTGCGGCGCTCCGGCGGGTTGTGTAAGTGCTCCGGTGTATTGTGCAAGCACTCCCGTCTGTTGTGCAACTGCTCCGACGTATTCTGCGGTGCTCCCGTCTATTGTGTAACTGCTCCCATCTGTTCCGCGGCACTCCGGCTTGTTGTGGCGAAGATTTCCCGGGTAGTGACGAAAAACTTTGGAAATCAGGTTTGTTTTCATAATAATTATTAATTTAGTTGCCAATAAACCTAAATGAAAATGCCTAAATACCTGATTAAAATTTTCAGCTCGCTTTTATTGGGAATAAAAGTGCACACGAAAAGAAATCTTTTTGTTGTATTGCCGCTGATTTTGCTTGCAGGATGCAGCAAAAATGAAAAATTAATGCCGACTGCCTATTTGAAACCCTACTACATCAGTAACTGGATTGTTCCGGATACTACGAATCATTACGATGGAGAATATTATATCCATGTGAAATATAAAGGGCTTTCCACGGCACAAAACAACCTGGATAGTGGAGAACTAACTTTTAACCAGGTATATCAGTCGATGCAAGTAAGGAACAGTCCGGCTCATGAATGGGATACCAATATAATCTATGAGGGGACCTCTTTTCTGGACTTGAAAACCTACGATATGTTGTCGGTTTATTTTTATTGCGACCTGACTTATAGCAACAATTTTAAGCTGGCTTATGCGAATTACTCATATTCCAATATGTCTGCCGGAGCAAATATTATTTTTGATAAAGTGGTTGAGCGCGGCCTGGGTTGGAATAGTTATGATGAATTTAAGGGGGCTAATTCCTCCAAAGGTTATTTTTTAATAACCTATATAGGTAAAAACAGGATTAACGGAATCTTTAAGACTATATGGAAGGGTACTTACGGGAGCGAGAAATCGTACAGTGTGGAAGGAGATTTTTCTGTGCCTCCGGTAGAATTTGTTTCTGAATAAAACCCCTCATTCAAAATAAATCATGGAAACATATCTCAATTGGAAAAGAGAATTTTTTTCGAATCGCTACAGTATTTATGCGGGTAATAGATCTGTAGGTGAATTGAAGTGTGCCTCTTTTTCCCGGAAGGCTACGGCTACACTTTTTGACAAAAAATACTCATTCAAAACAAAGGGATTTTTTAAGGAATACACATTAGTTTATGAAGACAATAAGCTGGTGGGAAAAATAAATCATTGGGGCAATAAGCAACCCAGGACTTTGTTTGAAGACATGCACATCAAGTGGCAGTATGATAACAAGTCGAAAACTCAATGGAGTGTTTTTGATTCAAATGGGATGAGTATAAAATATAATGGTACACGGAGTAAAGGTAGTATTGAAGTAAGAACAGATAACTACTTAATTGTATTATGTGGCTTGTTTGTGTCGCATTATTATTGGCAAGCTATTCTTGCAGCCGTGGTTGTAATTTTTATACCTTTATGGGTGCACATGTTTCACTGAGAATATGATAACTGATGAGGATTAGATTGTTGAGTAATCACTTTTTATGTGCGACAAGATATTCGACTCTGAAAATAGATTCGGTTATGAAACGCTACAGAATTCTTCTTTGGGCTATGGCAATATTGTTCTGGGTGTTTATGTTGATTATCTTGATAAAGTCTTTGACAGATGGCTCCCCGGAGAATCCGTTCAGACATTACCTTTTGGTAATTGGACTTGGATTCTTTGTCGCCACCGGATTCTTACGGTTTGTTTATAACAGGACGAAAAGTTAGATTGGCTTGCCTCCGCAAAAGACAATTAAGAAGATATTTCATCATCAAAATACAGATTTTTCATTTTAATGACCTAAGGGATAAAACCTCGTCCGTATAAAATACGGACGAGTCGGTTTAATTCTCAATTAAAGTTTTATCCCTGTTTCATTGCCTCTCTGACCCGCTCAGCAGTAATGGGCATTTGCAGTACCCGGGCGCCTACAGCATCAAAAACTGCATTTGCAATGGCACCACCCATTGTGACGATTGCAGGCTCGCCACCGCCTTGTGGCGGATCATTTTTGGCGTCTAAGATAACAGTTTCTATTTTTGGTACCCATGAAAAACGAGGAATGTCGTAGGTATCGAAATTCAGGTCGAGAATTTTTTCGCCTTTAAAACGAATATCTTCTTCCAGTGCATAGCCCAATCCCATAGTAATGCAGCCTTCCATTTGAATGGTGGCACCCTCGGGATTAACAGCCAGACCCATATCCTGTGCCGCTACCACACGTTTTACCCTTATTTCGCCGGTCTGTTTGTTCACTTCCACTTCAGCTATGGTAGCAACTGAAGTTCCGGCATCAATACCGCAGGCAATTCCAAAGCCTCTACCACTAGGACCTTTGGCAGGTTTCCATCCGAATTTATCGGCAGCAGCCTTCAATACGCGTTTCATCTTTTGATCGGTGAGGTTCATCATGCGGAATTCGTACGGGTCTATGCCTGCTTCCGAAGCCATAATCTCGATTTGTGATTCGCGGGCAAAAGTATTGGTGTTGTTGCCTGGAGCACGCCATGCCCCTACAGCAAATGGATGAGGGCTCTTTTCTCCCCGTCCTGTACTGTGCGAAACAGTAATAGAGTTAGGGATGGAATAAAACTCAGTGGCACCACGTGAGCCTGCAAAGTAAACATGATAATCCCAGAACGAAAGTTTTCCGGTCTTGTCAATACCGGACTTGATTTTTACCACAGCAGCCGGTCGGAAGGAATCGTGGAAAAATTCTTCGGCGCGTGTCCATGCCACCTGAACCGGTTTTCCTGCTAACTTCGAAAGACGGGCAGCCTCTATAACCTGCAGATTTCTTGATTTGCCTCCGAAACCACCACCCACAAACGGTGAGATAATGTGAACATTTTCGAGTTTGAAACCCAGTGCCTCAGCTACCTGTTCTTTTGCAGGGAAAGGCGTTTGAGAAGAAGGCCAGACTGTAATTTTATCGCCTTCCACATGAGCCGTTGCCGTGTGCGGCTCAATAGGGGCATGGGCCTTATAACCGTCCAGATAGGTCTTTTCAATGATCTTGACGGAATCTTTTTCCCCACGTTGCTGGTTTCCGGTTACGGCTACCGTTT
The DNA here is from genome assembly GCA_014860665.1 of Bacteroidales bacterium. Classification (GTDB taxonomy): domain Bacteria; phylum Bacteroidota; class Bacteroidia; order Bacteroidales; family F082; genus Sulfidibacterium. The sequence goes on along the minus strand of JACZJI010000009.1, from coordinate 15,429 downwards.
CACCTTCGGGTGCTACTTTGAGGAGATAATCAAAAATGGTTTTATCGTTTAGATTGGAATCAGGAATGTCGTATGTGACTTTAACTTTTGAAAGTGCTTTTTCCGCTACATCTGGTAATGGATGAAGAACGGCTACCAGATCGCCATCGTCTATTACCTGAACCCCATCGAATTTCTTTGCATCTGAAAGATCCAAAGAAGTCCTTTTTGCATCGTGGGCCGGAGGACGGAGAATGGCGGCATAAAGCATTCCGGGCAATCGGATATCTCCGGCATATTTGGCCTCTCCTGTTACTTTGACAAATGAGTCGTGACGCAGGAACGATTTGCCCATTATTTTAAACTGATCCGGCGTTTTTAGGGGCACTTTTCCAGTAGCATGACGGCCGATGGCTTTGCCTTTGGCAAGTTGTCCGTAAGTAACATATTGCTTTTTGTTCAAGCGCTTATACACAATACCATCTTTAGTCATAAGTTGGTCAGCCGGGGATTTCAGATATTCCGATGCAAGCTCAATGAGCACCTGCCGGCCTTCAGCAGCAGCTTCACGTAAAGGAGGGCCGAAGAAACGGGTACTCATGGAACCGAAAGTTCCCATATCCCAGGGGCACAGGTTGGTGTCGCCCATTACCATATCAACGGAATTGAATGTTACATCCAGTTCGTCGGCCAACATCTGAGCCAATGAGGTAATCACACCTTGCCCCATTTCAATTTTTCCTGTGAAAAGCGATACCCTTCCGTTTTCACCGATTCTAAGAAAAGCGTTGAAATCTGTTGGAAGGGAATGTGGGTTAAATCGTCCTTCACGCTGTGCCAGCAAAGAAGGAAAATGGCCGATGATCATAAAAATGAAGATTCCACCACCGGCCAACCGGATGAAATCACGTCTGTCGAGGTGATTTGCAGATATGTCTCTAAAATCTATATCAAGATAATTGTGGTCTTTCATTTTTTATCCTCCCATTTCTTTAGATACAGTTTCAACGGCCTCGATAATACGTTTGTGTGCTCCGCAACGGCAGAGGTTATCATCCATTTCTTCAATAATTTGTTCACGCGTCGGATGGGGGTTCTTTTTCAGCATTGCCCATGCGTTCATAAGCATGCCAGGCGTACAATATCCACATTGCAAAGCGTCGTGATCCATGAAAGCTTTTTGCAGGATATTGGGTTGTCCGTCGACGGCAAGGCCTTCGATGGTAATAACTGATCTGTTTTCTACGTCTTTGAGTGTTGTCTGGCACGACCGAACGGCTTCGTTATCGACAATTACGGTGCAGGCTCCGCACAGGCTCTCACCACAACCGTATTTTGTCCCGGTCAGTCCCAGATCTGTCCTTATTACCCAAAGGAGAAGCCGGTCACTGTCGGTAGTAATCTCCACCGGTTTCCCATTCAGGTTGAATTTAATTAGTTCTTTCATGTTGTTATGGTTTAGGTTAATTTTCGATTAGAAATAAAAGGTACTAATTTAAGTATTTCCTGTGATAGTCAGACGATAATAGGCGAAAATAAGGTACCCTTAGACCAACTAATAATTTTGAGCGATGAATGAGTAATAATGAAAGACAGAAGATTAAAAACATAGAATTGTAATTCATGTAAATAATGAAATAACCTGATTAAAGTTCAGAGAATAAAGTGTATAATTGTCACAGGTTTTGCGAGCAACCTAAAAGATAATTCAACTGAACTACCTCATTTAATGGGATAAAGTATTGTTTTTATGAAAAACAGTGGAAAAATCCTGCTTATCTGTTTATTGATAAGCATGTTTTGGCCTGTCGTTGTGCAGGCGCAAATTGCATTGCCGGATATCCCGGCCACCCAATTTCCAATTACAAATTACGGTGCGAGCACTTCAAATTCTGATAATTCAGCGGCTATTAATGCTGCTGTCTCAGCAGCCAATAGTGCCGGTGGAGGTACTGTTGTTATTCCTGACGGTACTTTTCTGAGTGGACCTGTTACCATGAAAAGCAATGTAAACCTTTTCTTGTCGTCAGGTGCTGTCCTTCAAATGATGCCTTACGGAGATGGAAACGGCAGCCCGGCAGGATCATATCCAAACGATGGAACCACGGATTCGTATGCTTATTTTATTTACGGCGAAAACCTCAGTAATATAGAAGTCGGTGGAACAGGCACCATAGACGGGGACGGATCTGCCTGGTGGACGGCCTATGAAGCCAATAAAAATATTCACCGGCCTTATCTGATCCGCTTTAAAGCTTGTGATACGGTTTTGATTAAAGATATAACACTTAAGGATTCTCCTAATGTTCATATCTGTTTAGGGAGAAGCGGCAGTGGGATGGGTTCGAACGGGATAATCTCTCATGTAACTATTATTGCACCGGCAAACTCACCCAATACCGATGCTATTGATACCTGGTACTGGGACGGAGTTAATATTGAGGATTGCAATCTCTCTGAGGGCGATGATAATGTAGCCATGGATAGTTACAGTCATAATATTAATATTAAAAATTGCACCTTTGGTAATGGCCACGGCGTTTCGGTTGGAAGCTATGCTGTAAGCGTGCACAATGTGACTGTGGATAGCTGTACGTTTAATGGAACAACCAATGGTATCCGTCTAAAATCAAACCGAACACGCGGTGGTCAGGACTCTTCGTTTACTTATTCAAATATCACTATGAATAATGTAAAATATCCGTTTTATATCACCAGCTGGTACGATAAAGAACCTTACCCGGCTTCAGCGCAAACCGCAGCAGCAGTTACCAGTACTACGCCTTTATGGAAAAATATTACGTTCAAAAATATTACTGTCACCAATTCCACTTATGCAGGAATTATTTACGGATTACCTGAAATGTATGTTGATAGTGTGATTTTTGATAATGTGCAGATCGGGGCAAATCAAAAAGGGTTGATTACTAATTTCGTGAGCGGACTGGTATTTAAAAATTGTTCGTCTGTAACAATTCCCGGCAGTGCAGGAAATGCAATTGTTCCTTACGATGCCAAGATAACCGGTATAAATCAAACGACAGGTGCTTCTACTTCATGCTCGCCTACAGCAGTAAGCTACATTAAAGCGGTCAGTTCTGTTTCCTGTTTTCCCGATCCATTGAGAGGTGATGATTTTACTGTACAAGCCAGCAACGGTATAAGTAAGGTCTGGATTTATAACCTTGCGGGATTTAAGATAAAAGAGCAAAATGGAAACCTGATGACTCATATGACTGTTGATGTAAAGGGGCTTGCTGCCGGATATTATATTGTGAATGTGATGTCAGGCAGAGAAATACATTCTTTGAAGTTGATAAAAGAGTAATGACGCCCATTTAGGCGTCATTACAATATATTTTTACACTTCTGTTAAATGAAACTGAAAAGGATCAAAAGATCATGAAAATCAGTTTGCCAGTATGATGTTCTGTCTAAAACAAGCTTTTTGATAAGGGGGCAATGGTCTGCTCTGCGAAATCTTTTTCCAGGTATTTAAAATACCCGGTAATAGCGATCATAGCAGCATTGTCTGTAGTGAACTGAAATTCCGGAATGTGAGTTGTCCAGTTTTCTTTTTCAGCCAGCTCAGTTATAGCGTTACGGAGTCCTGAGTTGGCAGAAACACCTCCTGCAATGGCCACTTCCGTTATTCCGGTTTCTTTGACAGCGCGTTTTAGCTTTTTCAGCAGAGATTCGATAATGGCATGTTGCATCGAAGCGGCAAGATCTGCTTTGTTTTGTTCAATAAAATCCGGGTTGTCTTTCAAGTGATCGCGAACTAAATATAAAAATGATGTTTTTAATCCGCTGAAACTGTAATCCAATCCGGGAATTTTAGGTTCCGGCAAGTGAAAGGCTTCCGGATTCCCAATCTTAGCCAGCTTATCGATATATGGACCTCCGGGATAAGGGAGTCCCATAATTTTGGCAGTTTTGTCGAAAGCTTCACCGGCAGCATCGTCAATAGTATTACCAATAATATGCATATCCGATGGACTGTTCACTTTTACAATCTGCGTATGACCACCTGAAACAGTAAGACAGAGAAACGGAAATTGAGGAACTTTTTTAGGCTCATTTCCCTGAACAAAATGTGCCAGAATATGTGCTTTCAGATGATTAACTTCAATAATGGGAATATTAAGCCCCAAAGCAAATGATTTGGCAAAGGAAGTCCCAACCAGCAAGGATCCCAGAAGTCCGGGACCTCTTGTAAATGCAATAGCGCTCAACTGATTTTTCTGTATATTTGCTCTGCGTAATGCCACCTCAACTACGGGTATGATATTTTGCTGGTGAGCCCTTGATGCCAGCTCGGGTACAACCCCCCCGAAAGTTTTGTGTATATCTTGATTGGCGATAACATTCGAAAGAATAGCCGTATCTTTCAAGACAGCAGCGGAGGTGTCGTCGCAGGATGATTCAATACCTAATATGTAAATACTCATTTGGAAAAAAATAAACATAGCAAAAGTATCAAAAAAAGGCTTGCAGCCTTTTTGCTTTATACTTTGTTAACCTTGTTTTTGCTTATCCTATTTGTTTCCTTTTTGTTGCGGCAAAACTTTGTTCAAAATTACATTGCTCAGGAGGTCACTTCTTATTTGTCGAAAACCACAGGAACAATGGTAACCCTGAAAGCATTGCAAATTGATGTAATAAAAGGTATTGAAGCTTCAGACGTACAACTAAATGATACCCTCGGGCGTCCTATTTTGAAGATAGGAGAACTGAAGGCTCAGCCGGAGTGGTTTGAACTATTGGCCGGAAGATTCAGATTTAGGTCTGCAAGCCTTGATACGGTCGATCTTCGTATGATCATCAGGAAAGGGCAGGACAATTATTCTTTTATACAGTTTATCAATAAACTTTCAGGAACCGATACTACTTCTTCATCCAACGGAAAACCTTTTAAGCTTACTTTTCGAAGGATCAATCTGTCGCAGGTACATTTTACACTGCACGACGAAAATATTCAGGACACTATTGAACCCCATACCATCGACTTTAATGATCTGGATATAAGACACGGAAACATAAAACTGAGGAATTTTAATCTCACCGACGGAACATTACGCTTTGTCATAATGGACTTAAGTGCCGTGGAACGGTCTGGATTTGAGATCAAGAAATTTCGTTCAGATGTCACCATAGATCCAAGGCATTTTATTTTCAAGAATACGGTTGCAGAAGCCAATCACTCAAAAGTTCAGGTGAGTTATGAAATGCAGGGGCCAAGCTGGGCGACTTACAGTTATTATAACGATTCCGTAAGAATGGTGGCTCAGTTTGGGCCATCGGTTCTGGATATGTCTGATTTAGGATATTTTTCCAGTGTGATGTTTACCATGCCTAATACACTGAGAATTCTGGGCGGAAATGTGGAAGGACCTGTACGTGACCTGCATAGTACTAATCTTAATTTTGAATACGGAGAAAAAACACATTTTTTTGGTGATGTTTCCTTTACAGGATTACCTGATTTTTATAATTCCGAAATCCATGCTGATATCAAAAACCTGACGGTGTCATTTTCTGATATTAAATCGTTTGGGATTCCAGGTGATAGTACCACGCACATTATTTTGCCGGATGCCATTAAAAAGTTTAAACCCATTGAGTTCTCCGGAAGATTTGACGGAAAGTATGGCGATTTTGTCACCAGATTACAAATTAAGCCGAAAGATCACGGTTTGCTTAATTTGGGCATTGCTTTGAAAACCAACAATGATAGTATTGTACGACTGGGATTAAACGTGAATGGTACTGACTTTCCTTTGAATGAAATTATCCAATCAAACGGTATGCTTGGTGATGCTGATTTTCAGGGTTCTGTTTTCACAAATAAAGCATTACCAGACTCATCGGGGATGCATATTCATTTTGCAGTGAAGAAGATTTATGTTAATTCATATAATTATCATAATGTCAATTTTACGGGACTGTTAGAACATGATACATTGAAAACAGCACTTAAAGTTGACGATCCGCATTTGGATATGTTGCTGGATGGGTTTGCGAATCTAAAGAGCAAACCTGAATTCCATCTTAATCTTGCATTGCATAAAGCAGATTTTGATTCTTTGAACTGGTGGACTGCTAAAGATTTTCATTTGAAGACAGAAGGAAAGATTTATTTCCGCGGTCTTGATCCGGATTCAATGACTGCACGGGTATTGTTAACGAACTCTGAATTAAGATTCAAACAGATGAAGTACCCCGTGAGCAAAATATTTCTGGATAAATATATTATTCCCGGGAAGGGGATGGGGCTGAAAATTAATTCAGATTTATTGAAGTTCAGTATGGTCGGAAATTACGGACTCAGTGAGCTGGCGCGTTCCACCGGTCAGTTTCTGAATCATTTCTTCCCGGTCACAGATATGCCGCCTCCAGTACCTGAATATGCTTCCAAAGATATAGATGTAAACCTGGAACTTCTGAAACCTTCTTTAATCTGTGACCAGTTCCTGGGAGGTTTGCAAATCAGTCCGGATGCTTTTTTTAAAGCAAAAATTGATTTCAAAAATCATACAATGGAGGCAGAAGGTCATGCCAGTATGATGAAGTATCAGGGTGTCAATTTTCTGAATAATAACCTTCATGCACAGACAATAGGAGGTGCTCTGCAGGTAAAAGGTCAAATAGAACATTTGATTTTGAAAGACAGTACAAAAACTGATAAATCGGTGTTTGGAATGGATAGCCTGGTGGCCAGAATGAATATGAAAAACGACAGCCTTGAATTTGGACTGTTCTGGAACAATAAAGGCACAAAGTTGAAAAATGCAGGTGATATCGAAGGACTTTATTTAAAACACGATAGCATTCAAAAGCTTAGCATCAACAAGTCAAATGTTTTTATTAATGATATGCACTGGAATATCCAGCCGGAAAATGCCATGATTAATGACAAGCAAGGATGGCGGTTTGAGAACTTTTTAATTAATGGGGGAGATTCCAGAATCTCATTTCTGGGAAGAATTCCCAGTCAAGAGGGGGACTCTCTTGAAGTAACCTTCCATAACTGGAATCTTGCCAATCTCAATCTGCTATGGCGTCATTGGGGTTTTAACCTTGATGGTAAGATGAATGGTTATGTAAACATCTCAAACATGGGTACCAGTTTTGCGCGTGTTGCCAACCTTACCATTGATAGTTTGTCGTTAAACAAGTCAGGTCTTGGAACTGCCTATATATTGAGTACCTGGGACAATGTGAATAATTCTGCTTTTTTCAAAGCACAAATTATCCGAGAAGGAGATGTCAGTGCCAAAAGGGTATTTGGTATGGAAGGTTTCTATTACCCGTATAATATAGACAACCAACTGGATATGAATCTGACCTTTAATGGCATTAAGTTAAATGGTGTAAATCCATTCCTGAGTGAATACATTTCCAAACTTCACGGAGAAGCCTCAGGTACTGTGATGGTCCATGGAACACTTAGTGCACCTGAGCTATCTGGCGAGCTTACTCTCGATAATGTGGGGCTTGTAATCAACTATCTGAATACAAAATATTCGTTTAAGCAAAACACATTTGTCTTTAATAAAAATGATATAGACTTCGGTAAGTTTATGCTTTATGACACATTGGGTAATCATGCTGAAGTACAGGGAAAATTGCTGCATCATAACTTCCATGATCCCAGGCTGGATGTTAATCTTTCCACCAACAGGCTGTTATTTTTCAATACCACCCGGAGTATGAACCAGGTTTATTACGGAACAGCTATTGGTTCAGGAGATGTTAGTATTAAAGGACCACTTGATGATATTCAGATGGATTTGAATGTGCAGAGTGAAAAAGGAACTTCTGTAGTGCTCCCGCTGGACGATGACTCCGAGTTCTCCGAAAATAATTTTATCATTTTCCAGAAACCTGAAAAGGATACTTTAAAAGGTAAAGTAATGGAAAATGTTTTGAATACTTCTCAAACCCAGGAGAGTCAGTATCAGATAAACATCAACATGGGAATTCTTCCCAGTGCAATGCTTAAAATCTATCTTCCTTCAGGAATTGGAACTATTGAGTCTCAGGGAGAGGGGAACCTTAAGTTGCAAGTGAATTCATCAGGTGATGTAAGTTTAGCCGGTGACTATAGTGTGGATCGGGGTGCCTTTGATTTTACTTTGGCTGATTTGGTCAGAAAACATTTTGAGCTGGTAAAAGGTGGCCGTATTTCCTGGTCCGGAGACCCATATAAAGCTACTGTAAACATCAAAGGTTTGTATAAGCTGAAAGCTGATATCAGTACACTGGGTGTGACCATCGATACTACAGCAAGCTATAAAAACCGTGTGAATGTGGATTGTTACGTTGTGATGTCCAAAGATCTGTTTAACCCGCAAATCGGCTTCCAGATTAAATTCCCCGATCTCGATCCGGATTTGCAACGTCTGGCATATGCGCAGCTGGATACCACCAATACTGCGTTGATGAACCAGCAGATGATTTCACTGCTTGTACTGCGTTCATTTTCCATGAACAATATTACCAATGCTACGTTGAGCTCATCTTATTACAGTATTTTGAGTAACCAGCTAAGTGGACTGCTTTCCCGTATAAGTAAGAATATAAATGTGGGTGTTAGTTATAAGCCCGGAGATAAGATGTCCAAAGAAGAGTTTGATTTGGCCTTGTCTACACAACTTTTCAATGACCGGTTGGCCATTAACGGGAACTTTGGTATGTCGTACGATAAGCAAAGTAATTCAACTTCCAACCTGGTTGGTGATGTAGATATAGACTATAAGCTTACCAAGGACGGGCGCTGGCGACTGAAAGCGTTTAATCATTCTAATGTAAACTCATGGTATTATTATACTAACTATGATAAAATTTCGCCTTATACACAGGGAGCAGGGATTGTTTACACCAAAGCATTCGATAATTTCTGGGAATTGTTTGGAAAAAAGAAAAAGCCGCATGCCAGAAAGATAAGAAACAATGATAAGGCGAAACAATCAGAGGAAAAGAAAACCAAATGAAAAACTTCAGGGTATATAAATCATCTGCCGGTTCAGGAAAGACAACCACACTGGTAAAAGAGTACCTGAAGATTGCCCTTCAGCGACCTGAAAGTTTCCGAAATCTGCTTGCTATCACCTTTACTAACAAGGCTTCCCGGGAGATGAAAGATCGTATCATCGGGACATTGGAGAAATATTCCATGGGTGAAGCCGATGACGCTTTCAGCAGGGACATTATGAATGAAACCGGATTGACAGTGGAGCAAATCACGGAAAGAGCAGGGGAATTGTTATCACAAATCCTGCATCACTATGATGATTTTTCTGTCAGTACCATCGATTCTTTTGTCCATCAGGTTGTACGTTCCTTTTCCACCGATTTAAAACTCCCCCAGGGATTTGAAATTGTAATTGATGAAGACGATATTATCCCTTTTATAGTTGAAGGAATCTATGATAAGTTGGGGACTGATAAGGCTTTTACAGAGATCCTGCTGGAGTTTGCCCGCAAGCGTGTGGATGATGAAAGAGGCTATGATCCCACTGAAGAACTTGCCAGATTCATTAAAAAACAGCTGAAGGAAGAAGGTTTTCATGAAATTAAAAAGCTGGAACATTATTCCACTAAGGATTTTCTGATCATTATAAAAAAATTGCAGGCAAGTCTTTTCTCCACCAAAGAGATCATGATTAAGACAGCCAGTGAGGCTTATAATCTTATTGAACAGCGGGGACTGGATGCATCAGATTTTTATCAGGGGAAAAATGGCGTGAAGTCCTATCTTCAGAGAATTGCAGAATGGCCCCAGAATTGGGAAAAGTTGTTTCCCAACTCTTACATCAAAAGGGCTATTGAAGAGGATGTATGGTATTCAGCTAAACTGGATTCTGCAAAGTCATCATCGATAGATGAAATTGCTCCGCGGTTGAAAACTGCTCTGCAGGAAATCACCGGAAAAGTTTCATTTTATGCAATACGGAAACTGGTGTACGACAACATTTACGAACTGGCGCTGCTCCGTGAAATACGCCTGATCTTCGATGAATACACTGCCAAAACCCAAAAAGTCCATATCTCGGAATTCAACAAAAGAATTTACGAAGAGGTCGCCTCACAACCAGTACCGTTTATTTATGAAAGAATAGGCCGCAGATACCGAAATTTTCTGATTGATGAGTTTCAGGATACTTCTGTTTTACAGTGGAATAATCTGTTGCCACTCATTGATGAATCATTATCCAACGGCAATTTCAATATGCTGGTGGGAGATGCCAAACAGGCTATTTACCGTTTTCGTAGCGGTGAAGTAGAGCTTTTTACGCACCTGCCAAAGTTGTTCCTGGCTTCCGAAAATCCTGAGAATGCACAGCGGGAACAAAATCTGGTGAATAATTATGATGAACAGAAGTTGGAAATTAATTATCGTTCCAGGGAAGAGATCATCGGATTCAACAACCGCTTTTTCGACTTTGCAGGAAAAAAGCTGAAAGAAAATTTCGGTAAGGTTTACGAGGAGCAGGAACAGAACCTTCCTGAAAAGAAAAAGGAAGGTGGTTATATTTCCATTCAGTTTTTAGAATCTGAAAGTGCATCAGATTACAGGGAAAAGGTGCTGGTGCAGATAGTTGAAAATGTGCAAAAGCTGGTTTCAGAAGGCTATCCTGTGAAAGATATTTGTATTCTGACAAGAACCAATCAGGCTTCAGCGGAGATTGCCTCAAATCTGGTGTCTCTTGGAATTCCTGTAGTTTCTTCCGAATCGCTCAAGCTCTCTGTTTCTCCCCTGGTCAGGATGCTGGTGGCATTTTTAAAATTACTTTCAGAGCCGAATGATCAACTGGCATTTGCAGAATTTCTGACACCGTTTCTTGTGTTGAGAAATTCAGCTGAGAATTTTCATTCCATTTTCACGGAAGCTGTAATGCACCCCAACAGGCTGGTGTGGTTTCTGGAAAAGTATAATGTGCAACTTCCTTCAGCAGAAGCTTTGCGGCAAAAGAGTGTTTATGAAATCCTGGATGAAGTGGCACCGCATTTGGCAGATGTTGTTTCTTCAGATGTTTTTTTACAATTTTTCCTTGATTTTGCTTACGAGAAAAGACAGGTTTATCGAAGTTCCATTGAAGCTTTTATTGAGCTGTGGGAAGAAAAAAAATCTGACCTGAGTATCGTAATGCCTGAGGGACTGGAGGCTGTGCAGGTAATGACAGCCCATAAGGCAAAAGGATTGAAATTCGGGACAGTAATTGTCGATCTCTACAACAATAAAAATACCAATACCAGAGGTGAATTTTGGATGGATATCGACTTTCCGGAATTGAAGGAGCTTAACATCGGACTGTTGAAAATAGGCAAAAGTCTGAGTCTTGTCGATAAAGGAGAAATATATGAATATGAAAGTGCCAAAACGGAGCTGGATTACCTGAATCTGGTTTATGTGGCATTTACCCGTGCCGTCGATGCGCTGGAAATTGTATGTTTCCGGAAAGAAGATAAAGGTGATAAATTCTCTGAATGGGTGCGTGATTTTCTGGTAAGCAACGGACAGTGGCAGGAAGGTAAGCAGGTTTATGAATTTGGTAATTTCGAAACAATCGGCCTGCATCAGGAACAAGTTGAGAAAAAACAGGTGGAAGAACCAATATCCGTTCCATCAGCACCCTGGAACAAACATATCGCAGTTGCACCTGTGGAAGATGTTTTCTGGGAAGCTTTCGGAAAAAAACCAGCGCGTACTTATGGTAATTTGATCCATGAAATGCTTTCAAAAATAGAAGTCATTTCAAATATCGATAGGGTAGTGGAAGGTTATCATCTATCCGGACTTATAGATGCGGAGGAATTGCCTGAGATTTCAAAACTATTACATCATCTTATCTCCATTAAGGAAGTGGCTCCTTACTTTCAGGATGGGCTTTTTGTGAAAATAGAAAGTGAAATTTTTGATGCTGAAAATAAAAGGATCTTGCGTCCCGACCGGGTGGTCCAGATAGAAGATAAACTGGCTATTATCGATTATAAGACCGGAGAAAAGAGGCATGAGCATATCCGTCAGGTAGAGAATTATGCTGCTGTCTTTAAGAAGATGGGATATGAACATATCGATAAGATTCTGATTTACATCAATGAGGAAATAGAAGTAGTTCCCGTTTAGGGATTTCCAGATGTGATTTTTTCTTTTGACTTTCTGATAAAATAAAGTTGTCGCAAAGAGCCGGCGGCTTTTTTTGGTAAAAGAATTCCTTTAATTTTGTGGGAAGTAAAGTGGACTAAATGCTATTTCCGGGGGTTTTAGCCTTAACAACTGAATTTTATGACTAAGAAACAACTGATAAACAGAGAGATTTCATGGCTGCATTTTAATGAAAGGGTACTGCAGGAAGCGATGGATAAAAATAACCCTCTCATTGAACGTCTTAAGTTTTTGGGTATTTATTCTAATAACCGCGACGAATTTTTCCGTGTCCGTGTGGCAACGCTTCGCCGGATGGAAGCCATGGGAAATAAAGATGACGAGTTTGATTTTCATCCAGGACGTATTCTGAAGAAAATTAATATGATTGTCGAGGCTCAGGAAAAAAAGTTTAACTCTACTTTCCTTGAGATTAAGGAGGCTCTGAAAAAGAACAACATATTTTTTGTAAACGAAAAGGAAATTACACCGGAACAGGGGCAGTTTGTGAGCCAGTATTTTAATCAATATGTCAGACCGTTGCTGTTCCCCATCATGTTGAAAAATCTGACCAGTCCGGAAGCATTACGCGATAAGTTTATTTATCTGGCAGTGGTGCTGAAGGATTCTAAAGGAGAAATTGATGAGGATTATGCTCTTCTGATGGTACCGACTGATGCGTTGTCGCGTTATCTTTTGCTTCCGGACCAGCGAGAAAAACGTTTTGTGATGATGCTTGACGATGTGGTTCGCTATGGCCTCAGGGATGTTTTCAAACCCTTCGGTTACGACAGAATTGAAGCATATACGGTAAAAGTTACACGTGATGCTGAATTGGATATCGATAGTGATATTTCCAAAAGCTTTTACGAGCTAATGAGTGAGAGCATCAAAAAGCGGAAAAAGGGAATGCCCGTGAGGTTTGTATTTGATAAAAACATCCCTAACAAATTACTGAATCAACTGCATAAGAAGTTGAAAATTTCTGAAGAAGATACTTTGCGCGGTGGAGGACGTTACCATAATTTCAGGGATTTTATGTCGTTTCCCAACATTGGCGGTGACAATTTTGTTTATCCCCGGTTTAAGCCACTGGAGCACCCGATGCTTAAGGACAATCCCAGCATGTTAAAGGTAATTCGCGAACGCGACATCATGCTGCATTATCCGTATCAGTCTTTTCATTATGTGATTGACTTACTACGTGAAGCTTCTATCGATCCGCAGGTTACGGCTATTAAGATGACTTTTTACCGTGCTGCCCGTGATTCGAATGTGATCAATGCTCTGATCAATGCAGCCCGTAATGGAAAATATGTAACTGTGTTTTTGGAAATTCAGGCCAGGTTTGATGAAAAAGCCAATATTTACTGGTCGGAACGGCTGCGTGAAGAGGGAGTGAAGATTATTAAGAATTTGCCAGGATATAAAGTCCATGCCAAAATGATGCTTATCCGACGGAATGAAGGCGGAGAAAATGTCTACTACTCCAACATTAGTACGGGAAACTTCAACGAGTCCACTGCTCAGGTTTATGCTGACGACAGTCTGTTTACTTTCAATCAGGAAATCGGTAAAGAAGTCAATATGTTGTTCCACCTTTTCGAGGCTCCCTATACACCGCCTAGCTTTAAGCACTTTCTTGTGGCTCCTTATTTTATGCGGGATCAGCTTATTAAGTTGCTGAACAAAGAGATTCGTTCGGCTAAGGAGAAAAAAGAGGCATGGGTTATTATTAAACTGAATAATCTGGTGGATAAAAGGATTATTCAGAAGCTGGTGGCTGCTTCACGTGCCGGTGTTAAAATCAAGATAATTTGCCGGGGTATTTGTGTGTTGGTTCCAGGCATCCCGGGATATAATGAAAATATAGAAATTGTAGGTGTTATTGATCGATACCTGGAACATTCCAGGGCTCTGGTATTTGCCAACGAAGGGAAACCATTATACTATATCACTTCCGCTGACTGGATGGTTCGAAACTTTGATCATCGTTTTGAGGTTGCCTGCCCCGTGTATGATCCGGAGCTTCAAAAAGAGTTGATGTTTATCTTGCAGACGCAGTTGAAAGACAATGTTAAAGCCCGTTATATCAACAGCGAACCGGTGAACCTCTACAAGAAATTTAATAAAGGTGACACCCGCATCCGGTCACAATTTTACATGTATGAGTACTTAAAAAAGCAGGTAGATTCGGAGTGATGAATGGTTAAAGTGACTGATCGTTTGTTTTCCACTAGATTCACTTTATGAACTTCTATGTTGAAAAACAAACAAAAAGCTAAATTTTTTTCTTTTTCTCTTTCAAAAGCTTGTTTTAGTTCAATAAAAGAGGACTGTCAAGGCCGGAGCGAAGCGGAGTTCATTTTAGCCTTGACGGGGCTTTTTTATTGAACTACTTTTGTTTTTGTAAGAGGAAAAGTACCCTCCTATATTTTTTACTACCTTAAAACCTCTTTAATCAATCTTCTATCAGCGGTCTGTATTTTGCTTTTTGCCGCAATGTATTTGTTATTTAAAAAGGAAAGGGGACGTAACCTTTTGATAGCGGTCTTCTCCAGCCCATGGCCAGAGTGCTGCAGTTCAAAGACATCGTTTACTCCCCTTCCGATTTGCCAAAGTTTTAAAGTTAAGTTTATTTTCTATTTTATTTAAAGCACCCCTAATTCGTACGACTGCCGGTTCATCAATACAAACCGCATCCTGCTCAATAGTTTTCTTGCTATACGGATAATGGCCTTATTTTTATTCATCCTTTTACTTAGCTCGTTAAACCTGGCCATCAGGGCCGGGTCTGACCTTAGTGCATCCCAGGAGGCCTCTATCAGCATGACCTTTATTTCCTTTCGTCCTCGTTTAAGTATCCCTGCTGTTCTCATCTTTTCTCCAGAACCATACATACGGGGCACCAATCCTACATAATAACATAGCGCATCAAAAGTTTTAAACCGCCTGATCTCTCCTATTTGTACTAAAAAACTCATCGCTGTCATTAATCCAATACCAGGGATGCTTATCAGAAGGTTGTAATTATTCCTGTAGGATTCACTTTTTGATAAGTCCCTGACTTGCCCGTTGAGCAGCAACAACTCTTTTCTTAAATTCTCACCTATTCGAAGATAGTTGTCAAGCGTTTGTTTTAAACTTTCCTGCTCAATTGGGAAGCTCTTTTAACCATAGGATAAAAACTTTAGACCAGTGCCGCGTTTGTGCAGATGTAAACCGCTCGGGTATGTCTATCCCAAACTGAAAAAGTAAAGATTTTACCCGGTTCTTTATCCGGCTGACTTCTTTCATTA